>JBKHWC010000201.1:0-502 GCA_046569765.1 Alphaproteobacteria bacterium | reverse complement strand
GGCGCGTTCGCGCAGCAGCGGGAACACGTCGAGCAGGTATTCCAGGTCGGCGGCCACGGCCAGAGCGTTGCGGCGCAGGCCGGTGCCGATGCGCAGGTTCTCCAGCACGGTCATGGAGCCAAAGACCTGCCGACCCTCGGGGACCAGCGAGAAGCCGCTCGCGGCCACGGTTTCCGGCGCGCGGCCGGTGGTCAGTTGACCGTCGAAGACAATCCGGCCCTGGCGCGGCTTGACCAGGCCGGCGATGGCCTTCATCAGCGTGGACTTGCCCGCGCCGTTGGGGCCGGTGACCATGACGGTCTCGCCAGCATGGATGGTGAGGTCGAGGCCGCGCAGCGCGGCGATGCCGCCGTAGCGCACGTGCAGGTCCTGGATGCTCAGCAGGGGGGTGGTCATGCGCAGGCCTCCTCGGTGGTGGGTGCTGGCAGCGCGGCGTCGCCGCCATCGGCCGTGCCCATGTAGGCGTGGCGCACGCGCTCGCTGCCACGGATGGCGTCCGGGT
>JBKHWC010000200.1:0-503 GCA_046569765.1 Alphaproteobacteria bacterium | reverse complement strand
CGGCGGCCACCGCGCGAAACTGCTGACGCATGAACTCGGCGTAGGAGCCGCCCACGTCGGCCGGCTGCGAGAACTTCACGTCCTCGCCCGGTTCGAGGATCTGCAGGGTGCCCGGCTCCAGCCCCGCCAGCGCCACGCCCGAGGCATCGGCCGGCCCTTCGCCCATCAGTGCGTCCTCCGGCTGGTCGCGGGTGACGAAGCCGGCGAACATCGCCGCGGTCTTCTTGCGTACCAGTTCCGCGTCGTCGTACTGATCGAGCTCGTGCAGCTTCACCAAGGCCCGCGCGAGCCAGGGCTCGCCGCGGATCTGCCCGGGACGCAAGGGCCGGAACAGATGCACGATCTCGGCGGCGGGCACGCGCACCGTCTCCATGCCGCCGCCGCCGGACATGGGCGCGAGCAGTCCGTCCTCCGGGTGCGAGCGGTACAGGTGGTAGGCCACACGCCGCCCGAGCCGGTCGAACTCGATGCCGGCGCGGATGACGTGGCCCGAGGGCAGGTCG
>JBKHWC010000199.1:0-509 GCA_046569765.1 Alphaproteobacteria bacterium | reverse complement strand
AAGCCCACCGGCCGGGCCGCCTGCATCTTGCCGCACGGCGTGCTGTTCCGTGGCAATGCCGAGGCCGAAATCCGCAAGAGCCTGGTGCGACGGGGTCTGGTCCAGGCCATCATCGGCCTGCCGGCCAACCTGTTCTACGGCACCGGCATCCCGGCCTGCATCATCGTCATCGACAAGGCCGGTGCCGCCGCGCGCAAGGGCATCTTCATGATCGACGCCGCCCAGGGCTTCATGAAAGACGGCCCCAAGAACCGCCTGCGCGAGCGCGACATCCACCGCATCGTCGACACCTTCACCCGGCTGGACGGCAGCGACCCGCGCTACGCGCGCATGGTCGGCCTGGATGAGATCGAGAAAAACGATTTCAACCTCAACCTGCCGCGCTACATCGACAGCACCGAGGCCGAAGACCTGCAGGACATCGAGGCCCACCTCAAGGGCGGCATTCCCGACCGCGACATTGATGCCCTGGCGGCCTACTGGAAGGTTTTCCCTGCCGTGCGCGACGA
>JBKHWC010000198.1:0-519 GCA_046569765.1 Alphaproteobacteria bacterium | reverse complement strand
ACCCGGCCCCGTTCGAGCAGGCCCAGGCGGTAACTGATGCAGCGGCCGTCGAGCTCCAGCAGGACCAGGCACACCAGGCCTTCACCCGCCAGGGCGGTAAAGGCCTGGTACATCCACTGGCGGCGCTGCTCGCCGGAGAAGATGCCGACTTCATCGTCACCTTTCCAGCTGGCCGCTTCGACAGCGCTGATGGCATCGAGCAGCTGGCCGATGGTGTCCTGAGTGGCGATGACGCGCCGCACTTGGGCGCCACAGGCGGCGATGCGTTTGCGCGCGCGGCGCAGTTTATAGCGCGGATCGCCGCTGACTTCCTGGCGATCGGCGTCGCTGATGCGATGCACCGGCACGCTGCAGGTCAGGCGCCGTTCGAAGGTCGAGCTGCGGCTGGCCCAGCGCCGCAGCCAGTTGTCACCGGCCGCGCCGTCGGGCACTTCGCTCAATTGCAGCAGGGCATGTGGCAGCTGGTTGCGAATGGCGCGCAGGACCTTGCCAGCTGCATTGCCCGGCAGGTCGATCAAC
>JBKHWC010000197.1:0-521 GCA_046569765.1 Alphaproteobacteria bacterium | reverse complement strand
ATCCAGATGATTGGTCGGTTCGTCGAGGAGCAACACGTTCGGCCGCTGCCAGTCGATCAGCGCCAGCGCCAGACGCGCCTTCTCGCCGCCGGAAAAATTCTCGCAGGTGGTATCCACGCGATCACCGGCAAAACCAAAGCTGCCGAGGAACTTGCGCAAGGTGAGTTCATCGGTGCGACCGGCAATGCGCGTCAACTGCAACAGCGGTGACGCCTTGAGGTCAAGGTGATCGACCTGATGCTGGGCGAAATAGCCGATGCGAGTGTGATCCGAGGCAATGCGCTCGCCGTGCAGCGGTGCCAGCTCGCCCACCACGGTCTTGATCAGCGTGGACTTGCCGGCACCGTTCGGGCCGAGCAGGCCCAGGCGGGTATCCGGTGTCAGCGAGAAATTCACATTCCTGAGCACCGTGCGCTCGCCATAACCGGCATCAATCTCGTCCATGCGAATGAGCGGGCTGGCCAGCCGCTCCGGCTCGCGGAAACGGAAGCTGAACTGCGAATCCACGTGCGCCGGCGCAA
>JBKHWC010000196.1:0-526 GCA_046569765.1 Alphaproteobacteria bacterium | reverse complement strand
GAGGTAAGCGAGAACGCTTATCCTCCGCCTACTGCAACTACAATTTCAAGTCGATCACCGTCAAACAAGGGCTGTTCTGTGAATTGACTGCGTGGCACGATTTCGCCATTCCGTTCCACAGCAAGACGCTTATTCTGTAATGACATTTGTTCAAGAAGCTGCTGGAGATTAAGCAGGTTGTCGAAATGTTGGGGCTGACCATTAATGATGAGCTGTATCATTTAAAAAAGACTTGGCGTAAGGTAAACTTTATAGCGATATTTTTTATCGGCCTATTTTAGCATGCGGGTGTAGCTCAATGGTAGAGCAGAAGCTTCCCAAGCTTACGACGAGGGTTCGATTCCCTTCACCCGCTCCATTAATCGTGCTCTGACAAAAATAAAACATGGTGGGCCATAGCTTATTGATACTATAATATTGATGTTTTGATCAAATAATCCCGGATCGTCTGATGATAAAAATCAATAGGGGACAGTTTTGCTTTTTTTTATTGGTTACTTTGTTGATTGTGAGTGACACCGTATCG
>JBKHWC010000195.1:0-531 GCA_046569765.1 Alphaproteobacteria bacterium | reverse complement strand
GAGCACGCTCGACGTGCCGGTGAAGTAGCGGTCGACGAACTCCTGGCTCAGACCCACGGCCTCGAAGGCCTGGGCGCCGGCGTACGAGCCGACCGTCGAGATCCCCATCTTCGACATGATCTTGAGCACGCCCTTGCCGAGCGCCTTGATGACGTTGCGGACGGCCTTCTCGGGGGTGATCCCCGTGATCATGCCGCTGCGGACGAGGTTCTCGACCGTCTCCATCGCGAGGTACGGGTTGATCGCCGAGGCGCCGTAGCCGATGAGGACGGCGCAGTGGTGCACCTCGCGCACGTCGCCGGTCTCGACGATGAGGCCGACCTGCATGCGCTTCTCGGTGCGGATGAGGTGGTGGTGCACCGCGGCGAGCATGAGCAGGGAGGGCACGGGCGCGAGGTCGGCCGTGGAGTCGCGGTCGCTCAGCACGATGAACTCGGCGCCGTCGGCGATCGCCTCGTCGACCTCCGCGCACATCGCCGCGATGCGCTTCTCGAGCGCCTTCGGGCCCTTGTCGACGCGGTAGAGGCCCTT
>JBKHWC010000194.1:0-532 GCA_046569765.1 Alphaproteobacteria bacterium | reverse complement strand
TTCCTCGCGCGACTTGTTTCCTGCCTTTTCCATAAAATGCCGATGCCAAAGGACTGTATTGGGTGCAAGCGGCTTGACAAGCGATGCTCCGCTAAGCATAGGGCCGCCTTCCCGGCGCTGCTGTAGCTCAGTGGTAGAGCACTCCCTTGGTAAGGGAGAGGTCGGTGGTTCAATCCCACTCAGCAGCACCACTAATTTTTCCTGATAATCGCAAGCGCCAGAAAACGATGGAATCTCTGCAGAGTGCAGGGCATTTCATGCGTGTCAATTGCGTGCAATGCCGACCGGCGGCGACCGAGTTTGAACCGCAATTTTCTGGAAGATAAACCTAGCTCGGAATTATGATTTCAAAGGTGACGATCGAATCCTCACCTACATCATATTTCAACTGCCCCTTGTGCAGATTCGCCACTTCTTTGACGATGTACAGGCCAAGCCCGTAGCCCTCATACCGGCTATCCACACCCCGTTTGTTACGTTCGATGATGTTTCCTTCCATCATCGATGCGTCTTTCACCAGATTGGAAACCCT
>JBKHWC010000193.1:0-537 GCA_046569765.1 Alphaproteobacteria bacterium | reverse complement strand
CCGCGCAGGGCCGATTTCGCGGCGCTGGGCGAGGTTGTGAAGAGGTGTGTTGCGGTGAACCGCTCTTGAATCCTCCCCCCGTTGGGAAAGAGGTCGCCGCGCTCTACTGAAGCGCGTTTACCGGCGCGGTGCTCCAACGAGACGAACAACAACAAAAAAGGGGCGGCTCGGAGCCGCCCCTTGGTCATTTTGTGACTGTGCCTGATTCTGTCTTTGTGCTTTGACGCGTTTTCTTCACGCGAACCGGACTCCATCCTCGGGGTCAAGCCCGAGGACATGCTTCGCTCGAAAACGCTATAGACCTACTCGCCTGCCGCTTCCCGCGGCGCGTCGCTTTCGGCTTTCTGCTTGGCTTCGAGGTCTTCGCCGGTTTCCTGGTCGACCACCTTCATCGACAGCCGGGTCTTGCCGCGGTCGTCGAAGCCGAGCAGCTTGACCTTGACCTTGGCGCCTTCCTTGACGACGTCGGAGGTCTTCTGCACGCGGCCGGCGGCGAGCTGGCTGATGTGAACGAGGCCGTCCTTCGCGCCAAAGAAG
>JBKHWC010000192.1:0-538 GCA_046569765.1 Alphaproteobacteria bacterium | reverse complement strand
TCCATTCGGTGATGCGGCCCTCGAAGTCCACGGCCACGAACGGGTCCTGCGCGGTCTCGATCAGGGTCCGCACCCGCGCCTCGTTTTCGCTCAGGCGGTTGAATGCATCTTCCAGTTCGGCGGTGCGCCCGGCCACGCGCCGCTCCAGCGACCCGTTGAGCTGGCGCACCTCGGCCTCGTTGCGCTGCAGTTGTTCGATCAGCGAATTGAATGCACGGCCCAGGGTGGCACCCTCGGTGTAAACACCTTCGGTGCGTGCCCTCACCGCATAGCCCGCCTCGATGCCGCGCGCCACGTCGACCAGGTCGTGCAGAGGCCGGGTGATGTGTCTGGCCAGCAGCCAGCCGATGAGGGAGAACACCACCGCCAGCGCAGCGCCCACCATCAGGAGGTGCTGGTGGAGGCGCTGGAGGCGCTGGTGCACCTGGTCCAGCGGCGCGAAGGCCTCGTCTTCACGCTGCCGCACCAGCACCCGCCAGCCCAGGCCGGGGTAGGCGTCATAGCCTTGGTCGTGGCTGTAGCCCACGAGGTATTCGTG
>JBKHWC010000191.1:0-543 GCA_046569765.1 Alphaproteobacteria bacterium | reverse complement strand
CAGGCGCACAGTTATTTATCTGTGCGCGCATTCGCCTGACGGCGCGCTGGGGCTGATCATCAATAAACATGCAGGCGCGATTTCGTTTCCTGATCTGCTGGAGCAACTGGACATGAAATGCACGCCTGGTACGGAACATATCCGTATTCAACTGGGTGGACCTGTTGAAACCGGGCGCGGATTTATTCTGCACACGGATGACTATTTTCTGAAAGGCGTCACCATGCCGGTTAAGGAGCATGTGGGCCTGACCACCAGTATGGATATTCTGCGCGACATGGCGGAGGGCAGGGGGCCACGAAAAGTTCTGGTGGCGCTGGGCTATTCCGGCTGGGGGCCGGGGCAGTTGGAATATGAAATTCAGGGTAATGCCTGGCTGCATTGCAACGCCGATATGGATCTGATTTTTTCCGCCGGCCTGGAAGGCAAATGGGACGCGGCGCTGGCCAAGCTTGGTATTAATCCCGGCAATCTGTCCGGCGCATCCGGGCGGGCATAGGCGTAAATGAAGCTGCTTTGCTACAAACTGGTTCCCAACCCGCC
>JBKHWC010000190.1:266-547 GCA_046569765.1 Alphaproteobacteria bacterium | reverse complement strand
TCGCGGATCGCCTGCATTGCCGGGTGCGCTAGCCGGCGCTCGGTCGTGATCGCATAGACCTGGGTGTTCACTTCGGCGATCTCGCCCACCGCCTCCACGCCGTACTGGCGGCAGACGTGGTCGGCGATCATGGTCGGCGCCGCGAAGGCGCCCGCGCCGCCCTGGCCGAAGGCCTTCATCAGCGCGCTGTCGTCGAGCTCGGCGACGATCGAAGGCTGCACCCGCCGCGTCTCGAACCACTGCAGCAGCGCGCCGCGATGGGCGACGTCCTCGCCCGGCAG
>JBKHWC010000190.1:0-256 GCA_046569765.1 Alphaproteobacteria bacterium | reverse complement strand
GGCGCGCCGTGCAGCGTCGCCGGAAAGTCCGCCTTCAGCCGCGCGGCCAGCGCCGGCGCCGCGAACACCGTCAGCGTGCCCTCGCCGAGCAGCGTGCTGTAGCCGCGCACGCTGACCTCGGGCGGGATCGGCCGGTCGGCGATCACCAGGTCGAGCCGGTGCACCGCGAGTTCGGCGAGCAGCTCGACGAGCGGCGCCTCGCGGCACACCAGGCGGCCTGGGCGTTCCACGTGCAGGGCGGGCTCGATCAGCCGAT
>JBKHWC010000189.1:0-556 GCA_046569765.1 Alphaproteobacteria bacterium | reverse complement strand
GACCGACCTCGGCCTGGTGACCCTGGCCTGCAACCCGAGCCATGCCTGGGTCGCTCCGGCGGGCGGGCGCGGGCCGGTGTTCGGGACCAATCCGATCGCCTTCGGCTGGCCGCGTCCGGGCAAGGATCCGTTTGTCTTCGACATGGCCACCAGCGCCATTGCCCGTGGCGATATCGAGTTGCACCGGCGTGCCGGCAAACCGGTGCCGCTGGGCTGGGGCGTATCTGCCGACGGCGAGCCGACCACGTCGGCCGAGGCCGTGCTGCAGGGCGCCATGCTCACCTTCGGCGGGCACAAGGGCTCGGCCCTGGCGGCGATGATCGAACTGCTGGCGGGGCCGCTGATCGGCGACCTGACCAGCGCCCAGTCGCTGGCCCACGACGCTGGTGCGGGAGCCTCGCCGTTCCATGGCGAGCTGATCCTGGCCTTCGACCCCAGGCGCTTTCTTGGCGAGCGCTACGAGCATTACCTGCACAGCGCGGAAACCCTGTTCGACAGCATCGAGCAGCAGGGTGCCCGCCTGCCTTCCGCCCGGCGCTACGAGGCGCGTCGGCGC
>JBKHWC010000188.1:0-563 GCA_046569765.1 Alphaproteobacteria bacterium | reverse complement strand
GACCGGATCATCTCGATGTATGCCCGCGGCATGTCGGTGCGCGAGATTCAGGGCCATCTGGCCGAGATGTACGCCATCGAGGTGTCAGCGGAGTTCATCAGCGCCGTCACCGACGCGGTGATGGCCGAGGTGGGGGCCTGGCAGGCCCGGCCGCTGGAGCCGATGTACCCGGTGGTGTTCTTCGACGCCTTGCGGGTGAGGGTGCGCGAGGACGCGGTGGTGCGCAACAAGGCCATCTACCTGGCCCTGGGCGTGCTGCCCGACGGCACGCGCGACATTCTGGGGCTGTGGATCGAGAACACCGAAGGCGCGAAGTTCTGGATGAAGGTCTTCAACGACCTCAAGACCCGGGGCGTGGCCGATGTGCTGATCGCGGTGACCGATGGGCTCAAGGGCATCCCCGAGGCCCTGGCCACGGTGTTCCCGGCCACGACGCTGCAGACCTGCATCGTGCACCTGATCCGCAACAGCCTGGACTACGCCAGTTGGAAGGACCGAAAGGAGCTTGCCGCGGCGCTCAAGCCGATCTACACGGCCGTCAGCGCTGAAGCCGCTGCAGAGGC
>JBKHWC010000187.1:0-569 GCA_046569765.1 Alphaproteobacteria bacterium | reverse complement strand
CGCCCGCGCAGGGGCTGGAGCTTGCGCTCGGACAGCCCGAGGATCTGCTGGCCGCGGAAGCGGACCTCGCCGCTGATCTCGGCGGAGGTGGGCAGCAACCCGAGGATGGCCATGGAGGTGACGCTCTTGCCCGACCCGGACTCCCCCACGATGCCGAGCGTCTCGTTGGCGTCGAGGTCGAAGCTGACGCCGTCGACGGCGGTGACGAGGCCGTCCTCGGTCGGGAACCGGACCCGCAGGTCGCGAACCTCGAGCACCGGCGCACCGGCCGCCGGGCGGTCGCTGCGGTCCTCGACCTCGAGGACCGTGAGGTCGTCGCCGGCCACGTCAGTCACGTCCCGACTGCGGGTCGAGCGCGTCGCGCAGGCCGTCGCCGACGAAGTTGATGCAGAGCACGGTGAGGAGGATGAAGAGCCCCGGGAAGTACAGCAGGTGGGTGTCGAACTGGACGTTGCCCTTGGCGTCGAACAACAGGTTGCCCCACGACGTCTGGGGCTTCTGGACGCCGAAGCCGAGGAAGCTGAGCGTGGACTCGGCCACGATGGCGAAGGCGACGGCCAGCGTGGCGT
>JBKHWC010000186.1:0-576 GCA_046569765.1 Alphaproteobacteria bacterium | reverse complement strand
CGGCGCGGCGCAGATCCCCGGCCGCCACGCACCCCGCCTGATCAGCCGCAGCGCGCTGCAGCGGATGCCGGCAGGGTCGGTGCTGGTCGATGTGGCGATCGACCAGGGTGGCATCGCGGAGACCTCGCGCCCCACCACCCACAGCGACCCCTTCTTCGTCGCCGAAGGCATCGTCCACTATTGCGTCACCAACATGCCGGGGGCGGTGGCGCACACCGCCACCCAGGCGCTGACCCACGCCACGCTGCCGCATGTGTTCGCGCTGGCCCAGCGCGGGCTGGCCGCGCTGGAGTCGGATGCCGGACTGAAGGCCGGCCTGCACGTGCATGCCAGCGCCATCACCCATGCCGGGCTTGCGCAGGATCTGGGCCTGGACTGATTCAGGCCGCGGGCGCGGCGGCCGGGCTGTCGAGCCAGACGTGTCCCTGCACCGACAGATCGGGGCCGAAGCGGTACACCAGCGGCACGCCGGAGGGGATTTCCACCTGCTCCATCGCCTCGGCCGACAGGCCGTCCAGATGCATCACCAGCCCGCGCAGCGTGTTGCCGTGGCTGATCACCAGGATGCGCCGCCCC
>JBKHWC010000185.1:0-586 GCA_046569765.1 Alphaproteobacteria bacterium | reverse complement strand
AACTTCCCGATGGCAATCCCGCCCGAGGAGGCCGAACGCCGCTGCCGCCGCGCGCTGATGGAAGCCTGGATCGGCCGTGAAAGCGCCACCTTCCGCCTCCCGCCCTCACGGCTCGCTCTCGATCCCGCCGAGGTCATCCGGCTCGCGCATGACGGCCGCGAGGTCGAGTTCCGCCTCGTCTCGGTCGCCGATGCCGAGGCGCGGGGCATCGAGGCCGTCCGCCAGGACCGCGCAGCCTATGATCTGCCACCCGGCGATCCGCGACCCGCGTCGCTGGCCAGTCCCGTCGTCTTTGGCACGCCGGGAGTGGTCATGCTGGACCTGCCGCAGATCAGCGAGGACCAGCCCGCCCATCGCCCCCTGATCGCCGCCCATGCCAGCCCCTGGCCCGGCGAGATCGCCGTCTTCCGCAGCGCCTCGACGGATGGGTTCGCGTTGCTGACAACATTCGGCAGTCGGGCGCGGATCGGCACACTGGCCTTCGACCTCTTTCCCGGCCCCACCTCACGCTTCGATCTCGGCAACGCGCTGGTGGTCGATCTGCTGTCGGGAACGCTGGAAAGCGTGACCGACGTGGCGCTGTTCG
>JBKHWC010000184.1:0-588 GCA_046569765.1 Alphaproteobacteria bacterium | reverse complement strand
CCTGCGCCGGCTGCGCCTGGGCGGCGGCGACGTCAGCACCCATGCGCTGCCGCAGGCCCTCGAACAGCCCGCGGCGCTTGCCACCGGCCCGGGTTCGCTGTGGATCGCCAATTCCGGCGCGCACGAAGTGCTGCGCTACGACCTGGGCAACGGCAAGCTGGCCCGCCTGCCGATCGGCGAATGACCGAGCCCGCAGGTGGAGCCGCCGGCTTCGACGGCAAGGCCTTCGTCCACAAGCTGACGCCCGCGCCGGGCGTGTACCGCATGCTGGGCGCCGACGGCAGCGTGCTCTACGTGGCGCATCGCCCTGATGGTGGCGCAGATCGCCAACATCGAGGTCACGGTGACGCGCACCGAAAGCGAGGCGCTGATCCTCGAGAACCAGCTGATCAAGTCGCTGCGGCCGCGCTACAACGTGCTGCTGCGCGACGACAAGAGCTACCCGCAGATCCTGCTCACCGACGAGACCTGGCCGCGCCTGGCCTACCACCGCGGGCCGCGCTCGCTGGCGGGGCGCTACTTCGGGCCTTACCCGAGCTCGGGCGCGGTGCGCGAGACGCTGGACCTGATGTTCAAGCTCTTCAAGCT
>JBKHWC010000183.1:358-590 GCA_046569765.1 Alphaproteobacteria bacterium | reverse complement strand
CAACGTGCGCTGGGCACCGAGGCGGCAGTGTTCCGCGGGGAGGCGGCTGTCTATGCCGGTCTCGCCGATGAGGTGGCCGATCCCGTCACCGCCTTCCGCGCTTTCGCCGCCGCACCCCGCGGCACAACCACCCCCAGAGGAAAGGGCCCGATGATGACCACTGCCCCCGAAGACCATGCGTAGCCCCCGCCCGCGCCTGCTGCCAGCACCCCGCCGGAACCTGCCCCGCCCG
>JBKHWC010000183.1:0-348 GCA_046569765.1 Alphaproteobacteria bacterium | reverse complement strand
ATCCGCGCCGAGGCGGCCGAGGTCGCGCAAATCTGCGCTCAGGCCGCCCGGCTTGGCATCCAGATCGATGCCGCCGATGCCGTGGCCAAGGGCGTGAAGCCCGAAGCCCTGCGCGCCAAGGTTCTCGCCGATCTCGCGGCGCGCAGCGATGCCGCAGGCATCATCGCCACCGCCCCGGCGGCTGGCGCGAAGGAAAGCCCTATCGTCGCGGCCGCGAAGAAATCGGCCGCTGCCTCGCGCTGACAATTCTGCCTGCGCTGGGCGCCCCCAACCCCCAACATCCTGGAGACTGAACCATGCCCGTCCTGACGGAACCGCCCAGCATGGGCGATGTCCTCAAATATGAGG
>JBKHWC010000182.1:0-597 GCA_046569765.1 Alphaproteobacteria bacterium | reverse complement strand
CCGGCCAGTGCCGCCTGATCGAACTGGGCTTTCGCCAAGGTGGCCCGGCCGGCTTTGGCCTGCGCCGGGTGCTGATCGACCAGAGCGGCGCCATCAAGGCCACCTTGAAACCCGGCGAGCACAAAAGCCTGCAAACCGACCGGGTGATCCTCGTGCCGGGCCCGGCGCAGGAAGTGGCCACGGTCCACCAGATCTACCGCTGGCTGGTCGACGGCGACTTGCCCCTGGCCGAAATCGTCAAGCGCCTGAACGACCAGCCCATCTATACCGACCTGGACCGCCCCTGGACCTACAGCACGGTGCGCCAGGTGCTGACCAACGAGAAGTACATCGGCAACAACGTCTACAACCGCCACTCTTTCAAGCTCAAGAAAAAGCACGTCGACAACCCGCCCGAGATGTGGATCCGCAAGGAGGGCGCGTTCGAAGGCATCGTGCCGCTGGACACCTTTCTGGCCGCCCAGGAGGTGCTGGCCGAGCGCAGCAAACGGCTGACGGACGAGGAATTGCTCCACCACCTCAAGGTCCTCTACGCCGAGTGCGGTCGCCTGTCGGGCTTCATCATCGACCAGGTGGCCAATGGCCCCTCGGCCAGTC
>JBKHWC010000181.1:249-607 GCA_046569765.1 Alphaproteobacteria bacterium | reverse complement strand
CCGTCAACGCCATGATTTATATGCGAAATATCACGATTACGACAGCGAAATCAGCGACTTACTTGGAGAATGTGGGATGCAAATGGCATTCGAAGAAGTCTTTCCGGGCTTCGTCTGGCTCGATTCAGCCAGTGTCTTTCTGGGACTATTCTGGACGGTCTTCTACGAGTGGTACATTGCCGTTCTGTTTGTCCCGATCCGAAACTATTTCTTTCGTCAATTTGCGTGATGGCCGAGCGTGAATTGAGCCAAGTTGCCATCGTGAAGGTAGGGACAATGGATAAGCCTATGATCTTGCCAATGCCTGGCAATGAAAACTTCGCCCGCGAGCTTGCTTTTGCCGGGGGCGGGGAGGTAA
>JBKHWC010000181.1:0-239 GCA_046569765.1 Alphaproteobacteria bacterium | reverse complement strand
TATAGGCCGGATCGGTGCGCAGGGCATGGACATAGTCTGCATCCTCGGGCCGGATCAGGCGCAGGATCAGGTTCGGGCCTTCGACCCGGGCGAGGTTTTCGGGAACCATCACAGCCTCAGATCGCTGGCGTCGCGCGCGAACACGCTTTTCAGATCGCAGAACACCGCGCCGTCGCGGCCATGGCGGCGCAAAGCCTCGGGGCCAGCCGCGCGGAAGGTGTCATGCGCCACCGCGAGCA
>JBKHWC010000180.1:0-607 GCA_046569765.1 Alphaproteobacteria bacterium | reverse complement strand
GCCGTCAACGCCATGATTTATATGCGAAATATCACGATTACGACAGCGAAATCAGCGACTTACTTGGAGAATGTGGGCTGAGGCAGATACTTCACGTCGATATGGATGTAGCCAGGCTCGTAGGCCTTGAAGTCGCCGTGCTTCGGCCGCGCCGCCTTGGCCTGAAGATCGCGCAGGTTGCCGACGCCATGCCGGCGCAGGCAACGGTCCAGGCCCGAGCGCGAGACATCCGGATTCAGGAACTCCCGCACCACCGCCAGCAGATCGTCGAGCGAAACCAGCAGCGTCTTGCGCAGCACCACGGCCACGGCCTCCTGCGCCGGCGTCAGGGTGGTCTGCAGGCGGTGTGGCGTGTGGCTGCGGTCATGCACGCTGTCGCGCTTGCGCCATTTGTAGATCGTCTGCGGCGTCACACCGAACCGCTCGGCCAGCACCGGCCCCGGCTCATCGCTCGCCTGGATCGCCGCACGCACCCTGGGTGTCGTCGTTGCCTGCTTGTGAAGATGGATCAACATGGCTGTCCCCCGTCCCGAAGCTCCCTCAAAACCGATCTTGCCATGAACAGGGCAGATCGCCGAGGGGAAATGTGATCATCCGGGATGGAACA
>JBKHWC010000179.1:0-621 GCA_046569765.1 Alphaproteobacteria bacterium | reverse complement strand
CGTCACCAACACGCCAAGCAAGGGATCGGCAATTGCATCGGCCATTCGCGGTTGGCCGGGTGCGGGGATTGTCTACGCCACCACCCGCGACCGAGCGGAAAAGCTGGCTGCCCTGATTGCCCGAACCGGGCGGTGCACGCGTTTCTACCATGCCGGGATGGAGCCATCGGAGCGCGCCGCCGCGCAGGCCGAATTTGTCGCATCCGAGGACATGGTGATGGTCGCCACAGTTGCCTTTGGCATGGGCATCGACAAACCCGATGTTCGCTTCGTCGCGCATGCCGGTATCCCCAAGTCGATCGAGGCCTATTACCAGGAAAGCGGACGTGCGGGCCGCGATGGCGATCCGGCGGTTGCGCATCTCTTCTGGTCGCCCGGGGATTTCAGCCTTGCGCGCGAGCGGTTGAAGGAACAGCCCGAGGCGCGCCAGCTTGCCGAGAAAGCCCGCATCGATGCGCTGTCCGCGCTAGTCGAAACCGCCGGGTGCCGGCGTGCCATTCTGTTGCGTCATTTCGGTGAAGACCCTGCGCCGTCATGCGGCAATTGCGATAACTGCCTCGATGCACCTGCTGTGGTCGATGCGACCGAGGTTGCGCAAAAGCTGCTCTCCGCCGTCTATCG
>JBKHWC010000178.1:0-663 GCA_046569765.1 Alphaproteobacteria bacterium | reverse complement strand
GGGCGAAAAACGCTTGCCCAGCGAGCAAAATCAGGCGATCTTGAAGTCAAGCGGCAGGCCACTTGGGGAATGTCGGATAAAATAGCTTCCGACCGATGCCCTGGTTTCTCGTCGTACCCACCATGTAATTACCAGCCGACTACAATCATTACAATAACAGGCGCGAGTACGAAGTCACAATGCCCGTAGACTCGAAGGCACACGTTCGTTCTTGCGGATTGATGTTTGCGTCCGCGTCGAGCGCATCACCTATTGCCACCGCGAGCGCATCAGCGTCCCCCACCGGGACCAGCGTTCCCCATTTCCCATCTTCCAGAATCTCGCGCGGGCCGGTGCGGCAGTCGGTGCTGACGACCTTTGCCCCACAGGCTAGCGCCTCGATCAAAGTGCCGGGCAGACCCTCCCAAGCCGAAGACATCACATAGAGATCGCAGCGCCGCATCCAGGAAAACGGATTCTTCTGGAAGCCGACAAGATCGACATGCTCGGCAATCCCGAGGTCGTCTATAAGTTGACGCAGCGCCGCTTCCTCCTCGCCCTGGCCCAGGATGATCAGCCGGGCCGGGCGCTGGCCAAGCAGATGCGCCTTGACTTCAAGATCGCCTGATTTTGCTCGCTGGGCAAGCGTTTTTCGCCCCGAGCGGTGTCTGTCGTCGCGCAAAC
>JBKHWC010000177.1:0-679 GCA_046569765.1 Alphaproteobacteria bacterium | reverse complement strand
CGCCTACGCCGCCTTGAGTGAATCGTCCCTCTCTCTCAGTCTCCTGACAGCTCCAACCTGTTAGGAGGTTGTGTTTGCCTGCTCCGCTGGCACCCTGTTCCATCCCTTAAAGCCTGGTAGCTCCCAACATGCGTCGTCGTGGCAATGCGTGGCTGGCTGCTTTTTAACTGGAAGTCCTGATGCTGCACTCGATCAAACAAACGTGGTTCTCCAACCTGCGCGGCGATGTCCTGGCCGGCGTCGTCGTGGCGCTGGCTCTTATTCCTGAGGCCATCGCTTTTTCCATCATTGCTGGTGTCGATCCGAAGGTCGGCCTCTATGCCTCCTTCTGCATTGCCGTGGTCATTGCCTTTGTCGGCGGACGGCCCGGCATGATCTCGGCCGCTACCGGGGCCATGGCTCTGCTCATGGTCACCTTGGTCAAGGATCACGGTCTGGAGTATCTGCTGGCGGCCACCCTGCTCTGCGGGGTGCTGCAGATCGGCGCTGGCTTCCTTAGGCTGGGCAGCCTGATGCGCTTCGTGTCCCGCTCGGTGGTCACTGGCTTCGTGAATGCGCTCGCCATCCTGATCTTCATGGCGCAATTGCCGGAGCTGACGAATGTCACCTGGCATGTCTACGCCATGACCGCCGCCGGCCTCGGCATCATCTCCCTGGTCCCGGATGTGCCGAGGATAGG
>JBKHWC010000176.1:0-689 GCA_046569765.1 Alphaproteobacteria bacterium | reverse complement strand
AGGCGCTCGCAATCGGCGGATAGCGGCGAGGATGGCGCGTACCATCGTGCCGGTGACAGCGACCTCGGCCAGCTGGAAGGTGATGGTGCGGGCGTGACGGACCACACGTGCCCCGATCTTGATCAGCTTCAGTTGCAGGCTGGTCAACGACCAGTCGGCCATGGCCTCGGGCAGCTCGATGCAGCGCAAGAAGGTGGCCAGGTTGTACGCCAGGGCGTGCAGTTGCAGCCGCACCTCATTGTCGCGGAACTTCCGGCACGACAGCCGCGTCCAGCGAAAGGCGTATTTGCCCTCTTTGATGTGCTGCTCGGCGGTGCCGCGCTGGTTGTAGAACCTCACCACCCAGTCTGGCTCCATCGGCAGGTTGGTGACGATGAAGCCGACACGCGGGAACAGTTCGCCCGAATGCCATTCGATCTTGGCGATCACCCGGCGTTCCTTGTCCCAGGACGCCGCCTGATACTCGAATTCCTCGAAGAACCGCTTGACCTTGGTCAGTGACGGCCGCCCGACAGGGCGCGTTAGCCGATGCGCGATCTTGTCCTTGAGGACCGCGTTTGCGGGCAGCCGGATGGCGTAGAAGAACCGCGCTTCTTCCAATCGCTCATAGATCGCCGGGATCGCGTAGGCAGCATCGGCCCGGAAGAACCTGCCACCAAGGTCGCGCTCCGCGTAGCGCGCAATGACGG
>JBKHWC010000175.1:0-694 GCA_046569765.1 Alphaproteobacteria bacterium | reverse complement strand
TGTTCGGTGACATCGTGCAGCACCATCACTGCACCGAGGATTGGCCCCTGAGGGTGGCTGACCGGGGTCAGGCTGTAAGTCAGCAGGCGGGTTTCTTCCTCGATATCGATGCTCAAGTCATCGGGCGGGCGATCCAGGCTGCCGCCACGCAGGACCTGGCGCAGTTGCTGCTCCAGTTCTGGACGTTGCAACGCCTCGGCCAGACCCGTGCCGAGCCGGCTGCTGTCCCAGCCCAGCTGCCGTTGGGCAACTGGGTTGAGGTGTTCCAGGCGGCCTTGGCGATCGATGATCAGCAGGCCGTCATCGATACTGTCGAGTACCGCCTGCAAGCGTTGCTGGCCAGCCAGCACCTCATCGATGTTGGTGGCCTGATGCTTGCGCAGGGCATCGGCCATCATCCCGAAGCGGCGGGTCAGCTGGTTGAGTTCAGTGGCCTGGGTAACCGGCAGGGTGACATCGAAATTCCCTTGGCCGACCTCATCGGCAGCCTTGGCCAAGGCTTCGATCGGCTGGCCGAAGCGGCGGGCGATATTGTGCGCGGTGACGAAGCCCAGGACCAGCACCGCCAAGCCCATCAGGCCCAGCAGGCCGCTGACCAGCAGGGCGCGGTCGCGGGTATGCTCCTCGCTGCGGGTGATGTGCTCCAAGGCCTGTTTGTGCGAGTCGATCAGGTCGACGCGCACCTGGCTGAAAG
>JBKHWC010000174.1:0-708 GCA_046569765.1 Alphaproteobacteria bacterium | reverse complement strand
GAATGTGCTCAACCGGATTGCGGGGGAACCGCTCACCCAGCGCCGCGTGCCGGTGCACCTGGTCAAACGGGGAAGTTAAAGCCCCAATACCTCTGGCATGGTATAACGGCCCGCTTTCTGGCCTTGCAGCCAAAGCGCTGCCTTGATCGCGCCGCGCGCAAATATTGCCCGGTTTTCGGCCCGGTGCGACAGGGTGATGCTTTCTTCATTGCCGGCAAGGATAACGCTATGGTCGCCGGCGACTGTTCCACCGCGCAGCGAGGCGAAGCCGATGGCACCTTCCTTGCGTGCACCGGTGATGCCGTCACGGCCACGCTCGCTCGATGATGCAAGATCGATATGCCGGCCGGCGGCCGCCGCTTCACCCAGCAGTATCGCCGTGCCTGAAGGCGCGTCGACCTTCATCCGGTGGTGCATTTCGACAATCTCGATATCCCAGTCACTGCCGAGCCGCGACGCGGCCTCTTTGACCAGCGCCGCGAGCATGGTGACACCCAGCGAAGTGTTGCCGGTCTGCAGCACGGCGATATCCTGCGCGGCATCGTCGATCAGCCAATGGTGGCGTTCTTCAAGTCCGGTGGTGCCGATAACGATCGGTTTTTGGGCGGCAACGCACGCCGCAAGGTTCGCCTCCATTGCATGCGGGCTGGAAAAATCGACGAGGACATCGGATGCCGCCACCAGCGCGCCGAGATCATCGCCTTTGTC
>JBKHWC010000173.1:238-714 GCA_046569765.1 Alphaproteobacteria bacterium | reverse complement strand
CGCTGGGCAAGCCGCACTTCGACGTCAAGGAATGCCAGCTTCGCGGCGTGACCTACGCGGCGCCGCTGCGTGTCAAGATCCGCCTGATCATCTACGACCGGGAATCTGCCGGAGCCATCAAGGACATCCGCGAGCAGGAAGTGTTCATGGGCGAAATCCCGCTCATGACCGAGAATGGCACGTTCGTGATCAACGGAACCGAGCGAGTCATCGTTTCCCAGTTGCACCGTTCGCCCGGCGTGTTCTTCGATCACGACAAGGGCAAGACCCACTCGTCCGGAAAGCTCCTGCACTCCGCACGCATCATTCCGTATCGCGGTTCCTGGCTCGATTTCGAGTTCGACGCCAAGGACCTCGTCTACGCCCGCATCGACCGCCGCCGGAAGCTGCCGGTGACGACGCTGCTCTATGCGCTTGGCATGGACCAGGAAGGCATCATGGATGCCTATTACGAGCAGGTGAATTTCCGCTATGTG
>JBKHWC010000173.1:0-228 GCA_046569765.1 Alphaproteobacteria bacterium | reverse complement strand
TGCGCATCGACCGTCGCCGCAAGTTGCCGGCCACGATCCTGCTGCGCGCGCTGGGCTACAACGCCGAGCAGATCCTCGAGATGTTCTTCGAGACGAACCAGATCGAGGTGGAGGCCGAGGGCTTCCGCCTGCACCTGATTCCAGAGCGCCTGCGTGGTGAAACGGCAAGTTTCGACATCACCGACGGCAAGCGGGTCATCGTGGAGCAGGGTCGCCGGGTAACGGCGC
>JBKHWC010000172.1:0-741 GCA_046569765.1 Alphaproteobacteria bacterium | reverse complement strand
AAGTTCCGAAGAACGTTCGCGTGCAGCAAGATATCCGAGTCGGCGTGTTCCGAAACGATGAAACCGAAACCCTTGGTTGGACATTTTTTGGGTTCTGCGTGGTGATTTATCTTGGCGCGATCCAGTCCATCGATCCCTCGCTTTATGAGGCTGCGGATGTTGACGGCGCGCCATGGTGGCGAAAATTCCGCGACATCACCGTTCCTCTTCTCAACAACTCTACGCTGTTCCTTGGCCTTTATGCTGCGATCGAGGCGATGCGCTTCTTCGATCTGATCTGGGTCACCACGCAAGGCGGCCCCGGCTATTCCACCGAAGTGCTCACCACCCATGTTTACAAGACATTCTTCCTCGTGGGCGACTTCGGATACGCTGCTGTCTTGTCCGTCGTCCTTCTGGCCATCGTGCTGAGCCTCAGCGCGATTGCCTTCCGACTGCTGAGGGCAAAATGAACCGCTTCACCAAACATTCCCAGACCATCCTCCTTGTGATCTTCGCGCTTTACGCCTTGGCGCCGGTGTATCTGGTGCTTTTGGCCTCTATGCGAAGCGAAGCTGATCTTTTCGACGGCCCGTTAAGCCTGCCTTGGCCGATCGAAACGGCGAACTATGTGCGCGTCTGGACTGAAAGCGGATTCTCAACCTTCTTTTGGAACTCGCTCAAGCCGACATTCCCCAAGTGGCCTGCCGCTTGACTTCAAGATCGCCTGATTTTGCTCGCTGGGCAAGCGTTTTTCGCCCC
>JBKHWC010000171.1:0-751 GCA_046569765.1 Alphaproteobacteria bacterium | reverse complement strand
AGCGAGTAGGTGTTGCTGCCGCCGCCCGAGGGCTGGCCGACCGAGAAGTAACCAGTGAAGGCACCAGCCGAGTACTCGTACAGAGCCATTTCGTTGTCGCCGGTCGAGATGTAGGTCATCTCGTTCGCGTCGCCGATGCCGGTGTAGCCGACGCCAACCAGATCGCCCACGGCGTTTTCAGCGGCCGACGAAACGTCGCCCATCGACAGCTTGCCGAAGGCGCCCGAGATGAAGACCGAACCGGCCTGGCCGTCATTCGCGCCGCCGGCGACGTCCGGAAGGGCATCGGCGTCGGTGCCATCGGGGATCAGGCGGGTCGCGGCGTTGTCAGCGCGGAACGAAGCGCCGAACGACAGGCCGCCGTCGGTTTCACCCGACATGGTGAAGGTCACGCGGGCGCGGCTGTTGAACGCCAGTTCGTCGCCGGCGTTGGCTTCGTTGTAGGTCACACCCATGCGGGCGTCGCCCGACAGGGTCACTTCGGCGGCGGCGAAGCCGGTGGTGGCAACCAGAACGGTGGTCGCGAGAAGGATCTTTTTCATGGTCCTACCAATCTTTCGAGTGCGTGGATGCCTCACCGCTATGGCAAGGTCACGTTAACCAATGCTGCGATC
This sequence comes from Alphaproteobacteria bacterium, assembly GCA_046569765.1. GTDB lineage: Bacteria > Pseudomonadota > Alphaproteobacteria > Rhodobacterales > Rhodobacteraceae > Tabrizicola. Next base: position 137 of record JBKHWC010000171.1, on the reverse strand, counting down.
GGTTTTCTCGTTCAATTGAAATGGACTCCGTTAAAACATCCCGTTTTCGCCTTGATGCAAAAACTACACATAATTTTAATTGCGGTTATCTGTTATTAATTCCGGTTAATAATGTTATTTTTTAAAATGAAACGTTC
>JBKHWC010000170.1:0-777 GCA_046569765.1 Alphaproteobacteria bacterium | reverse complement strand
TTCGCCCCGAGCGGTGTCTGTCGTCGCGCAAACGGCCGAAGTCGGGTGGATCAAGCCTCGAACCCGCAGCATTCTGGCCCGGCAGAGCCGCTTTTCCGCGCGGCAGACGGACCTGTCCTGCCGCTTTCGTTCAGCTTGGGCATGGATCGTGGTCATGCGCATGACGGAGGCGTTCGAAGACGGCGGATGGCGGCAAGGACGGCCCGCACCATCGGGCCGGTGACGGCGACCTCGGCCAACTGGAAGGTAATGGCGCGGGCGTGGCGGACGACGCGGGCGCCGATCTTGATCAGCTTGAGTTGCAGGCTGGTCAACGACCAGTCCGCCATGGCCTCGGGCAGTTCGATGCAGCGCAGGAAGGTTGCCAGGTTGTAGGCCAGCGCGTGCAGTTGCAGCCGCACCTCGTTGTGCCGGAACTTCCGGCATGACAGCCGCGTCCAGCGAAAGGCATATTTGCCTTCCTTGATGTGCTGCTCTGCGGTGCCGCGCTGGTTGTAGAACCTCACCACCCAGTCTGGCTCCATCGGCAGGTTGGTGACGATGAAGCCGACTTTGGGGAACAGCTCGCCCGGATGCCATTCGATCTTGGCGATGACGCGGCGCGGCTTGTCCCAGGACGCCGCCTGATACTCGAAGTCCTCGAAGAACCGTTTGACCTTGGTCAGCGAAGGCCGTCCCACGGGCCGTGTCAGCCGATGCGCGATCTTCTCGCGCAAGACGGCGTTGGCGGGCAGACGGATGGCGTAGAAGAACCTGGCTTCTTCCAGCCGCATATAG
>JBKHWC010000169.1:0-786 GCA_046569765.1 Alphaproteobacteria bacterium | reverse complement strand
ACGAACCAGCCCAACGTGTTCTTCGACCCGAAGTCGTCTGAGAGCTTCACGCCCTACTTCTCGCGCGGCTGGCGCGACGACGCCATCCAGCGCGCCTACCTCGAGGCTAGTTACCTCTGGTGGGGTCTGGGCGCGAACAACCCGACATCGTCCATCTACGGCGGCCGGATGGTCCATGTGCCGGAATGCGCCGCCTGGACCTGGGATGCGCGGCCCTATCCGTTCTTCCCCGAGCTGACCGGGGTCTGGACGGACGGCCCCAACTGGCGGCTCGGCCACTGGCTGACCGGGCGGCTGGGTGCGGTGTCCCTCGCCGCGCTCGTACGCCACCTCTGCCTTCGCGCTGGGCTTGATGAGGCGTTGATCGACGTTTCCGGCCTCTGGGGCGCGGTGGAGGGCTATGTGATCGGCGCGCTGGAAAGCCCCCGCGCGTCGATTTCCACGCTGGCACGGCATTTCGGCTTCGACGCCATCGAGACCGAGGGCGTGATCCGTTTCGTCATGCGCGGGCGGGCATCGAGCGTGACCTTGACGGTGGATGATCTGGTGGCCAGTCGTGAGGGCGAGGCCTTCGAACTGATCCGCGGTCAGGAGACCGAACTGCCGCAGGCGCTGAAGTGGCAGGTCGCGCGCGCCGACGAGGACTATGATGCCGCGCTAGTAGAAGCGCGAAGGATCACAGTCGACACCACCCGCATCGCCTCCGAGTCCTTCCCGATGGCCATCCCGCCCGAGGAAGCCGAACGCCGCTGCCGCCGCGCGCTGATGGAAGCCTGGATCGGCCGG
>JBKHWC010000168.1:0-790 GCA_046569765.1 Alphaproteobacteria bacterium | reverse complement strand
CGAATCCGGCAACCAGGTTCCGCTGGCGCGCTTCGCGCTCGACACCGGCTTCGCCACCCAGGAGGCCTACGCCTTCGTGCGCGCCTGCCGCGACGCGCGGGTGATGGCGGTCAAGGGCGTGCGGACGGGTTCGATGGGGGGCGCAGCCCTGATCGGCACGCCCACCGCCGTCGATGTGTCGCAGGGCGGCAAGAAGCTGCGCCGGGGCATCAAGGTGTACTCGGTGGCGGTGGGGCTCGCCAAGCTCGAGTTCTACAACAACCTGCGCAAGAGCGCGGATGTGGCCGACGACGGCACCACGCCGATCTACCCGGCGGGCTTCGTCCATTTGCCCAAGGTCGACGCCGAGTACATCCAGCAGCTCTGCGCCGAGCAGCTGATCACCCGCCGTGACCGCAACGGCTTTCCGGTGCGCGAGTGGCAGAAGCTACGCGAGCGCAACGAGGCGCTGGACTGCTACGTGTACGCCCGCGCCGCCGCGGCAGCGAGCGGTCTCGACCGCTTCGAGGAGCGCCACTGGCGCGAGATGGAAAGACAACTGGGCATCGCCGCACCGCCCGAGCAGGACGAACACACCGTAACCGCAGAAGACGCCCCCGACTCCGGGGGCGTCGTCGTTTCGGGCCGACGCATCCGGCGCCGGTCCGTCGTCAAGAGTCGTTGGATGAGCTGAACATGAGCGTGATCGAAGGCATTTTTCACAACCCGGAGACCGGTCTCGACGAGCGACGGCCGATCGCCTGCGACGCGTTCGGGCGACTGCTCGCCGCCGACGGAGCCGGCGCGGTGG
>JBKHWC010000167.1:0-791 GCA_046569765.1 Alphaproteobacteria bacterium | reverse complement strand
TGTCGCGCCGGTGCGGGCGAAATTCTCCAGCGTCTCGCCCTCGGGCATGGCCGAGGCGCGACCGGATGTGCGGGTCAGCACCACCGATTGCGCCACACCGGGCAGGGTCAGCTCTGCCTCCAGCACCGCCGCCGCCGCCGCGAAAGAGGGCACGCCCGGCGTCACGTCATAGCCGATACCGAGGGCGCGCAGACGGCGGAGCTGCTCGCCCATGGCGGACCAGACCGACAGATCGCCCGAATGCAGCCGTGCCACATCCTGACCGGCCTCTTCCGCAGCCACGATCTCGGCCATGATCTCGTCCAGGCTCAGCGGTGCGGTGTTCACGATCCGCGCTCCGGGCGGGCAATGGGACAGCAGCGCAGCCGGTACGAGGCTGCCCGCGTAGAGGCAGACCGGGCTGGCGGCGATCAGGTCGCGCCCCCGCAGGGTGATCAGATCGGCGGCACCGGGACCAGCCCCGATGAAATGAACGGTCATGTTTCCTCGCTTTCGTGATGGGCCATGGCGCCTGTGACGGTGCCGTCGGGGCTGTTGATCCGCGTCACTGTCAGCCGCGCCAGCGGACCTGCGGCCACAAGGGCCGCCGCTTCCGCCACAGAGCCGGTGTTGTGCAGCGCCATGATGCGCGCCGATTGCGTGGCGGTGGCCACGCCATCCACGGACACCGCATGAAGGGGCAGACCCCGCTCGGCCGCCAAGGCCCGCAGCGCGGCAGCCCCGGCCTTGTCGGGCAGGCAGGCCAGCGCCTCGGCCGGGCCGCCCCTGGCCTCCAGTGCCAGCAGCACCGC
>JBKHWC010000166.1:0-807 GCA_046569765.1 Alphaproteobacteria bacterium | reverse complement strand
GCCCGCCTGACCAAATACAACGTGGGTGCGGGTGACTGGCGGCGCCCCATCGGGGCAACGCAGGTCATTCTGGTGCCGGGCCAGGTGGAATCGGATGCCTCGCTGGCCTGGGGCGCGCCGGGGCTGCGGCGCAATGCGGAGTTGCTGCAGGCGGTGCGCGAGGCGAATCCGGGCGCCTGGATCGTCTACAAGCCGCACCCGGACGTGGTGGCGGGCCTGCGCGGGCAGGATGGCTCGCTGACGGTGCCGCTGGCGGAACACTGCAACGAACAGGTGGTGGACGTGCCCATGGCCGCCCTGCTCGACCGGGTGGACGAGGTGCATACCCTCACCTCGCTGGCGGGCTTTGAGGCGCTGCTGCGCGGCAAGAAGGTGGTGTGCTACGGCCTGCCCTTCTATGCCGGCTGGGGCCTGACCGACGACCGCCTGCCCCTGCCGGCCGGTCGCCGCAGGCGGGCACTGACGCTGGACGAGCTGGTGGCAGGCGCCCTGCTCCTCTACCCCTGCTACCTGAGCCGCCGCACCGGCCGCTTCACTACGGCCGAACGGACCCTGGACGAACTCTGCCACTGGCGGGAACAGGGTGTCAGCCGCATGCCCTGGTGGCGCCGCGCCCTGCGCGTGGTACTGGGTGCCTGGGCGCGCTGGAAGGGGCGCTGAGGGCCAGGCGCCCCTCTCGTCCGTCTCCCCAAGCGACCGCTCGTGACATTTTGTCCCTTTTTGGGCATGTCTGCGCCGGCGGGATGGGGGCTATAATGCCGGTCCTCCGCAAAAGCCCTACTTGCCAAAACGGACGTACCGATGATC
>JBKHWC010000165.1:0-892 GCA_046569765.1 Alphaproteobacteria bacterium | reverse complement strand
GCGCCCATGTCGATGGCAGGGTTTCTTCCGCCACCTTCGGCGGCCGGTTCGGGCGGCGCCAGCCCATGAAACAGGGCTCGTGCTTCCAGAGGTAGTGGGACCGGGTCAGGACGCCCCGATCCTTCACCCAGATGATCTGCTGATGGACGAAGGCGCCTGCCTTTTCCCAGCAGGTCTCGAGCATCGCCTGACGACGCGAAGCGTGCCAGCAATACCAGGCGGCATCCTCGGTAATCGCTTCGGCCACTGCCGCCGCGATGAACCCGTCATAGAGTTCCGCGCCCTGCGAACTGTCGTCCCAGGTGGTGCCGTAGGACGCCGACCAGTCCTTGTTCCGGGTCGGGTGGTTGGAGCCGTCGTAATCCACCAGATACGGCGGGTCGGTAGCGAACAGGATCGCCCGCTCGCCGTTCATCAGGCGGCGCACGTCGGCCGCGCTGGTGCTGTCGCCGCAGAGCAGCCGGTGGTCGCCGAGGATCCACAGATCGCCGGTGCGCGATGCCGGGTTGCGCGGCGGTTCGGGGATGGTCACCGGCGGCACGGAGCCCCCGGTGCCACCTTCTTCACCGTCCCCCTGCGGCACGAAGGCCAGCAGCTTGTCCAACTCGCCGTCGGAGAAGCCGACCAGCGACAGGTCGAAATCCTCGGCCAAGAGCCCCGCGATCTCGTCGCGCAGCAGGGCTTCGTCCCATTCGCCCAGTTCCGTCAGCTTGTTGTCGGCGATCCGGTAGGCCCGGCGCTCGGCCTCGTCGAGATGGCTGAGCCGGATCACCGGCACCTCGGTCAGCCCGAGCATCGTGGCGGCCAGCACGCGGCCGTGGCCCGCGATCAACTCGCCATCGTCGGCCACCATGCAGGGGACGGTCCAGCCGAACTTGGCCATGCTGGCGGC
>JBKHWC010000164.1:0-927 GCA_046569765.1 Alphaproteobacteria bacterium | reverse complement strand
CACCTCGAGGCTTTGTGGCCGCATGTACAGATCTTCGGGTGGCGCCACCTGAAGGATGCGGCCTTCGCGCATGACCGCCACACGGTCCGACATGGACATGGCTTCGTGCTGATCGTGCGTGACGTAGATGAACGTCACGCCCAACTGGTCGTGAAGCTGCCGGATCTCGGCACGCAGCGCATGGCGAAGGTTGGCGTCCAGATTAGAAAGGGGCTCGTCGAACAGGAACACGGAGGGGTGGCGAACCATCGCGCGCGCCAGGGCGACGCGTTGGCGCTGGCCGCCCGACAGGTGCGCCGGCTTACGATCGAGTAACCCGTCGATGGCGAGTCGCCGGGCCACTTCATGTGCGCTGGCATGGATGTCGGCGAGCCGGCGGCGCACCCCGGGGGATACCAGGCGTGCCCCCGGCAGGCGACCCCAGAATCCGAGGCCGCGCATCACCAGCGGCATCGAGATGTTCTCGCGCACGGTCATGTGCGGGTACAGCGCATAGGACTGGAACACCATCGCGCAGTCCCGCGCGCTGGGCGACAGGGCGAGCAGGTCGCGGTCTCCCATGCGGATCGTGCCGGTGTCGGGCGTGTCCAGGCCGGCGATCAGCTTCAGCAAGGTGGACTTGCCGCAACCGGACGCGCCCAGCAGGGTGAGGAATTCGCCGTCGCGCACTGTCAGGTCGAGTTCCTGAAGAACGGCAGCGTTGCCGAAGCGTTTGGTCAGGCCGGAAATCTGGATGTCAGACATGGTCGTTCGTCTCCGCCGTTGACTGAGTCGATGTCCGGGCGGCCATCCAGCTGTGAAACTCTGCGTAGCCCGAAAACGCCACGTCGAGCGGGCGCTGCGCAGCCACGTCGGCCTGCAAGCGGGGCATCAGCTGCGCGACGTTCACGCCGACCGCGTTCACCTTGACGTTGGGGTTGGCCGCCA
>JBKHWC010000163.1:0-1422 GCA_046569765.1 Alphaproteobacteria bacterium | reverse complement strand
GATCGACCATCAGCGGCGTGTTGAAGACGCGCTGGGCGATCTGGGTGTGATGCATCATGCGTCCTCCGTGGGCCGGGTGTCCCGTTCCTCGCCATCGTCGTCCTGATTGCCGTCGTCCTGCTGATCCTGCTGCTGGCCTTCGGCATTGCCCGGCCCAGCGCCGCCACCCGCCGCCTGCGCCGGGGATCCCGGCCGTCTGAAGTCGAGCCCCAGCTCTGCCTCGCGTTTCCGTTCGGCCGAGATTTCCCGGTCGACCTGTTCGGCGTCGTAGCCGCGTTCGGCGATGGCCTGCGTGCGGGATTTCAGGCCCGCCTCGATCTGCAGGATCTCGGCTGCCGCATCCTTGGCCGGGTCGATCCAGTCCCATTTGGTGGGAAGCCAGTCGCAGGCGAGGTAAGCGCGCCGGTCGGTGGCATAGCCCGGCAGATCAATGGCGTCTGCCAGCACCGCCATCTCCATCCAGCGCGTCCAGACGGCGCGGCACAGCTGATAGACCATCACCGAATGCTGGAAGGCCGAGATGCGGCGCCGGAAGTCGACCAGCGCGATCCGCGTGTTCGAGAAGTTCCCCTTGGCGGTGTCGCCGGTCAGATACCCATAGGGCACGCCCAGTGCGGCCCCGATCTGCAGAAGCGTGCGGTACTGGAAGGGCTCATAGGTGGACCCGGAATCCGGCGTCGAAGGGGTGGTGACATCCTCGCCCGGGTCAAGCCGCACTACCTGGCCGGGTTCCACCTCCAGATCGTCCTCGGCCGGATCGAGGGCGGTTTCCGGGGCGGGGGAGGTGATGAACATGGCGAACATCGCCGCGGTCTTTTTCCGCTCCAGTTCCGCGTCGTCATAGAGGTCCAGCGTGAAGAGCTTCACCACGGCCGCCGCAAATCGTGACACGCCGCGCAGCTGACCCGCCTCGACGGGGTCGAGGATGTGGATGACCTCGGACGCGGGCACGCGCACCGTTTCCCCGGCCAGCCCCGGATCGGTCATGTCGCCCGGATGGCGACGCAGGAAGTGGTAGGCCACCCGCCGCCCGATCCCATCGAACTCGATGCCCTGCCGGATCGACCCCGCGCCGGGCAGCACGCGGGTCATGTCCTGTGGCAGCATTTCCGAGGGGAGCATCTGCAGCTGCATCGGCACGGTCAGTACGTCTTCGGGACGCCGGGTGCGGATGCGCAGGAAGACCTCACCCGCGAGGAACACTTCTCGCGCCGCCCGGCGCTGCAACCCAAAGAAGTCGGTCAGCCCTTCGGCATCCGACTCATCGGTCCAGCGCAGCCACAGGCGTTGCACCCGATCCTTGAGCACCGCATCGGCAATGCCCGACGATGGTTTGATGCCGGTGCCCACCGCATTACCGGCCCAGGACTCCACGGCATTCGCGGCATAGCCGTTGTTGCGGATCAGATACCGGGCACGGGC
>JBKHWC010000162.1:1047-1606 GCA_046569765.1 Alphaproteobacteria bacterium | reverse complement strand
AGCTCGTCGGGCAGGCCGCTGCTGACGGGCAGGCCGGGCGGGCCCTCGTGCAGGTCCAGCGCCAGCGCCACCGGCGCGTCCAGCGCGGGCAGGTCGGGGGCGTCCGGACGGAAAGGATGAATGCGCTCGTGCGGTCCGCCCAGGCGTTCCAGCGCCCAGGCGCTGCTGGCACCGTAGCCGTGGCCGCTGACCAGGGCCGCCAGGGCCCGCAAGGCCTCGCCGTCGCGCACCAGGCAGATCAGCCGCTGGCCGCGCCGCAGCACCGGGCACCGCCGCCAGCGGCGTGGCGTGCAGGCCCAGGCATTGCACCGTCTCCAGGCGCCAGCCCAGGGAAGCGGCCGCCCGTGAAAAAGTGGACGGCACCGGGAAGGCGGTCCACTCGCCCGCGGTCAGGTGCTGGCAGACGCTGCCACCCGCGCCGAACCAGAACGGATCGCCCGAGGCCAGCACCGCCACCGGCTGCCCGCGCAGGGCCAGCACGGGCCGGATGTCGAACGGCACGCCCCAGGCGATGCCGCGCGCACCCACGTCGGCCAGGGCCAGGTGGCGCGGGCCACCG
>JBKHWC010000162.1:0-1037 GCA_046569765.1 Alphaproteobacteria bacterium | reverse complement strand
TCGCTCAGCCCCGCCAGCCCGTCTTCCCCCATGCCGATGATCGACAGCCAAACTTCAGCCATGCAACGTGTCCTCCTGCTCGGGGGCACCACCGAAGCGAGCCGGCTGGCCCAGGCGCTGGCCGCCGCGCGCATGGACGCGGTGTTTTCCTACGCCGGCCGCACCGACGCGCCCGTGGCCCAGCCCCTGCCCACGCGGGTCGGCGGCTTCGGCGGCGTGGCCGGCCTGTGCCAATACCTGAGGGCCGAACGCATCACCCATGTCGTCGACGCGACCCACCCCTTCGCCGCCCAGATGAGCGGCCACGCGGTGCAGGCCTGTGCCCAGCTGGGTTTGCCGCTGCTGGCACTGGAACGCCCGGCCTGGCAGGCCCAGGCGGGTGACCGCTGGCAGCACGTGCCCGACCTGGCCGCCGCCGTGGCCGCCCTGCTCGCCGAACCGGCGCGGGTGTTCCTGGCGATTGGCCGCCAGCACGTGCAGCCCTTCCTGGACGCCGGCCGGCATTGGTTTCTGCTGCGCCTGGTGGACCCCGGCTTCGAACTGCCCGCCACGCAGGGCGCCGTGGTGCTGGACCGCGGCCCCTTCACCCTGGCCAACGACCTGGCCCTGTTGCGCCAGCACCGGATCACCCATGTGGTGGCCAAGAACGCCGGGGGGCTGGGTGCGCAGGCCAAGCTGGACGCCGCGCGTGCACTCGGCTGCCCGGTGATCCTGATCGACCGGCCGGCCATTGCCCACCGGCCCACGGCGGGCACGGTGGCGCAGGCGCTGCAATGGCTGGGCGTGGCGCAGGTTGGTGCCGGTGTTCATGCGGCCACCGATCGCGGGGTATAGACAAAGCGCCCGACGCGGCGCGTGGTGGAACTGCCAACGATCACCAGCGTGCGCATGTCGGCCATCTCGGGCGTGGCCTGAGCCAGCGGCACACACAGCAGCCGCTCCTGCGGGGTGCTGACGGCGCGCGCAAACAGCAGCAGGCGTTCGGGCTCGCAGGTCTCGCGCAGCAGCTGCAGCACCTGTTCGAAGGTGTGCGGTCG
>JBKHWC010000161.1:0-1612 GCA_046569765.1 Alphaproteobacteria bacterium | reverse complement strand
ACTTGCGCGGAACGCGCTCGATTCAGCAGCTGTCCCTCACCCGCGCTGCATCGCCGGATGGGTGGCTGCGTCATAGATGTCGGGCCCCATCCCAAGGACCTGCGCCGCGCGCCCCACGATCAGCGGATCGGGGTGGCCGATCACCTCATGTTCCTTGTTCGGATAGTCGATGGTCGACAGGAAATGCCGCATGCAGTTCAGCCGCGCGCGTTTCTTGTCGTCCGACTTCACGATCACCCAAGGCGCGTCCGCAGTGTCGGTGTAGAAGAACATCGCCTCTTTGGCCTCGGTGTAATCGTCCCACTTGTCCAGCGATGCCTTGTCGATGGGCGACAGCTTCCACATCTTCAGCGGGTCCGTCTCCCGCGCGAGGAACCGCGCGCGCTGTTCCTCGCGCGTCACGCTGAACCAGTATTTGTACAGCCGGATCCCCGACCGGACGAGCATCCGCTCCAGTTCCGGCGCCTGGCGCATGAATTCCAGGTATTCGGTGGGCGTGCAGAAGCCCATCACCCGCTCCACCCCCGCGCGGTTGTACCAGGAGCGGTCGTAGAACACCATTTCCCCCGCCGTCGGCAGATGCGCGATATAGCGTTGAAAGAACCACTGGCCCTTTTCGACGTCCGAGGGCTTGGTCAACGCGCAGACCCGGGCATAGCGCGGGTTCAGATGCTCCATGAACCGCTTGATCGTGCCGCCCTTGCCGGCCGCATCGCGCCCCTCCATCAGGATCACGAACTTCTGCCCGGTCTCCTGCGCCCAGATCTGCACCTTCAGCAACTCGGCCTGCAGCTTAGCCTTCTCCGCCTCATAGGTCGCGCGGCCCATCAGGCGGGCATAGGGGTAGCGGCCGGATTCAAAGGCCTGGTGCAACGGGCTGGGCGCCGGAAAGGACTTGGGGCCGGGCCGGACCTCGGAAGCCGCCTCGGGCGCCGGTGCGGGCGTCGGCGCGGGCAGGTCGGTGACGCTGTCGATCGTCTGGCTGTCGTTCATGGGCATCTCCCGGGTTACCATTCATTGCAAGCCGGACCTCCTTCAGCACGGATCGCCGCGCGACGCCTTGACGCGGATCAAGCGCATTTGCGAAACCTGCGAGGCATGTCCCGGGCACCAGGTCGCGGGATCTGCCCCGCTCGACCGTCAGAGCCCCATGAGGCCCAGCAACCGTGCATTCTGCCGATGCACGTCGAACCGCGCCTCGGCCAGCCGACGGCTTTCCCGACCCAGGGCGGGGATCAGGTCAGGCGAGTCCACAAAGCGGCGCATGGCCTCGGCCAGGGCAGCCGGATCGCGGGGCGGCACCAGATAACCGTTCACCCCCTCATCGACGGTTTCGCGACAGCCCGGCGCGTCGGTCGTGATGACGGGACGGCCGAAGGCCATGGCTTCCTGGGTGCTGCGCGGCACGCCCTCGCGGTAATAGGATGGCAGTACATAGACATGGGATTGCGCCAGCCAGGGCTTGACCGCGGTATGGCCGGGCCATTCGATCAGCCCTTCGGCGACCCATCCTTCGACTTCCTGGCGGGGGATGGCGGCGGGATTGTCGTCCAGTCCGCCCAGAAGCAGAAAGCGCGTGTCTGGATGCTGCCGCCGCAGCAGCCGAGCCGCT
>JBKHWC010000160.1:0-1772 GCA_046569765.1 Alphaproteobacteria bacterium | reverse complement strand
TGCCCGCCGACATTCAGGGACAACCCGCGCTGGGCGGCGCGTTCGATGCGGCCGATCCCCTTGTCGAGGTGATGAACCGCAAGCTGCTCCTCATGCGGCGCAAGCATGCCCAGACCCGCGAATACATGGAGATGAACGCGCTGCGCGGCATCGTGAAGGACGGGGCCGGGACCACGCTCTACAACTACTTCACGGAATTCGGCCTCGCGCAGATCTCGGTGGACTTCGTGCTGGGCACCGCAGGCACGAACGTGCAGGGCAAGGTCCGCGAGGTGCTGCGCGCCATTGAGGACAACCTGCTTGGCGAGGCCATGACCAGCGTGCACGCCCTCGTCAGCCGCGAGTTCTTCGACAAGCTGATCGCGCACCCGAAGACGGAAGAGGCTTACAAGTTCTACGCCTCGACCGGCGCCCAGCCGCTGCGCGAAGATGTGCGGCGGAACTTCCCGTTCGGCGGCATCCTGTTCGAGGAATACTCGGGCACCGTCACCCTTTCGACCAAGGCCACCGAACGGCTGGTCCCGGCGAACGAGGGGATCGCCTTCCCCCTGGGCACGATGGACACCTTCACCACCTATGGCGGCCCCGCGAACCTGCTGGAGACCGCCAACACCATCGGCCTGCCCCTCTACGCCCGCCAGCATCTCGACGAAAAGGGCCGCTGGATCGACGTGATGACTGAAGCCTCGATCCTGCCAGTCAACAAGCGGCCGCGGCTGGCGATCCGCCTGCACACGTCGAACTGACGGACCCACCCATGTCCGTCTTCGCCGCCGCCATGGACCGCATCTTCACCCATGCGTCCATGGCGGCCCCGGCCCTCTGGATCTCGGCCACCACCTCCGAGGAACGCCCGATCCGCATCATCCGCCGCGCGCCCGACCGCGTCACCGACTTCGGCGCTGGGCGCTTCGTCAGCGACACGACGGTGGTCGATGTGCGCGTGGCCGACCTGCCCGACCCGCGCCCGGGCGATGTGATCGTCATCGGCGCGGACAGCCATGTCATCCAGGGAGAACCGCTGCGGGACCGGGAACGGCTGATCTGGACCCTCGATTTGCGCCCGGCGTGATCCGATGAAACTGAAGCTCACCATCGATCCTGACATCGTCGCGATGATGCAGGCGGAAATCGCTGCCGGGGAAAAGGCCGTCACCATCGCCATGCGCGAGGCGGGCGCGGGCCTCAAATCTGCCTGGCGGGGCCAGATCACCAGCGCGGGGCTGGGCACACGGCTTGGAAACTCGATCCGGCTGGCCACCTATCCCAAGGGCAGCGAGAGCCTGAACGCCGCGGCGCTGGTCTGGTCGAACGCCCCGGTGATCGTCGGCGCGCATGACACCGGGCCGCTGATCCGGTCGCGCGACGGGTTCTGGCTGGCCATCCCCACCCCAGCCGCGGGCAAATCCACCCGCGGCGGCCGGATCACCCCCGGCGAATGGGAACGCCGCACGGGGCTGCGGCTGCGCTTCATCTACCGGCGCCGCGGCCCGAGCCTGTTGGTGGCCGAGGGGCGGCTGAACAGCAAGGGCCGCGCCGTTGCATCGCGCGCGAAAACCGGCCGCGGGCTGACCACCGTGCCGATCTTCCTCCTTGTGCCGCAGGTCAAGCTGCGGAAGCGACTGGATCTCGCGCGGGATGCCGAGCGGGCCATCGACGGGGTTCCGGGGCGGATCGTGGCGGGGTGGGAAAGACTCTAAGTCCCGTCGATGGCCAAGGCTTCAGCTTTGGGTCCACAGCCTCGATGTATCAACCCCGGCTCCTTCCAATCT
>JBKHWC010000159.1:0-2089 GCA_046569765.1 Alphaproteobacteria bacterium | reverse complement strand
CTGAATGCGCTCGCCGACTCCACCGACATGGTCGAGGCGCTCGACCGGCTGCAGGCCATGGCCCCTGCGGTCGAGAGCGTCAGCCTCGTCGTCGCCTGGTTCGGCGACGACCTTCGCGCGGGATCCTGCAAGATGCGGCCCGGCGTCGAGGTCTCGGCCAAATCCACCACGCCCGCCATCTGGTCGGTGAACGGAGTCAGCCGGGCCAATGCCTTCCTCGTCAGCCGCGACGATCAGGACCGCCCCGTCTATGGCGGCACCCCGTCCGACTTCGCCGTGGTGCAGGCGATCCAGGAGATGAAGGCCCGCGGGCTGCGCGTCACCTTCTATCCCTTCATCCTGATGGACGTCCCGCCCGGCAACACCCTGCCGAACCCGTATTCGGACAACGCGGCCGAGACGGGGCAGCCCGCGTTCCCCTGGCGCGGCCGGATCACCTGTTCGCCCGCCGCCGGTTTCGCCGGGACCGTGGACAAGACCGCCACAGCTGCCACGCAGGTCGCGGCACTGTTCGGCGCGGCCACGCCCGCCAGCTTCAGCGTCTCGGGTCAGACGGTCTCCTGGACCGGCCCGCCCGGCGACTGGGGCCTGCGGCGCATGGTGCTGCACTACGCCCATCTCTGTGCCGCGGCGGGCGGGGTCGATGCGTTCCTCATCGGCACCGAGATGCCGGGGCTGACGACGATCCGCTCGGGCGCCAGCACCTATCCTGCGGTGCAGGCATATCGGGACCTCCTTGCCGATGTCCGCTCGATCCTCGGGTCCGGGACGAAGATCGGCTACGCCGCCGACTGGTCGGAATACTTCGGGCACCAGCCGGGCGACGGCAGTGGCGACGTGTTCTTCCATCTCGACCCGCTCTGGGCCGATCCGGAGATCGATTTCGTCGGGATCGACAACTACATGCCGCTCTCCGATTGGCGGGACGGGTTCGAGCATGCGGATGCGCAGGCGGGCTGGCCTGCGATCTACGACCGGGCCTATCTGCAGGGGAACATTGCGGGCGGGGAAGGCTTCGACTGGTTCTATGCCAGTGCGGCTGATCGGGTGGCACAGGTGCGCACCCCGATCAGCGATGGCGCGGCGGGCAAGCCATGGGTTTTCCGCTACAAGGATCTTCGCGCCTGGTGGTCGAACGCGCATTACGACCGCCCGGGCGGGGTGGAGAGCGGCACGCTGACGGCGTGGGCGCCGGAGTCGAAGCCGATCTGGTTCACCGAGCTCGGCTGTCCCGCCATCGACCGGGGCACGAACCAGCCGAACGTCTTCTTCGACCCGAAGTCGTCCGAGAGCTTCACGCCGCATTTCTCGCGGGGCTGGCGCGACGACGCGATCCAGCGCGCCTATCTCGAGGCGACGTACCTCTGGTGGGGCGTCCCGGCGAACAACCCGGTGTCATCGGTCTACGGCGGCCGGATGGTGCATGTGCCGGAATGCGCCGCCTGGACCTGGGACGCGCGGCCGTACCCGTTCTTTCCGGCGCTGACCGATGTCTGGACGGACGGGGCGAACTGGCGGCTGGGGCACTGGCTGACCGGACGGCTTGGCGCGGTGTCGCTGGCGGCGCTCGTGCGGCACCTCTGCCTGCGCGCCGGGCTGCCCGAGTCCCGGATCGACGTCACCGGCCTCTGGGGCGCGGTCGAAGGCTACGCCATCACGGCGCTGGAAAGCCCACGCGCCTCGATCACAACGCTGTCGCGGCATTTCGGCTTCGACGCCGTCGAGACAGAGGGGGGGATCCGCTTTGTCATGCGCGGCCGGGCCTCCGTCGCCACCCTCGCGCCCGACGATCTGGTGGCCACCCGCGAGGGCGATGTGCTGGAACTGACGCGCGGCCAGGAGACCGAACTGCCGCAGGCCCTGAAATGGCAGGTCGCCCGCGCCGACGAGGATTACGACGCGGCCCTCGTCGAGGCCCGGCGCATCACCGTGGACACGACCCGGATCGCGTCCGAGTCCTTTCCAATGGCGGTGCCGCCCGAGGAGGCCGAGAGGCGCTGCCGCCGCGCGCTGATGGAGGCGTGGGTGGGCCGCGAGACGGCGGCGTTCCGTTTGCCACCCTCGCGCCTCGCGTTCGATCCGGCCGATG
>JBKHWC010000158.1:0-2228 GCA_046569765.1 Alphaproteobacteria bacterium | reverse complement strand
CTTGGAGATCGACGAGTCGACCCACTTCTGCGCCGCCGCCTGCATCCGGACATGGTCCAGCGGCGGCAGGGTCTGGGCGTTGACGAAATGGTCGGGCAGGGGCGCGTCGCCGTGCTTCTCGCGCCACAACCGCACCGCGTAGTCGACCACTTCCTCCTCGGTCCGCGACCCGTCCTTCTGGAGGACCTTACGAGTGTAGGCATAGGCGAAGACCGGCTCGATCCCGGAACTGACGTTGCCTGCGTAAAGCGAGATCGTCCCCGTCGGCGCGACCGAGGTCAGAAGGGCGTTGCGGATGCCGTGCCTGGCGATCGCCTCGCGCACGTCGGCATCCATCTGGGCCATGTTGCCGCTGGCAAGATAACCCTCCGCCTCGAACAGCGGGAAGGCGCCCTTCTCCTTGGCCAGATCCACGCTGGCCAGATAGGCCGCCCGCGCGATGGCGTGCATCCAGATCTCGGTGACCTTGGCGGCCTCCTCCGACCCGTAGCGCAAGCCGACCATCAGCAGCGCGTCGGCGAGGCCGGTCACGCCAAGACCGATCCGCCGCTTGGCCTTGGCCTCGGCCTGCTGCTCCGGCAGCGGGAAGCGGCTGGCGTCGACGACGTTATCCATCGCCCGGACGGCCACGCGGACCAGATGGTCCAGCGCCTGCATGTCCATTGCCGAATGGGCCTCGAAGGCGTCCCTCACCAGCGTCGGCAGGTTGATCGACCCCAGCAGACAGGCGCCATAGGGCGGCAGCGGCTGCTCGCCGCAGGGGTTCGTCGCCGCGATCGTCTCCACATAGCCAAGGTTGTTCATCGCGTTGATTCGGTCGATGAAGATCACCCCCGGCTCGGCAAAATCATAGGTGGACCGCATGATCCGGTTCCACAGATCGCGCGCCTGAACGGTCTTGTAGACGCGGCCAGCAAAGACCAGCTCCCACGGGCCGTCGGCCTTGACGGCGGCCATGAAGGCATCGGTCACCAGGACCGAAAGGTTGAACATCCGCAGCCGCGCGGGGTCCTTCTTCGCCTCGATGAAGGCCTCGATATCCGGGTGGTCGCAGCGCATCGTCGCCATCATCGCGCCCCGGCGGCTGCCCGCGGACATGATCGTCCGGCACATCGCATCCCAGACGTCCATGAAGCTCAGCGGCCCGCTGGCATCCGCCGCCACACCCGCGACCGGCGCCCCGCGCGGCCGGATGGTCGAGAAATCGTACCCGATCCCGCCGCCCTGCTGCATGGTCAGCGCGGCCTCCTTCAGCGCGTCGAAGATCCCCGCCATCGTGTCCGGGATCGTCCCCATGACGAAGCAGTTGAAGAGCGTCACGCTGCGCCCTGTTCCAGCCCCAGCCGTGATCCGGCCCGCCGGCAGAAACCTGAAGCCCTCCAGCGCCGCGTAGAACTCGGCCTCCCACTTTGCCGGGTCCGTCTCGACCTCCGCCAGCGCCCGCGCGATCCGCCGCCAGGTGTCCTCGACGCTGCCGTCGATGGGCGTGCCGTCCGCCTCCTTGAAGCGGTACTTCATGTCCCAGATGGCTTCGGCGATGGGGGCTTGGAATCGCGACATGACGGCGAATCTTCCTGTCTCTTGTGGATAAGCGGAACGAAGGACCCAAGATACGCCCCCGCCCCCCCGGGGTCAACTTGAACCCCCCGCCGCAGGCCCTATGATTGGCGGCATGATCAACCTGCTGAAACTTTGCGTCGGTGCCGACTCGGTCGAGGACCTGCTCGACTGGCAGCGCAACCAGCGCCCGCACTGGCCCGAGGGCCGGGCGATCCACGTCACCCGCATGTGGCCCAAGCGCGAGGCCGAGGTTCTGGACGGCGGCTCGCTCTACTGGGTGATCAAGGGCGTGATCCTGGCCCGCCAGCGCATCCTGGACCTGCAAGAGGTCAACCTGGGCGACGGCATCCCCCGCTGCGCGCTGGTGCTGGACGCCGAGGTCATCCGCACCGAGGCCGCCCCCCGCCGCCCCTTCCAGGGTTGGCGCTACCTGGACCCGAAGGAATCCCCCCGCGACCTGCCCAAGGGCCGCACGCAGGACGACCCGCTGCCGCCCAAACTGGCGCAGGCGCTGGCGGAACTCGGGCTCCACTGACCTTTCTCGAAATTCCGACCAGGATTGCCTTTCCCTTCCTCAAGTATCCCAGGAATAGCGCGAGGGGTGTGAAACTCCTCGCTCGACGCAGGCCACCAAAACCGCCCTCTGGTCCCGACGCCGAAAACCCGCC
>JBKHWC010000157.1:0-2282 GCA_046569765.1 Alphaproteobacteria bacterium | reverse complement strand
CAGGCCCAGCGCGGGCGGGGCCGGGATTTGCGCGCCATCGTTCACGCGGCCCTCCGCTCGGGCTCGGCGGCCATCACCAGCCGGCGGATGTCGCGCTTGTTGAACTGGAACGAAATCAGCGCCGAGGCGCGGTATCGCGTCAGGCCGAAGTCGTGGCGGCATTCGGGGGGCAGGAATTGCAGCTGCTTCTCGGTCGGCGACTGACGCAGCCAGGAGCGGGTCTTGAAGGCGCTCTCGTCGCTTTCGTGCTCGTTCAGCCAGTCATCGGCCTGCGCAAGGCAGACTGTCCGCTCGCCGATGCCGAGCAGGCGTGTCGTGGCGCCGCGCCGGCCCCCGACCGCATACCATTGGCCCTCCAGCCAGAAGATGCCGCCCCAGGCGGTGAAGCCGGTGGCCATCAGCGCATCGTCGGTGCCGAAAAGGTCGACCCATGCGAAGCTGGACCGCTTCAGGAGGTCGATCTCGGTCATCATGAAACCCGACAGCGGGGCCGTGCCGCCGCCTTCACCGCCATCTTTGTCGTCGCGTGGAAAGACCTCACCGCAGAGCGGACATTCGGTAGCGGCCAGCGGAATATCGGCGCCGCAACCGGGGCAGGACTTCGTTGGGGTTTCACCTGCCTCGGTCTTGCCGTCGAGATCGACGTCCTGTTCCAAGGTGCCGTGGATCAGGCTCGACGTCCCGAAATCCAGCACGACGCAGTCGGTCTTGACGATGCCGGGGTGTTCCTCGGGGTCGATGGTCCGCAGGCCGCGCCCGACCATCTGGATCATCGTGGACTTGTAGGAGCTGGGGCGCAGCAGCACGACGCAGGAGGTGGGCGGGTGATCCCAGCCCTCGGTCAGCACCGCCACGTTGACGACGACGCGGATATCCCCCGCCGCATAGTCGGCGAGGATCGCCTTCCGCGTCTCGGCCGCGAGATCGCCGTGGATCAGCGCGGCGGGAACGCCTGCCGCCCTGAACGCCTCGGTGACGTGTTCCGCGTGCGCGACGGTGGAGCAGAACACCACGGTCTGCCGATCACCCGCCTTCTCCTTCCAGTGCCGGATCACCTCGTCGGTGACGGGCGCGCGGTCCATGATGCCCGCCACCTCCGCCATGTCGAAATCCGACATGGTCTTGCGGACGGACCGCAACTCGTCCTGCACGCCGACATCGATGACGAAGGTGCGCGGCGGCACCAGGTGGCCTGAGGCGATCAGTTCGCCCAATCGCACCTGGTCGGCCACGTTGTCGAAGACCTCGCGCAGGCCCTTCCTGTCGCCCCGGTTCGGCGTCGCCGTGACCCCGAAGATGCGGGCGTCGGGATTGGCCTCGCGCACCCGGTCGATGATGCGGCGGTAGCTGTCGGCGACGGCATGGTGCGCCTCGTCGACAACCAGCAGGTCGATGCGCGGCATGTCGGCCAGATTCGATGCCCGCGCCAGGGTCTGCACCATGGCGAAGGTGGCGTTGCCGGCCCAGGATTTATCGTTGGCATCGACCACCGAGGTGGTGAGCGTCGGATTGACACGCAGGAACTTGGCGCGGTTTTGCCCGGTGAGCTCGGTACGGTGCGCAAGAATGCAGGCCTTGGCATCGGGCTCGGTCAGCACCCGGCCGGTGACGGCCGAGAGCATGATGGTCTTGCCCGACCCGGTCGGGGCGACAGCCAGCGTGTTGCCGTGCTGACCGAGCGCCGCCACGCTGCGCTCGACGAAGGTTTTCTGGCGGGGGCGCAGGCGCATGGCCGGGATCCCCCTTACTGCGCCCAGCTCGGCCGACCGGCGTTGCCGGGGGCGGACGCGGGCTGGCTGGGCTGGGTGGCCGTGGCGGGCTGCTGCGGGGCGTGGCCCTGCGCCGGGGCGGCGGTGAACTGCGGCGCGACCGTGCCCATTAGCGCGGCGTAGTCGCGATGGTCGGGGGTGACCGCGGCGCGGATCTCGTTCTTGTCCTCGCCGTTGGTGTCCTGGCCGACGTCGATCCGGGCGACGAACTCGATGCCATCGAGATCGGCAAAGCCGCTGATGCGGCGCGCCGTCTGGGCCTGCGGGCTGTTGTCCTTGTCAGAAAGACCGCGCGCCGAGTTCAGGATCGAGCGGATGAACCCACGCCCCATGTTGGCCCATTCAGGACCCTTCGTGCTGTAAAGCCCGATCATGCTGAACACCTTGCGGCGGGCGTAGGGTCCTTCGACCACCGTGTATTCGACGCTCAGATAAACCGAGCCGGTGTTGCCGCGCGTGGCATAGCCGCCGGTCCAGCCCTGAGCGGGATCATCATGGCCACCGGGACGGATG
>JBKHWC010000156.1:0-2627 GCA_046569765.1 Alphaproteobacteria bacterium | reverse complement strand
GCGCCTTCTCTTCATCCATGCCCATCCGATGCCCGAGAGCTTCAACACCGCGCTCTGCCGGGCGGCGGTGGAAACCGCGCAGGCAAAGGGCCACGAGGTCCGCCTGATCGACCTCTGCGCCGAGGGCTTCAACCCGGTCATGTCCACCCAGGAACGCCGGATCTACAACGATGGCGGGCCTCCTCCAGCCGACCTCCAGCCCCATATCGAGGCGCTGCAATGGGCCGAGGCGCTGATCTTCGTCTATCCGACCTGGTGGTATTCCCAGCCCGCGATCCTGAAAGGCTGGATGGACCGGGTCTGGCGGCCCGGCATCACCTTCACCGTCCCGACGCCAACCCAGCCGATGCGGCCCGCGCTGACCAATGTGCGCCTGATCGGAGTCATCACCACGCTCGGCTCGCCCTGGTGGTTCTGGACCTTCCTGATCGGCGCGCCGGGGCGCAAGATCATCCTGCGCGGCCTTCGCGTCTGCACCCATCCGCGGACGCG
This sequence comes from Alphaproteobacteria bacterium, assembly GCA_046569765.1. Taxonomy (GTDB): domain Bacteria; phylum Pseudomonadota; class Alphaproteobacteria; order Rhodobacterales; family Rhodobacteraceae; genus Tabrizicola. The sequence goes on along the minus strand of JBKHWC010000156.1, from coordinate 2,135 downwards.
GACTTTCTGGCTGGGCCTGCATGACATGGACACCCGGACCGACACCGCCCGCCGCCGCTATCTTGACCGTGTCCGCGCCCGCATCGCCCGAATTCCGCTGTAGGCGGTTCGCATGGGCCGCAGACGAAGGCCTGTCCGAACGGGCCAATCCCGTCTTCGCCTCGGGCCCCGGCTTCGCCCTCGCCGAACAGATGATCCTCGCCGCAACGGCGCAGGGGCTTTCGCGTGATCTGGCCGAAGCGCTGGTCACCCAACCCCTTGCCGGATCGGCGCGGATGCTGGCCGACGATGCGCGCGGCGCGGCGGACCTGCTGCGACGTCACATCGAAACGACGAAAAAGGAAGTGGCCGCACGTCTGCGCCGTCGACCGCAGATCTGACCCCTCCGGCTCGCGCGTCAGACGGCGGGGTTTGCCTTCGGGTCGTAGCCGTGACGCGAGAAGAAGCGATTCATCTCGCGCGGCTCGGGCGCAACGCCGGTGTAGACATGAACATACTCGGCCATGCGCGACATCCGCAGGGGCAGGTCCTCCTGCGACTGCATCGAGATGTAGCCGATCTGGACCAGATAGAAGGCCCGCGCTCGCACGGTGGCAGCGACACCTCCCTGTCCGAAGCGTTCGAACATGTCAGTCAGGGCAGCGATCCGGTTCGCATCTGCCTCCTGTACCTCGGCAAGGATATCGGCAGACTGCAAGGCCCAACTGCGGATGGCGAATTCGAAGCGCGAGTCGAACAGTTCCTGATCGAACCAGCAGTCGCAGACGTTCAGGATCGCTTCGGCCAGGGTTTCGGCATAGGCATTGGCACGCTTGATGATATTGCCGGTGTTCTTGTCACGCCACTGCGCCAGAAGCGCCTGCAGCAGCTCGTCGCGGTCCTGAAAGAACCAGTAGAAGCTGGCCCGTGATATATTCAGTTGCTTGGCGAGAAGCTGGATCTTCACCGCCTCGACGCCGCCCTCCAGCAAAGCCTGGCGCGCCGCCTGAAGCCACAGCTCGGGCGACCCGCGCGATACCGTCCCGTCCGCTGTCTCTGTCATGCTCTGCTTCTAACAGTGCGGCCGTCGCGCGGCAAGGTTTCCATCCACTCTCGCCTCTTGAATAGACACTACTGTTTATTCCGTTGACGATGGTGTTCCGACTGCGATAATGAAAGCCGTCCCGACTTTCGACAGGAGGTTTCGCTATGTCGACCGACCCGCTGCTTCAGCCCTTCAAACTGAAACACCTGACACTGCGAAACCGGATGATGATCTCGTCCCACGAACCGGCCTATCCCGAAGATGGGATGCCCAAGGGCCGTTACCGCGCCTATCACGTCGAACGTGCCAAGGCTGGCATCGCGCTGACCATGACGGCAGGCTCCGTCGCCGTGTCCAGGGACAGCCCGCCGGTCTTCAACAACATCCTCGCCTACAAGGACGAGGTGGTGCCGTGGATGAAGGCGATGGTCGACGAATGCCACGACCACGGCGCGGCGGTGATGGTCCAGTTGACCCATCTTGGTCGCCGTACCCGCTGGGACAAGGGCGACTGGCTGCCCGTCGTCGCCTCGACCCTGGAGCGTGAGCCCTCGCACCGCGCCTTTCCCAAGCTGATCGAGAAATGGGATATCGAGCGGATCAAGAAGGACTTCGCGGACGCCGCCGATCGGATGAAGGCCGCGGGCGTGGACGGGATCGATTTTGAATCCTTCGGCCACATGCTGTCGCAGTTCTGGTCACCAATGTCGAACCACCTCGACAACGAATACGGGGGCAGTCTTGAAAACCGCATGCGCTTTTCGCTGGAAGTGTTGGGTGCCGTACGCGAGCGAGTGGGCAAGGACTTCATCCTGGGCATCCGCTACGTCGCGGACGAAGACACCCCCGAAGGCTATGACAAGGCCGAAGGGATGGAGATTTCGCGGCGACTGAAGGAGTCGGGCCTGATCGACTTCCTGAACGTGACCAAGGGCCATATCGAGACTGACGCGGGGCTGACCGACAACATCCCGATCATGGGCATGGCCAGCGCGCCCTTCCTCGACCTCGCCGGGGAAGTCCGCGCCGCGACTCGATTCCCGGTCTTCCACGCCACGCGCATCCAGGACGTGGCCACCGCCCGCCACGCCATCGCGGCGGGCAAGGTGGA
>JBKHWC010000155.1:0-2798 GCA_046569765.1 Alphaproteobacteria bacterium | reverse complement strand
ATGGGCCGGTAGATGTGCAGAACGTCCCCGGCCGGGACGCGGACAGTATCCGGCACCGCCACCCGCTGGTCCGTGCTGTCGCCCGGATGGCGGCGGCGAAAGTGATAGGCCACGCGCCGCCCTACGCGATCGAACTCGATCCCGCAGCGGATCCGGTTGCCGTTGGGCGCAGTTTCCGTCTTCTCGAAGGGCAGCATCTCGGACTGCAGGAGCTGCATCTGCATGGGCACCAGCAACCCGTCCTCAGCCCGGCGCGCGCGCAGCCGGACAAAGCACTCGCCCGCGACGAACATCTCGCGCGCGACCATGGCCTGCAGCCCGTAGAAGTCGGTCAGCCCGTCCGCGTCGGCCTCGTCCGTCCAGGAAAGCCAGAGCTTCTGGACCCGGTCGCGAAGGTCCGCAGCCTCGATCAGCGACGAGGGCTTGATCCCGTCGCCGACCAGGTTCGCGGCGAAGGCCTCGCAGGCATTTGCCGCGTAGCCGTTGGTCACCACCAGTTCGCGGGCACGGGCCAGAAGCCTTGGACCACCCGAAGCCACCAGCGCGTTGATGTTCTCCAGGGGCGGGTTCCAGCCCTTGAGCCGTCGCCGCGCCATGGACCCTTCGAGCCGGGCGCGCAGTCCGGAGGGACCGTGGCTCCGGGGGAGCCGCGTAAGCCCGGAGGACGCAGGGCCACCCGTCGCCCCGCTGGCAATGGCACTGCGGCGGAACCTGTCGAACAGCCCCATGCCTAGAGTCCCTTGTCAGTCGTGACGCGCACCTGCCGCACGATGCGACGCCCCTCGGCCGCGGCGATCTCACGCTCCAGCGCCTCGATCGCGCGGTCGATCTCCGCCACAGAGCGGTAATCCACGGTCTTTCCGTCATAGCTGACCCTCGCCACGCCCGAGGCACGCTGTGCGGCCAGCGCCTCGCGGCGAGCGCGAAGGTCTGTGATTGTCGCCATCTCGGTCCACCTCTATCCTGCCCGTGACCCGTCCCGACCAGGCCCGCCATGACCAACCGGATTGCCCGCCTTCGCATCGAACTTCTGCATCTCGAGCCCTGCATCTGGCGTGAGCTCGAGGTCAGCCTGACCACCAACCTCCGCGCCCTGCACGAGGTCATCCAGGCGGTGATGCCCTGGGAGAACACCCACCTTTACCAGTTCAGCATCGGTGACCGCGTCTATGGCGAGCCCGATCCCGAGGATGCGGTCTGGGGCCGCAAGATCTACCAGGCCAAGGGCATGCGCCTCGGCACGCTGATCGATCGTGGCATCACCGAGATCCTCTACACCTACGATTTCGGGGACGACTGGCAGCATCGCGTCCTTGTCGAAAATGTCGGTGCAGACGATCCCGATACCGACTATCCCCTCTTCGTCGCGGGCGAACGCACCGCACCGCCCGAGGATGTCGGCGGACCTCCCGGCTTCCTGGACTTCGTCGAAGCCATCGCCAACCGCCGCCATCCGCAGCACAAGGACATGGTTCGCTGGTATGGTGGCCCGTTCAATCCGGTGGACTTTGGCGAAGCCGAGGTCGCGGCGCGCGTACGGAAGCTCGCTGCGAAGAGGAAGATCGCTCTAGACGCATTCGCTCGCAGCCGCCAAATCCTGCAGCAATAACCTCCTGCCCTCACCCCATGTAGCTCGACCGCACCGTCCGCCGCCGTGCCGATGGCCGGGATGGCTGTGTCGGGGGCGCGTCACCCGCGTTCCCTTGCCCCGTCACGACCAGCTGTCGCTCCAGGTCCTGCCACCGCGCCTCGGGCCAACGGTCCGCGCCCGCGATCCAGGCGGCGGCGCGGGCATAGACCCGGCAGTCCAGCGCCTCGTTCCGCTCGCGCAGCTTCTGCCATTCGAGCTTCGTGAACCCGCGCCTGGTCTTCACCGTCACCAACTGCTCGGCGGTCAGCTGTTTCAGCCATTCGCTGTCGACCCAGTCCGGCAGATGTACGGTTCCCGCCGGAACCAATGCACCGGCCCTGATCTCTTCCCTCGTCGGTCGATCCTGCCGCAGGAAGCGGTAGGTTTCGGCCTTGAAGGTCGAAGTGGCAACCGTCCAGAGCCGGGCGCCCCGGCGCAGCCGCTTGCCACCAACGGTGGCATCGACATAGGTCGGGCCGGTGACAGGGCTCGAGCGGTTGAAGCCCTCGAGCCCCTTCACCGGGGCGACCTGGCCAAAGCCGACCTGGCGCGCCCAGGCATAGACCGCGCTGGTCTCGTAGCCTGTGTCGATGGCCAGCTTCGCGATGGTCAGGTGCTGGCCGCTTTCATGCGCCCACACCCGGCCCAGAAGGTCGGTCAGCCTCTGCCAGCACCCCGCATCACCCGGGCCGCCCTCGATCACGAGATGGTCGATCAGCCAGCTTTCGAGGCCGCGGCCCCAGGCCCAGACGTCAACCTCGATCCGGTCCTTCTGCACATCCGCTCCGGCGGTCAGGAAGAGCCCGCCCGCAGGGACGGTGCCCGACATCCAGTCCTCCTTCAGCCCTTGCAGCCGCTGCCAGTCGGGTGCCTCCCCGCTCTCGACCCAGGTCTCGCCAAGGATGGTGTTGCGGAACGCCTTGATCGCCTCGTCCGACCCTTGGGCCGCCTCCCAGCCACGGGCGATGCGGGACCAGCTGAGCCAGCCCACCGGCGAGTAGAGCGCCGACAGGTGGTAGCCGACCGTCGTCGGATCGGCGGCCGTGGCGGTCGCCCGCCATTCGCCGCCCGCCAGCATCGCCGTCTTGTGGTGTTCACCGATGGGCTGGTCACAGCCCTCGCAGTGGTATTCCGCCGTTTCCGGCTTCCCTTTTTGCCAGCGCAGTCG
>JBKHWC010000154.1:0-2818 GCA_046569765.1 Alphaproteobacteria bacterium | reverse complement strand
TCTCTTCAAGGCGGCTTTCACAGGCGATCTGGGACAACGGATCGAGCGGCTGAATGAAGCGATGGGGCTTTTGGCCGGGGCCTGCCAGGGTCTGGGCTTCCGGCGGCTGACCGTTTCCTCCGGGGAATGGCTGGGTCTCCATGGCGTCCTTCTTGGGCAGCCGATGGCCAAGGTGCTTCCGATGCGCGGCCAATTTCTTGCCGAGGCTGTCGCGTCATCGCAGATGATCTTTGCTGGCAAACGGGTGGAAATCGAAACCAGCGAAGGGATGCGTTTCGGGACGATTTTCGGCGTGAAATCCTATCCGGCCCGCACCTGGGCGCGGATGCTCGACGCGCTGGAACTGCCCTACGACATCGTCATCACCAACAGCTTCACCCCCGCGCGCAACAACGAAATCGAAGAGCGCATCAAGCGCACGGCACGCCAGATGCGTGCCTCTGAGGATGCCGCTGAAACCCTGCGTCAGGAACTGTATGAGGCCGCCGACAATGTCGCCTCGGGCCGACAAGTCTTCGGCAAACATCACCTGACGGTCATGGTCACGGCCGAGACCCCGGAACAGCTGGAGGAAGCCGCCTCCGAAGTCTGGCGCGCCGGACAGGATTGCGGGGCGACCCTCGTTCGTGAGAGTTTCGCCGCCCGCGCGGCCTGGTTCGCCCAGGCCCCGGGCAACTGGGCCTACCGCCCGCGCACCGCACTTCTGTCAGCCCAGAACTTCGCCCACCTCGCAGCGCTGCACCGGGTGACGGAAGGTCGCTCCAAGGCACAGTCGCCCTGGGGCGAGACGATCACGGCGCTGCCGACGGTGACCTCGAGCCTCTACCGCTTCAATTTCCACGATAAGGGCGAGCGCGGTGCCGAGCCGAGCGCCGGCCACACGCTGGTCTTGGGCCGCACCGGATCGGGCAAGACCCTTGGCACGGCCTTTCTGATGGCGCAGGCGCGGCGAGTGCATGCCCGCATCCTCGTCATCGACAAGGACCGGGGCCTCGAGATGGCCGTGCGCGCCTTGGGTGGCAGCTATTCTGCGATCCGGATCGGCGAGGCGACAGGCTTCAATCCGTTTCAGACCGAGGTCGACGAGCGCGGGGCGGCCTGGCTCACCGACTGGCTTGGTGACATCCTTGCAGGGTCGCGCCCCTTCGAGACCGCTCAAACCGTCAGCCTGAACGCCGCCGTCCGTCAGATCGTTTCGGCCGATCCGCGGCTGAGGACTTTCGACGGCCTCGCAACCCTCGTCGCCTCGACAGACGACGAGGGCGATCTGGTGGGAAGGGTCCGGGAATGGGGGCAGGGGGGTCGGCATGGCTGGCTCTTCGGGCCCGGGGCCACATCCCAGATCAGCCTGTCCGAAGATGTGGTCGGCATCGACATGTCGGAGATCCTCGATCTCGGGACCGAGCGCTCAGCGCTTCTGGCCTACCTCTTCCGGCGCATCGAACGGGTGATCGAGGATCGCCGTCCGACCCTCATCGTCATCGATGAAGCCTGGAAGATGCTCGACGATCCGATCTTCGAGAAGCGCCTGCACGATTGGCTCGTCACGATGCGGAAGAAGAATGCCGTGGTGATGATGCTGACCCAGACTCCGACCCATCTGACACGGGTCAAGGTCGGACAAATCATCGCGGAAAGCGTAGTGACCCAGCTTCTCTACCCGAACCCGCGCGCAAACCCCGAGGATTACCGGATCCTGCGGCTGAACGAGAAAGAGGCCGAGTTCCTCTGCACGCCCACGGGCGGCCTGCGCCTCGCCCTCCTGCGCTCGGCCGGAGACTCGGTCTTCGTGAACATGGATCTCGCGGCCCTCGGACCCGCGCTCGCCGTGCTTGGCGGCGGCCGATCCGGTGAAGACCGCGCGCCCTATAGCTGGCGCGACAACCCCGACTTCTGGAAGGACATGACGTGACCAGACGCAACCGCTTGATCCCCGCTTCCCTTGTCGGGCTCACCCTCCTCTCCGCCTGCGCCGGTGTCGAGACGGGGGCCGTCTCCCCCTGCCACGGTCAGTTCCGGGCCGAGGGCAAATACTTCGCAGCGCACGAGCAAAGTGACGGCACGACGGTCGTCGTCTCGACGATGAACGCACCCGACACGACTTGCGCGAACTGAGACACCGCATGAGTCGCGCACCGCTCCTTCTCGGGCTTCTTCTCGGCACTGCGGTGCCTATGGGCCTCCTGGCCCAGGGCGTGCCGATCATCGATGGCTCGCGCTTGTCGAACTTCATCTCGCGTCTTGTCGAACAGGCTGAGGATGCGGTGAAGCAGGGGGAGAAACTCGCCACGCGCACGGAACTCAGCGAGATCGAAGACGACCAGCTGGCCGCCTATGAGCGTTTCCTCGCGGATACGACCGGCGTGACCGACCTCAGCGGCTTCGAGATGGGGACGGGAACCTTCCCTCCTGCCGACGAGGTATATCCCCTTGAGGAGACAAGCCCGGAAAGCCAGCGGCTCTTCGGGGAAGGTGAGACGGTTGAGGCGATGATCATCGCGACGGCGGCGCGCTATGAGACGCATCCCGGCGTCGTGAAGGTTGGGCTCACTCCGACGACCTGGCGCATACTTTTCCAGTCGCTGGTGAAGCAGGAAAGCGGGTTTTCCAACGCGGCGATCAGCCCGGTCGGGGCCATGGGATTCTGCCAGTTGATGCCGGGCACTGCCGCCGATCTCGGCGTTGATCCGACCGACCCGCTGCAGAACCTCGATGGTGGCGCCCGCTATCTCGCGACCCAGCTCAACAGCTTCGGCCGGATCGACTTCGCGCTTGCGGCCTACAACGCAGGGCCCGGCAACGTCCAGAAATACGGTGG
>JBKHWC010000153.1:0-2910 GCA_046569765.1 Alphaproteobacteria bacterium | reverse complement strand
CAAGCCGGCCGGCGCCAAGGGCACCTACCTGAAGAAGGTGTCGCTGTCGTCCACGATGGGGCCGGGCGTTTCGGTCGACATCGCCTCGGCGACCCAGGCCTGAAGGATCGGTGCGCTGTAGCGCACCCTACGACATCCCGAACCGCAAGGTGAGGGGACTACCCGGGCGGAAACGCCCGGTTCTGTCCGAGACGGTGGGTGGTGCGCAAACACCATAAATCCTGCCTGAGATGGGGAACGAGATTGAAGGCGCCTTCGGGCGGTCTTGGATCCGGGAACCGTTGCGGACCCGACGCCCCCAGCGATGGGGGCAAACATGAGCCGGGGGGAAACCCCCAACCTTGGAGTGAAACTGTGGATAGAGCCCAGAAAGAGAAAGTGGTCGAGGAACTCGGCCAGATCTTCGAAAGCTCTGGCGTTGTGGTGGTTGCCCACTACACCGGGATGACGGTTGCACAGATGCAGGACCTCCGCGCGAAGCTTCGCGACGTGGGGGGGGCCGTGCGCGTTGCCAAGAACACGCTCGCCAAGATCGCCCTTGAAGGGAAACCCGCCGCAAAGATGGGTGACCTGCTCACGGGCATGACCGTGCTGTCCTTCTCCGAAGACCCCGTGGCTGCGGCCAAGGTCTGCGATGCCTACGCCAAGACGAACGACAAGTTCGTCATCATCGGCGGGGCAATGGGCGACACGGTTCTGGACCAGGCCGGTGTGAAAGCCGTGGCCGCCATGCCGTCGCGCGAAGAGCTTATCGCTCAGATCGTGTCGTGCATCGGTGCGCCCGCGTCGAACATCGCCGGGGCCATTGGTGCGCCTGCGTCGAACATCGCGAGCATCCTGTCGACCATCGAGGAAAAGGCCGCCGCCTGATCCTTTCATCCCGGTCGTGGTTGTGACCCACACCGTTGGAACCCATCTTAACAAACGGAACTGAAAAATGGCTGATCTGAACAAACTCGCCGAAGAGATCGTCGGTCTGACCCTCCTGGAAGCCCAGGAACTGAAGACCATCCTGAAGGACAAGTACGGCATCGAGCCCGCCGCTGGCGGCGCGGTGATGATGGCTGGCCCGGCGGCCGGCGCTGCTGCGGCTCCGGCCGAAGAGCAGACCGAATTCGACGTCGTCCTGACCGATGCCGGCGCGAACAAGATCAACGTGATCAAGGTCGTGCGCGAAATCACCGGTCTGGGCCTGAAGGAAGCCAAGGACCTGACCGAAGCCGGTGGCAAGGTCAAGGAAGGCATCTCCAAGGCCGACGCCGAGGCGATGAAGAAGAAGTTCGAAGAGGCTGGCGCCAAGGTCGAACTGAAGTAATCGGACTCGGGACTGGCCGCAGCTCGTGGCCGCTCCAGTCACAAGACGTGCTGCCGCCCCGTGCTTGCACCGGGCGGCAGTATTACCGGAATACCCCCGCTTGGAACCAGGTTCGTCGCGCATTGCCTTATATCCTGCCTCAGGAAAGACTTGCGGTCTTCTTCTCGCCCAAGGTGGCGGGAACGTCCGTGCGCGCCTTCATGTTCGAGGTCGAGAACGGCTTTCCCCTGCGCGCCTACACGGTGCAAGGTGCCGGTGGCGATCTGACCGCCCTGGCCAACCGCTTGGTGATCAACAACCGCTTCCGACTGGTGGACCACAAGGAAATCAGCGGGTTCGAGCGCATCGCGATCGTGCGCGATCCTGTCCGCCGCATCCTGTCCGCCTATTCGAACCGCGTCCTGCACTATCGCGAACTCAGCCGCGATGCCGTTGGTCCGGCGCTTGACGCAGCGAACCTGTCGCCTGATCTCGATCTGGGGGTTCTCATGAGCCGACTTGGCGCCTATATGCAGTGCTCAAAGTCGATTGCGCGCCATTTCAGTCACCAGGAAACGTTCCTGGGCAAGTCGCGTGAGTATTTTCACCGTATATTCCGGGTCGAGGCGCTGCACGAATTCGTGGACTACATCAACGGCCGCTGCGGGACCTCCGCGACCATGCCGCGGCTCCAGGATGGCGGCCCCAAGCTGGACCTTGCCAGCCTGCCCGGGCCTACCCAGCGCGCTGTGCTGGATTATGCGAGAAAGAGCCTGGTTTTCGATTGGGTTCCTGAATACCGGAACCTTTATGCCGATGAGATGGGAGAAGTCTGACACCACGATAGATCGACGCTGACCGACATCGCTTCTCGTCAGCTGCTTGGATGAAAGCAGCTTGCCAGGCGCGATACGGGTTCGGGAGCCACCCTTCGGGACGGGCGGCACGAATGGAACCCTCGCGGCCCTTCGCAGGCGGCACGACCCCATGGCCCGATGGGGGGCGTGCCAGCGAAAAATGGAAAGGTGACCAGACACATGGCGCAAGCTTATGTTGGCCAGAAACGCATCCGCCGCTACTTCGGAAAAATCCGCGAAGTGCTGGAGATGCCGAACCTGATCGAGGTTCAGAAATCCTCCTACGACCTCTTCCTGCGGTCCGGTGACAGCGACAAGCCGCTGGATGGCGAAGGCCTCCAGGGCACCTTCCAGTCGGTGTTCCCGATCAAGGACTTCAACGAGACCTCGGTCCTGGAATTCGTCAAGTACGAGCTGGAAAAGCCCAAGTACGACGTCGACGAATGCCAGCAGCGCGACATGACCTATGCCGCGCCGCTGAAGGTGACGCTGCGCCTGATCGTCTTCGATGTCGATGAAACCACCGGGGCCCGGTCGGTCAAGGACATCAAGGAACAGGACGTCTACATGGGCGACATGCCCCTGATGACCGCGAACGGGACGTTCATCGTGAACGGCACCGAGCGCGTGATCGTCAGCCAGATGCATCGTTCGCCCGGCGTGTTCTTCGACCACGACAAGGGCAAGACCCATTCCTCGGGCAAACTGCTGTTCGCCTGCCGCATCATCCCGTACCGCGGCTCGTGGCTGGACTTCGAG
>JBKHWC010000152.1:0-2930 GCA_046569765.1 Alphaproteobacteria bacterium | reverse complement strand
TCCGCTTCAGCGAGGGCGTGCGCACCCGGCTGATCATCATCCTCTTGTTTCAAGCAAAATTCGTATCGCGGCCTTGAGCCGGGCTCGCGCCGTCGATGTAGGCCCGTGTCAGCGGCACGGCATCGCGCCGGTGGGCAAGCTGCAACTGGAACACCATGGTCCGACCGTTGCGGAATCCCGCCTCGCAGGCCGCGAGATAGAACTCCCGCATCCGGCAGAACCGTTCGTCATAAAGCGCGCGCGCTGCGTCGCGGCGGGCGGCGAACCGCTCGTGCCAGTGACGCAGCGTTTCCGCGCAATGGAGGCGCAGGACTTCCACATCCGTCACCCAGAGCCCCGCGCGCTCGGCCGCGGCGATGGCCTGCGACAGCGTGGGGCAATAGCCGCCGGGAAAGATGTACTTGCGGATCCAGGGATCGCTGCCGCCCTCAGGACCGATGATGCCGATGGAGTGCAGGAGCGCCACGCCGTCCGGTTTCAGCGCGTGGGCCATCGCCGAGAAGTAGTTGTCGTAGTCCGATGGCCCCACATGTTCGAACATACCGACCGACACGATCCGGTCGTAGCGGTCACGCTCGTCGCGGTAGTCGCGCAGGTGAAAGCGGACACGTCCGGCCAGACCCTCGGCTTCGGTCCGCGCGGTGGCGTAGGCCAGCTGTTCCCGCGACAGGGTGATGCCGGTGACATTCGCGGTGCTATCGCGCGCCACCGACCGCGCCAGCCCGCCCCAGCCCGAACCGATGTCGAGAACCGAGAGGCCGGGACGGTCCAACACCAGCTTGGCAGCGATGCGATGCATCTTTGCCGCCTGTGCCTCGTCCAGGGTCTCGTCACCACGTTCGAAATAGGCGCAGGAATACTGCCGCTCGCGGTCGAGAAAGAGATCGTAGAGATCGTCGGACAGGTCATAGTGATGCGCCACGTTGGACCGCGCGCGCGCCGACGGATTGCGGTGCCGGCGCCGCGACAGAAGCCGGTCGGCCATCGCCCTCAGACCATTTCCGGGCAGCGAGTCGAGCGCCTCCGGCCCGCCCGAGGTCAGCAGGTCCAGAAGCTCGCGCAGCGTCCCCCGTTGCAGCACCAGCCGGCCGTCCATCCAGGCTTCGCCAAGCGCAAGGCTCGGCTGGGTCAGCAGGCGCAAGGGCAGGTCGCGGTCAAGCAGCCGAACCGCCACATCGGGCGCGCCGCCGGTGCCGAAGCGGTAGGTCCGGCCACCCGCCTCGGTCCATTCCAGCGATCCGCGCCGGACGATCCGCCGCAGGATCGCGGCAACCAGCGCCGAAGCGCCGCCGACGACCGATCCCCTCCGGCTCCTTTGCGCGCGTGGCGCAATCTCAACTTCACTCTCGAATGAACTCTGCTGCGGCATTTGCTGTGGATCCATCATGGTCAGGTTGCAATCAACAGACGCGCGAGCGCCGAAAGGATTGCAGGCGCGAAGCGCTATCCTCACGAATGCGTGTAGGTGAAAGGAAAAGGAACGGCCTTTGCCCGGCCTGGAAGAACGACTTTGAAAGAGAGCTGATAGGGAGTGCGGTCAGCAAGCTTTACGAAAGCACCCCAAGTCACCGTATCTGCAATCTTCATCGGTTCAAGGTTAAGCAAGGTTCCACCGATATGACCAAGACCCATGACATTAACCGAAACCTGCGCTGTTTCGATCCGGGCGCCAGACGCGGCGTCGAACAGGGCAAGCACCAGATGATACTGATCTTGCCCATCGGGCGCGCCGCCGTGCATCGCGCCCTCGGTGTGGGACTTTGGATGGCCTTGCACGATGGCTGCAGGCATCACGCCGAGATAGGCCAGGACGCCGGCGACGGTCATCGTGTCGGCATTCACACCGTCTTGCCCGCGCGCGACCGCGGAGAAGGCCGCCGATGCGACCGCCGCCAACGGCAGGACGAGTGCCGTCCGGCGCGACAAGGCGGTCCCGTCGGGTTTCATGACGCCACTTCCAGCGCCTGCGGCGCGGCAGCCTTGGCCGGAGAACGGCGGGTCACGCCCTCTAGCCGCGTCCGTTTCAGAAGCAGGGCGTTCACGGCGACCAGGGCAGAGCTTCCCGACATCGCCAGGGCGGCGACCTCGGGACTGATCGTGTAGGGAAAGAACACCCCCGCCGCGACCGGAAAGGCGACCACGTTGTAGGCCACTGCCCAGAACAGGTTCTGGTGCATCTTGCGCAGGGTCGCCCTCGACAGCACTATCGCCCCCAGCACATCATGCGGGTCGCTTCTCATCAGCACCACGTCGGCGCTTTCCATCGCCACGTCGGTGCCCGCGCCGATGGCAAAGCCCACGTCGGCCTGGGTCAGCGCCGGAGCGTCGTTCACCCCGTCGCCGACCATGCCGACCTTCTTGCCCTGGGCCTGAAGCTCCTTGACCTTGTCGGCCTTCTGACCCGGCAGCACGTCGGCGAGCACGATGTCGATCCCGAGTTCCCCGGCGATGCGCGCGGCGGTCCCTGCGTTGTCGCCGGTCAGCATCGCCACCTGGACGCCGCGTTCGCGCAGCCGGGTCACGGTTTCCTTCGCGGTCGGACGCAGCGCATCGGCGATCGCGATCAGCCCCAGGACAGCACCGTCCCTGGCGACGTGCACGACGGTCCGGCCCGCGCCCTTGAGCGCCTCCGCCCGTTCGGACAGGGCACCGAGCGGCACCTTTTCCTCATCCATCAGGCGGCGGTTGCCGACCAGAACCCGACTGTCCGCGACAGTAGCGCTGGCCCCCCGGCCATCCAGCGTCTCGAACCCGGACATCTTGCCCAGGGTCAGGTTGGCGGCGCGCTCGACGATGGCGACCGCCAGCGGGTGATCCGAGCCCTTGTCCACGGCGGCGGCGGCGGCAAGCACCTCGTCGGGGCTGACACCCTCGGCGGCGACGACATCAACCACCTTCGGCTGTCCCATGGTGAGCGTGCCGGTCTTGTC
>JBKHWC010000151.1:0-3051 GCA_046569765.1 Alphaproteobacteria bacterium | reverse complement strand
CACCGCGATGAAATCGGTGGGCGAGGCGATGGCCATCGGCCGCACGATCCACGAATCCATGCAGAAGGCGCTGGCCAGCCTGGAAACCGGCCTTACCGGCTTTGACGAGATCGCCATCCCCGGCGCGCCCGACAAGGCCTCCATCGTCAAGGCGCTGGGTCAGGCGACCCCCGACCGCCTGCGCGTCATCGCCCAGGCCATGCGGCACGGTCTGACCAACGACGAGATCCAGGACGTCACCGCCTTCGACCCCTGGTTCCTCGCCCGCATCCGCGAGATCATCGACACCGAGGCGCAGATCCGCAAGGACGGCCTCCCCGTCACCACCGAGGGCCTGCGCGCGCTCAAGATGATGGGCTTCACCGATGCCCGCCTGGCAAAGCTGACCGGCCGCGACGAAGGCCAGGTTCGCCGCGCCCGCACACGGCTGGGCGTCACCGCCGTCTTCAAGCGCATCGACACCTGCGCCGCCGAGTTCGAGGCCCAGACCCCCTACATGTATTCCACCTACGAAGCCCCCGCGATGGGCGACGTGGAATGCGAAAGCCGCCCCACCAAGGCGAAGAAAGTCGTCATCCTTGGCGGCGGCCCGAACCGGATCGGCCAGGGGATCGAGTTCGACTACTGCTGCTGCCACGCCTGCTTCGCGCTCACCGCGGCGGGGTACGAGACCATCATGGTCAACTGCAACCCCGAGACCGTGTCGACCGACTACGACACCTCCGACCGCCTGTATTTCGAACCGCTGACCCTGGAACACGTCCTCGAAATCCTGCGGGTCGAGCAGGAGAACGGCACACTGCACGGCGTCATCGTCCAGTTCGGCGGCCAGACGCCGCTGAAACTGGCCAACGCGCTGCACGAGGAAGGCATCCCGATCCTCGGCACCACGCCCGACGCCATCGACCTGGCCGAAGACCGCGAACGCTTCCAGCGCCTGCTGCAGGACCTCGGCCTGAAGCAGCCGCACAACGGCACCGCCCGCAGCCGCGAGGAGGCCTTCGCCGTCGCGAAAGATGTGGGGTATCCGCTGGTGATCCGTCCCTCCTTCGTGCTGGGCGGCCGCGCCATGGAAATCGTCCGTTCGGACGAACAGCTTGACCGCTACATCTCGACCGCCGTCCAGGTTTCCGGCGACTCGCCCGTCCTTCTCGATAGCTACCTCTCTGGTGCGGTCGAGGTTGACGTCGATGCGTTAAGCGACGGTAAATCCGTGCATGTCGCTGGAATCATGGAACATATCGAGGAAGCGGGCGTCCACTCGGGCGATTCGGCCTGCTGCCTGCCGCCGCACCAGCTCTCGCCCGAAACCGTCGCAGAACTGAAGCGCCAGACCGAGGTCATGGCCCGCGCGCTGAACGTCGTCGGCCTGATGAACGTGCAATTCGCCATCAAGGACGGCACGATCTACGTTCTGGAAGTGAACCCGCGCGCCTCCCGCACCGTGCCCTTCGTCGCCAAGGCGACCGACAGCGCCATCGCCTCCATCGCCGCGCGCCTGATGGCCGGCGAGCCCCTGTCAAACTTCCCCGCCCGCGCCCCCTACCCGAAGGGCGTCGGCCCGGACAGCCCGCTGCCCTTGGCCGACCCGCTGACGCTGGCCGACCCGCAGACCCCGTGGTTCAGCGTGAAGGAGGCCGTCCTCCCCTTCGCCCGCTTCCCCGGCGTCGACCCGGTGCTCGGACCGGAAATGCGTTCGACCGGCGAAGTGATGGGTTGGGACCGCAGCTTCGCGCTTGCCTTCCTCAAGGCCCAGATGGGCGCCGGGACGATCCTGCCGACCGAGGGCCGCGTCTTCCTGTCGGTCAAGGACATGGACAAGACCCCGGGTCTCGCGGCCGCCGCGAAGGACCTGGTGGCGATGGGCTTCACCATCGTCGCGACCAAGGGCACCGCGTCCTGGCTTGCGTCGAACGGAGTGACCGCCGAGCCCGTCGCCAAGGTCTACGAAGGCCGCCCGAACATCGTCGACCGCCTGAAGAACAACGAGATCGCCCTGGTGATGAACACGACCGAGGGCACCCAGGCCGTCAGCGACAGCCGCGACATCCGCCGCGTCGCGCTGATGGACAAGATCCCGTATTTCACCACCGCCGCAGCCTCCGTGGCCGCCGTGGCGGCGATGAAGGCGCGCGGCGAGGGTTATGGGGTCAGGACGTTGCAGGGGTGACGGCCCCCGTCATCTCGCGGATATGAAATCAAGAATTTCCTCGGTGGTCACGATGTTGCCCAACAACGGACGTTGTTTGGCGCAACCAAGGGGTGTGAGCCCTGAACGAATGAGGAATGAATTGAAACGTGCAATTGTCCTGCTGCCGGTGTTCCTGCTTGGATGCGTGGAGCCGATTGTCTCGGACTTCAACGGATCCAGCGTCAAGATCGTGGAGGACTTCGGCAGCCGGAATCCGACAGAGGCGACCGTTGCGGAAGCCAAGCGCATTTGCGGCAAGGTCGGCAAGACGTCCGAGTATGCCTCCACCCGCAATCTGCCGAACTATCAGACGGAATACCTTTTCCTCTGCCTTTGACATTGGCGAAAAACGGCGCGCGGGTCTGCGCGCCGTCTCTGTTCGCGGCGAGGACGGGCCAGGGGGCAAGCCTTAAGAATTCCCTAACGCCCGCAGCCAACCCCTTGGAATCTCTTGCGGCCCCCCACTGCCCACCGCGGACAGTCAAAGCCCGTTGATCGGCACCTTGAGGAAGCGCTTGCCGTCCTCATCCGGCGGGGGAAGGTCGCCCCCCCGCATGTTGACCTGCAGCGAGGGGATGATCAGCTTCGGCATGGCCAGCGTCGCGTCCCGTTCGGTGCGGAGCCGGATGAACTCCTCCCGGGTCTTGCCGGCGATGTGGATGTTGTGGGCCTTCTCCTCGCCGACCGTCGTCTCCCAGCGGATATCGCGGCCGTTCGGGCCGTAGTCGTGGCACATGAAGAGCCGGGTTTCCTCGGGCAGGGACAGGACCCGCTGGATGCTGTCCCACAGCTGGCCCGCATCGCCGCCGGGAAAGTCCGCCCGGGCCGAGCCGCCGTCGGGCATGAAGAGCGTGTCGCCC
>JBKHWC010000150.1:0-3147 GCA_046569765.1 Alphaproteobacteria bacterium | reverse complement strand
CGCGGGAACGTCGCGTCAGTGGGGGTAGGTGAGGGTGGGCATGGGATTCTCCAAATGAAAAACCCGCCTCGGGGGCGGGGGATGTGGTCGTGGTGGTGCGGTCGCTTGCCTGTCAGTCGGATCGGCCGCGCTGGAAGGCGTCGAAGAGCATGTCCCGCATGGATCGGATGTCCGTCTCGATCCGGTCGAGGCGGTCGCCATCAGCCTTGCGGTCCTCACTGCGCTGGCGGTCGATGCGGTCCCGGTCGGCGATCAGTTCCCGGTCAAGCCGGTCCAGCAGGGCCTCGTTGGTAAACGCTTTGCGCGTGATCGCCGCGATCAGGGCCATGGTGCCGCCGATCAGGGTGGTCAGCGCGGCGGTGATCCCGTGGTCCCGAAAGGCCCGCGCGACCGCGTCGGCGAGGGTGGTCTGGTCGTTCATGGTGGTCCTTTCATTGCCACAGGCAGCAGCCGGTCAGAAATCGGTTTCGAGGTAGACCCCGGCGCAGTCGTAGGCGACGGCAGCGGCCGTCGCGCCGGTGTTCAGGAACAGGCGCGGTGACAGGAACTGTGTTGCGGCGGGCAGATCAGCAGTGATCTCCTGCTCGAAGACCGCGCCGGAAACCTCGTCGACCACCCGCACCCAGACGGATGCCCCGTTCGGCGGAGCCGCGATGAACAGGGTCAGCACCCCGCCCGTGGCGATGGCGAAACTCGCCCCCATGTCAGTCAGCGCCGGCGCGCCGGTGCCATCGTTGGCCACGAGTTGCCAACGGGTGTGCGTCCCGCGCTGGAAGCCGATGCCGATGCAGTTGATGGCCGCGGCAAGCGTCAGCGTGGTGGCGAGCGCGGCGGTAGAGCCGTAGAGGCCGAAGAACCCCATCCCGGTCGCCTGCAGGGTCGTCAGCGAAATCCGCGTCACGAAGGTCCAGCCGCCGAGGCCCGCCGCGTTCCCGCGCCAGCATGCCCAGCCTGCGGATCGCTGGTCGGCGACCGAGTCCACGACGGCCGCCGAAGTCAGGCGCCAGCGCCGCATCGAGGCGGCCAGGTTGGTCGCGGCCAGCGTCGGGTGCGACACGGTCCCGACCGAGGTGATCGGCAGGCCCTCGGTCGTGATCGTGGTGCTGACCGACGGCGACCAGTTGGCGATCCGGTTCACCCCGAAATGCGGCTGCAGCGGAAAGTCCCGGCCCGAGGGGCGCATGACGTCGATCCATGGTGCGCCCGCCCGGTTGCGGGCGTAGATGGTTGCCTTCCCCGCGGGCGGCGGGGTCGGCGCGGCTGCCAGTCCCGGCAACACCGTCGGCTGCGGCAGTTCCACTTGCCCGTTCGTGCGGTCGATGCGGATCGCATCGAAGAATGCCGAGCCATCCGGGCTGACCTTGAAGCTGAAGTCGTCGTTGCCGAGCAACCCGATCAGCGCGCGGGCAGAGAAGCCGGTCTTGAATGCGAAGGCCGCGTCGTTCGCCGGGGCGGCCTTGTTCACCGTCGCTTCGATTCCGGCGCCCGCGTTGTTCAGAAGAACCGCCGGTGTGTTCACCGACAACCGGTTGAAGCTGTCGGCCGTGGCCCCGCCGAGGCCCAAACGTTGCGCGGTCAGGTTTGCCTGCGGCATGCCGACCTGCGTGACGGCATTGGCGAAGGTGACCGTGGGCGTGTTCACCACCGTGGTGCCGCCCGCGCCAGCCGTCGCAGAGCCGATGTTCACGACGGTGTTCGATCCGGACGCGCCGCCGGTGCCGATGTTCACCGTCTTGGAGACACCGGTCGTTGTGGCCCCGGTGCCCATGCCGTAGGTGGCCGTCGTCGTGGCCGTGCCGATCGATGCGCTTGCCGCCGACACCGTGACGGTCCCCGAAGCAGTCAACGTCCCTGAGAAGGTCTTGTTGCCAGTGAAAGTCTGCGTCCCCGCGAGGATCGCCAGTTCGGAGGATGTGTTCGGCAGCGTGAAGCTGCGCGTCGTTCCGGCGCTGATGCCTGCCAGCGAGAAGGTGGCCTTCTTCGTCGGGTCCGCATCGTTCACCAGGCTGAAGACCGCGTCCGAGACGTCGCGCGGCTCGCCCACCATCTCCCAGGTGCTGCCGGTCCAGACGAGGAACAGGCCCTCGGCTGCGACCCAGACCAGCCAGCCGGTGCGCGGCACCAGCCGGATCCACGCGCCGTCAACCCAGAAGGCCACGTTCAAGTCCCACCCAGCCCAAAGGCCGGTGGCGCCCGAGGCCACGAGATGCCGGTTCCCATCGGCGGGGCTGGCGGGCGGGGCCGTCCGGGTGCGGTCGAGAACGGAGAGCTGAACCATGGCGTCGAGCAGGCGCAGCGCCTCGTTGTGCGTGACATGCTTCTGCGCCTGTGCCGCCAGAAGATAGGGCAGGCCCAGATGGGTCGTGGTGTCGGACATTTGGCTTCCCGTGGGTTGGGCTCAGAATTGCAGCGTGACGGCGGCGGGCGTGCCGCGGCCGAGGCGGTTCGAGAGCTGGAAGATGCGGAGCGACAGTGTCTGGCTGGGCCCCAGCGGAGCGCCCCAATCGGCGGTCTGTTGGGCGGCTGTGTAGAGGACGGAGGTTGTGCTGCTGGTCAGCGTGCGCTTGATCGCAGCCCCGTCTAGGATCTGGACGTCGTAGGATTCGAGGTCTTCAGCCAGCGGCACCTCGACCTGTTCCCAGGCATCAGCGACCAGCGCGCGGGACCGTCGGGTCCAGCGGATGGTGAGATCGCCCGGGCTGCGGGCCGTTCGCCACGGCTGTTCGACATGGACCGGCGCGAAGGGCACGAGACCCCGGCCGGTCGGCGTGAAGCCCAGCGCGGCATAGCCTGCATCGCTGACCGCCCGCGCAGCCGGGCCCACGCGCCAGTTCCATGGCAAGCCAAGGTCTGCCTCAGCAATGGGGATTGAGGCCAAAGTCGCGTCCAGCACCACGACCCGCGCCCCGGCCGGAGCCGGGTTGCCGATGGCATGCTCCGTTCCGCGCTGGCCACGCAGGAGACGGGTCAGGCGGTAGCGGCCGGGGGCGATCAGTTCTGCCGCGCCCGCCTGGACGATCTCCCACACACCTGCTGCGGACTCGACCGCCAGCGCATTGGCCCCGCCGAACAGCGCCACGTCGGTCACGCTTTCCAGCGTTCCCGACAGCAGATCGACCACCAGCGCGTTGCCGAGATCGAAGCGTG
>JBKHWC010000149.1:0-3150 GCA_046569765.1 Alphaproteobacteria bacterium | reverse complement strand
GGACCATGGCCACGACATCGAGGGCGTAGATCTCGTCTTCCGAAAACTGGCGGGCGGTCTTGGATTGAACCACAAGGACGCCGAGCTTTTCGCCGACGCGCTGGATCGGCACGCCGAGGAAGGAGGAATAGATCTCTTCCCCCGTCTCGGGCATGTAGCGGAAGCCCTTTTCGCCGGGCGCGTTGGCGGTGTTGACCGGCTGGCCGGTGCGGGCGACGCGGCCGACCAGACCCTCGCCGAGTTTCATGCGGGTCTTGTGGACCGATTCCTTGCGCAAGCCTTCGGTCGCGCAAAGTTCAAGCGTTTCGGGATCGCGGAACAGGTAGATCGAGCAGACCTCGGTCTTCATGCTGTCGGCGATCAGATGGGTGATCTGGTCCAGCCGGTCCTGGCCCTTGCCGGGAACCGAGAGCATGTCGCGCAGGCGGCGCAGGAGTTTGCGGCTGTCGCTTTCGCTGCGGTCCGGCATTCGGGCTGTCCCTGTCGTTTCCGCCCTTAGAGCATAGCTCGCGCGGAAGGGGAACCGGGATGATGCGGTCAGGGGCGACGGTTGGGCGCGGCTGACCGGAATTTGGGCAGGGAACTGGGGGCGGGGCTGGCGCGTAGGTCCGGGGCGCAGGCGGGAGGGGGACGGGATGAAGGTCGATGTGGCGGTGGTGGGGGCGAGTTTCGCGGGCGTCTCGGCGGCGATCATGCTGGCGCGGGCGCGGCGGGATGTGGTCCTGATCGACGATGGTCAGACGCGGAACCGGCGGGCTCATGCCTCGCATGGGTTTCTGGGGATGGACGGTGCGGCCCCGGCCGCGATCCGGGACAAGGGGCTGGCCGAGGTGCTGGCCTATCCGACGGCGCGGCACCTGGAGGGGCGGGTGACGGGGATCGGCGGGAGGGTGGGGGCTTTCGTGCTGGAGGGGCCGGAACGGGTTCAGGCGGCGCGGGTGATCCTGGCCTATGGCCAGCGCGACGTCTTGCCCGAGATTCCGGGGCTGGCCGACTGCTGGGGGCAGACGGTGGCGCAATGCCCCTATTGCCACGGCTATGAGCTGGCCGACCGGACCACGGGGCTTTTGGCCTGGGAGGCCATTCCCTTGCACCATTCGGTGCATCTGCAGGACTGGACGGACGATCTGATCCTCTTGGAGAACGGGGTGGAGGTGACGGCGCAAGAAGCAGCACGGCTTGCGCGCCCTGGCCTGCGGCGGCAGGCGGGGCGGGTGGTGCGGGTGCACCATTCGCAGGGCGCGATCGAGGCGGTTGAGCTGGAGGACGGCGAAAGGGTGGAGATGCGGGCGCTCTACCTGGTGAGCTGGCAGGAACCGGCAGCGGACCTGGGCGAGGCCTTGGGTTGCGCGGTGGAGGAGACGCCGATGGGGCGGCACCTCAAGGTGGACGAACAGCAGCGCACCACGGTGCCGGGGGTCTTCGCGGCCGGGGATCTGGCGCGACCTTTTCCAAGCGCGACGCAGGCGGCCTCGACGGGAAACCGGGCCGGGGCGGCCTGTCATCAGGACCTGCTGGGGCTGCTGGAGGAGTAGGGTGGACCACGCGCCCGCCTTACGCGGACGGTGCGCTGTAGCACAGCCTACAGGTCAGCCGGGGATGGGGTTGGGTGGGCGATATCGCCCGCCCTGCGCAGATCACGCCTTGTCGAGATCGAACGTGTCGTGCAGCGCCTGGACCGCCAGTTCCATGTACTTGCGGTCGATCAGGACGGAAATCTTGATCTCGGACGTGGTGATGACCTTGATGTTCACATTCTCGGCCGCCAGCGCGGCGAACATCTTGGCCGCCACGCCAACCTGGCTGCGCATCCCGATGCCCACGACCGAGACCTTGGCCACTTCGGTGTCCGTCACCAGTTCGGAGAAGGCGAACTTGCCCGCCGCTGCGGCCTCGTCGATGGCCTTCTTCGCGCGCTCGACCTGGTTCGTCGGCAGGCTGAAGGTCATGTCGGTATGGGCGCGCTTGTCGGTGGGGTCGTCCTGTTCCGAGATGTTCTGGACGATCATGTCCACGTTGACGCCCGCATCCGCGAGCGAGCCGAAGATCGCCGCGGCAACGCCCGGCCGATCCTCGACCTTCAGAAGCGTCATCTTTGCCTCGTCCCGCGAATAGGCGACGCCAGAAACGACTTTCGATTCCATGATTTCATCCTCGTCGCAGACCAGGGTTCCAGAGTTCTCGTCGACCTCCTCGAAAGAGGAGACCACGCGCAGCCGCACCTTGTAGCGCATCGCCAGTTCGACCGACCGGGTCTGCAGGACCTTGGCGCCCAGCGAGGCGAGCTCCAGCATCTCTTCGAAGGCGATCTTGTCCAGCTTGCGCGCCTTGGCGGTTATGCGCGGGTCGGTGGTGTAGACCCCGTCGACATCGGTGTAGATGTCGCAGCGTTCCGCGCCGAAGGCGGCGGCGAAGGCGACGGCGGTGGTGTCCGACCCGCCCCGGCCCAAGGTGGTTATCCGCCCTTCGGGCGACAGGCC
Organism: Alphaproteobacteria bacterium; assembly: GCA_046569765.1. Lineage (GTDB taxonomy): Bacteria > Pseudomonadota > Alphaproteobacteria > Rhodobacterales > Rhodobacteraceae > Tabrizicola. The sequence continues at coordinate 670 of JBKHWC010000149.1, read as the reverse complement.
CTGGAAGCCCGCGACGACGGCGACCTTGAAGCCTTCGGCGAACTTGGCGTCGATGTTCTCGCGCGGGATCGAGACGAAGCGCGCCTGGCCATGGGCCGAGGTGGTGTTGATCGGCACCTGCCAGCCCTGCCAGGACCGGGCGGGGATCCCCATCTCCTGCAGCCGCAACGCCATGAGGCCCGCGGTCACATTCTCGCCCGATGACACCACGGCGTCATATTCGCGGGCGTCGTAGAGCTTGGAGGTGGTTTCGACCCAACCGACAAGCTCGTTGGTCTTGCCCGACATGGCCGAGACGATGACGATGACGTCATAGCCGTGCTCGACCTCGGCCTGGACTTTCTTGGCGGCATTCTCGATCCGGGCGAGGTCCGCCACGGAAGTTCCGCCGAATTTCATCACCAGAAGCGGCATGGTCCCCTCCAAGGGCCCGTGAGAAGTCCCGCGCGTCATATGCAAGGCCTGCCCGACGTGCAAGTGGCGGCGGGTGTCAAAATGAGCGCCTTGCGGCGCAAGTCTTTTGTCTCGTCGTCGGGGCTTGCGCCCTCCTCCTCGGGCATTGCCTCCGGCGGGGATATTTGGGCAAAGATGAAACCCCACATTCTCCAAGTAAGTCGCTGATTTCGCTGTCGTAATCGTGATATTTCGCATATAAATCATGGCGTTGACG
>JBKHWC010000148.1:0-3153 GCA_046569765.1 Alphaproteobacteria bacterium | reverse complement strand
GGCCGGGATTGCCCGGCCGACCTGGACCATCGCGCTTGCGGCGGTGCTGATCACGGCCGGGGCGGCACTGGCCGCGCGGGCCGCAAAGGATTAGTGGCTGAGCCGCGCAATTTCCTCTTTCAGGCGCAGCTTCTGCTTCTTCAGTTCGGCGATCTTCAGGGCATCAGTGCCTGGATTGCGCTGGGCCTGTTCGACCATCTCGGACAGGGCCTCATGCTTCTTGCGCAGTTCCACCAGATGCGATGCGATCGTCATGGTCGTCCTCCTGTAAAAGCTACCCACGGAGGCCAGTGCAGCACGAAAGCCGAGTCGTGTCATCAACTGTTACAGGGATGTGACAGAAGGATGCAGTCAATTCAGCGAAAAGCCGCGTGAAGCGGTGCGCCGTCGCGCAGGACAGCGTTGGCTTCGGGCGTGTAACTCTCACGGTCGCCATCATGTTCCGGGCCGGCGTGGATCACGAAGGGGGCGAGCAGCCGGAATGGCGCACGGCCACCCTTCCGGGCCTGGAGCAGGATCCGCAGCGCCGCCCGCCCCTCGCGCGGTTGCAGCGGTAGGACGGCGGCCGAGCCGAGCTTGGTCCCCAGCGCCGCAAGGACCTCGGGCAGGCCGTCGGCGCCACAGATCAGGGTAAGCCAGCCGCCGGGGCGCAGGCGACGCGTCGCGGCAGAGACCCAGTCCGACAGCGGCGTCTCCACCTGCATCGCCCGCGCCCGCCCTGTGATGGGGGAGGGGCTGCCGCCCGGCGGGTAATAGGGCGGATTGGCGATGACATGGTCAAAGTCGCGGCGCAGCGCCGGGGGCATACGGGTGATGTCGCCCTCATGCACCTCCAGTGCGATCCCGTTCCGCTTGGCATTGCGACGGGCAAGGTCGGCGTAGTCCGGCTGAACCTCCAACCCGGCGAGGGCGAGGTCAGGGACCCGCCAGCCCAGGCACAGCGCGGCCGCCCCTGCCCCGCAGCCAAGGTCAAGAACGCTTTCCCCCGGCCGGGCGGGGCAGGCGGCGGCCAGCAGCACCGGATCGGTCGCGGCGCGGTAGCCCTTGACCGGCTGCAACAGGCGCAGGCGGCCGCAAAGGAACTTGTCGTCGGAAAGCTGATCCTCGGCGAACATCAGGCGGTGGGGATGTCGTTGTCGCGCAGGATCGCGGCGGCGCGGAAGTGATCGCGGTCCGCGACCATCAGCCGCTGCGGCAGGATTCCCAGGGATCCGTCCAGGACGCTCATGTGGACGTCCAGCGGAAAGGTGGCTATATCCTCGCCCGCAAGAAGATGCGTGGCGAAGGCAATCAGGGTTGGATCGGTCGTGCGCAGGACTTCCTTCATGGATTGGAGTTAACCCCGCCCAAGGGTCGGGGCAAGGGCAGGGCAAGCATGGACGGGGCAGGCGAGGCAAAGGCGAAGGCACCGCAGGATCGGCTGGCGGACTGGCTGGCCGGGGATATGGCGGCGGTGAACGCCCTGATCCGCGCGCGGATGGCCAGCGAGCACGCGCCCCGCATCCCCGAAGTGACCGCCCATCTGATCGAAGCCGGGGGCAAAAGGCTGCGGCCGATGCTGACGCTGTCGGCGGCTCGGCTTCTGGGCTATGAGGGGACGGACCACCAGAAGCTGGCCGCGACGGTGGAGTTCATCCACACGGCGACGCTGCTGCATGATGACGTGGTGGACGAAAGCCAGCGCAGGCGGGGGCGGCCGACGGCGAACCTGCTCTGGGACAACAAGTCCTCGGTCCTGGTGGGGGATTACCTGTTTGCCCGCAGCTTCCAGCTGATGGTCGAGACTGGCAGCCTTCGGGTGCTGGACATCCTGGCCAATGCCAGCGCGACGATTGCCGAGGGCGAAGTGCTGCAGCTGACCGCGGCGCAGGATCTGGCGACGGATGAAGGCGTCTATCTCAAGGTCGTGCGGGGCAAGACGGCCGCGCTTTTCTCGGCCGCGACTGAATCGGGCGCGGTGATTGCGGGGGCCGACGAGGCCACGGTCCGGGCGCTGTTCGACTATGGCGACGCGCTGGGGATCGCCTTCCAGATCGTCGACGATATCCTGGACTATGGCGGGCAGGACGCGGTGATCGGCAAGAACACCGGCGACGATTTCCGCGAGCGAAAGCTGACCCTGCCGGTGATCAAGGCGGTGGCGAAGGCGGATGCCGAGGAACGCGCCTTCTGGGTCCGCACGATCGAGAAAGGCGACCAGCGCGAAGGCGATCTGGCGCAGGCCTTGGCGATCCTGGCGCGTCACGGCGCGACTGCCGAGGCGCGGGCGGATGCCATGGCCTGGGCAGACCGGGCGCGGCAGGCGCTGGCGGGGTTGCCCGACCATCCTCTGCGCGAGATGCTGCGGGATCTGGCCGATTATGTGGTGGCGCGAGTGGCCTGACCTTTTCGGCAGCCGAAAATCAACGATATGGCACCATTTTTTGGTCAAAGTTTTTCGCAATGTGTAAACTGATGGCGTGTGAGAGTGCTTGGTAACCGTCGCTGACCCTGCCCGAAAATGGATGCGGAAAGCACAGGGGGGCAGAAACCGCAGGAGTGGCGCATAGGGACGCGCCGAAAAGGGCTCTGGCGGGCGGCAGCGGGCGACGGCGGTGGTGAGATTCAGGTGGTGCTCCGGCCATGCCGGGGAGGGAGTGTAGACATGGGCTTGTTCGATTGGCTGCTGCGCCGCAAGCCACGGGCTCGTCGGCTGGCAATCAGCCACGGCGGCGATAGTGCGGAGGAAATACGGGCGGCGAAGGCAGCGGTCGAGGCGGTGGCCCTGGGCGACGGGCCGGCGGCAGGACGGTTTCCCAAGCTGGCCGATGGACGTAGCGAGGTCCTGACGCAGACCGCGACCAGCGCGACCGTTGCCAAGGATGGCGCCGCACCGGCCGTGCACATCTGGGACATGGAGGGCGAGCCACCCCCGGCGGACACGGCACCGCCGCGGGCGGAGGGGCGGCGCTCGTCCCGCACCAAGACGCGGGTCCTGGGCTTCGCGCCGCAGCCGTCCGCCGTGGCTCCGCTGCTGGACGAGGGGCGGATGGAAATGCTGGCGTCCTTGGGCGAGGCCCAGCCAAGAGCGCAGATGGTGATGTTCCCGACCGGCTGGCTGGTGGTGAAGGAGGGCCCCGGCAGGGGGGCGGCCTTTGCCCTGACCCAGGGTGT
>JBKHWC010000147.1:0-3403 GCA_046569765.1 Alphaproteobacteria bacterium | reverse complement strand
GTAACTAATGAAAATCAGCCTCCGGCAAACCCGGAGCGGTTCAATCTCGGCCTGCGTCTTCCGGTGACCGCGCTGCCCGGAGGTGACGGGCTTTGGCATGTCGGCCCCGTCACCCTGCCGCGCCCCGGCGACTGGGGGGTGACCCTGCGCCTTTTCGTCCCCGATCTCGGCACCGTGACCCTCACCGAAACCCTGACCCTTCCCGACTGACAGGAGCGACCATGAAACCTCCCTGCCTGGCCCTCGCCCTCATGGCGCTTCCTGCCACCGCGCATGAGGTGACTACGGGCAGCCTCGTCATCGACCACCCCTATGCGCTGGAAACCGTCGCCACCGCGATGTCGGGCGCGGGCTACATGGCGATCACCAACACCGGACCCCAGCCGGATCGGCTGCTGGAGGTGCGCGCGGACTTCCCCCGCGTGACCCTGCATGGCACGGACACCGATGCGCAGGGCGTGACCCGGATGGTGCCGGTCCCGGCGATCGTGATCCCGTCGGGCAAGACGGTGACGCTGGCACCGGGCGGGATGCATGTGATGTTCATGGGTCTCGAGGGTGACCCGTTCGAGGAAGGCGAGCGCATCCCTGCCACCCTGGTGTTCGATCGTGCGGGCGAAATCGCGCTGGAGTTCTGGGTCGAGCCGCGCAGGGTCGAGCCGCGCAGGGGCGCGACGCCAGGGCACGAAGGCCACGACGAAAGCGCCGCAGTCCCGGGGGCCGACCCGGCGCGATCCGCCGCCGTGCGGGCCGCCCTGCAGGATGTTCTGGGTCCGCAGGCCATCCTTGGGCCTTTGGCCATCGCAAACGACGCCGCCGTCGTCTCCTGGCAGGCAGGCGGAGAGGCGGGGCGCGCCTATCTGCGGGCCGATGCGGGCGCCTGGCGCGTCCTTGTCCTTTCAGGGGAAAGCCTGCGCCACGCCGCGACCTTCCGGGTCCTCGGCCTGTCGCCACGCCACGCGACCGAATTGGAGACGGTGGTCGCAGCCGTCGAAGCCGATCTCGGCCGCGCGCAGCGAGAGGCCGCAGATGGTTTTGCGGGGACCTTGCATCTCGCCGCCGAGTGACACCCCCGGAAGCCGAAGGCGTCCGATCGGTGACCGCCCCCCGCCGCGCTGCGCGGTGCGGTGTCTCGCGCAGGGGCAGGTCGAAAACTGATCCAGCCCGTCCGGCCCATGGGGCCGCCCGCTGCGGATAGCACCCCACTGGAAAAGCCATCCCCCGCGCCCGGCCAGAGGGCCGCGCCTTTGCTTTCGCACTCCCGTCACGTTTCCGTCGCGCCGCTGTTGCCGGACGATGCCAAAGTCGGACCAGCATCGCGTCAAAGGGGCCCACCCCATGAAACACCTCGTCGCCCAGGACACCATCCGCTTCGCCGTCAGCGAGATCGACGGGATGGCGACGGATCAGGTCGATGTCGGCTGGTCGGGGGAGGGGGCGTCGGGGTCGACCTTTTCAAGGACGACGAGGCCCTGGCGATCATCCTGATGATGCTTGTGATGGGCATTGCCGTCGAGCGGGGCTCGGGCTGGATCCGCAGGGGGTTGATTTGAACCGGATGGTCACCGATACCGCGCACCATTACTGGAACGCGGAATGGCAGCGTGCCGATCACTCCAGCCCCTGGGCGATGCCCGAGCCCTGGGTGATGGACCATGCCGCGAACCTTGAGGAGGGGGCGCGCATCCTGGACCTCGGCGCCGGACTCGGCCGCCATGCGCTGGCCTTCGCCGACCTGGGCCACAGCGTCACCGCGCTGGACGCGGCCGAGGCCTCGACCGCCGCCATCGCTGCCGCCGCCTTCGCCAAGGGGCTGACGGTCGAGACCGTGCAGGCCCCGATGACCGATCTGCCCTTTGCGGACGCCAGCTTTGATCATGTCCTGGCCTGGAACGTGATCTACCACGGCGACGAGAATGTCGTCCGCCGCACGCTGTCGGAAATCGCCCGCGTCCTGCGGCCCGGCGGCAGCTTCATGGCCACCATGCTGTCGGCCCGCCGCCTTCCGGTGGAACAGGCCCGCGCCAGGGGCCGCGCGATCAGCCGCAACACCTGGGTCTTCGAAGGCCCCGGCGACAAGATCCACCCGCATTACTTCTGCACCGCGCCGGACCTTTTGTCGCTGCTCTGGGGATTCGAGGTCTTCACCCTCTACGACCGGCCGCATGAAAAGCCCGGCTCCTGGCACTGGCACCTTCTGGCCGAGCGTCTGGGATGAACGCGGAACTGATCGAAGGTGCCCGGGTCATCCTGGAGGACCGGGTCGAGACCGCGTCCGTCCGCATCGAGGGCGGCCGCATCACCGGCATCGACACCGCCCGCGACGGCGCAACGGTGATCCCGGCGCGGGGCCTGACGCTGGCCCCGGCCTTCGTCGATGTCCACGGCGACGCTTTCGAACGCCAGTTCATGCCGCGCCCCGGCGTCATGGTTCCGGTCGATGCCGCGCTGCTGGAAACCGACCGCCAGCTTGCCGCAAACGGCATCGCCACCGCCTATTACGCGCTGACCCTGTCCTGGGAGCCGGGCCTGCGCAGCGTTCAGACCGGCTGGCAGGTGGTCCGCGCGCTGGAAACGCTCCGCCCGCGCCTGACCGCCGACAACCGCCTGCAATTGCGCTGGGAAACTTTCTGCCATGAGGCCGAAGCGCTTATCGCCCATGTCCTTGCCAGCCCCGACCGCCCGGCGCTGGCGTTCAACGACCACACGACCTTGATGCTTCTGCATCCCGACGTGGCCGTGCAGGACCGGCCCTTCGACCAGGTCGATCCCTATCCCATCACCTCCTTCGACGCCCCGCGCTTCCTGAAGAAGATGGCCGACCAGGCCCGCCGCGCCCATGTCACGGCCGGGGATTACGTCGCGCTTCTGGCCGGCGTCTGGACCCGTCGCGCAGAGGTCCCGGACCATATCGCCCGGATGGCCGCGCTCGCCCGGATGCACAAGGCGCCGATGCTGTCCCATGATGACAGCCAGGCCGAAACGCGACGCTACTACCGCGACCTTGGGGCCACCGTGGCCGAATTCCCCATGCACGACCGCGTCTTCCGTGCCGCGCGCGCAGCGGGGGACCCGATCGTCCTGGGTGCGCCGAACGCCATGCGCGGCGGCAGCCACCTTGGCAGCCTCGGCGCCGCACAGATGATCGCGCGCGGGCTCTGCGATATCCTGGCCTCGGACTATTTCTACCCCGCCATGCTGGGCGCGATGGTGCGGCTTCACGCCGACCGCGTGGCCCCCCTGACCGAGCTGTGGAAGCTCGTCTCGGTCAATCCGGCCCGCGCCATGGGCCTGGCGGACCGCGGCCGCATCGGGCCCGGCCAGCGCGCCGATCTACTGCTGCTGGACTGGCCCGAGGGCCAGTTCCCCGCCCCGCTGCGCACCTGGGTTGCCGGTCGCGGCG
>JBKHWC010000146.1:0-3495 GCA_046569765.1 Alphaproteobacteria bacterium | reverse complement strand
CCGGTGAAGCCCCAGCACCCGGAAGGTCCGCGCGATCTTGCGGGCCACGGTTTCCGGGCTGCCGACATACAGCGCACCATGCTCCACCTCGGCCAGGAAACGGTCCTTGGTGACCGGGGGCCAGCCCCGTTCTCGCCCGATGCGGCCGAACATGGCGGCGTAATGCGGCCAGAGCTTCTCTTGCGCCTCGGCATCCGTCGCCGCGACGAAACCGGGGGAATGCACGCCCACTGGCCGCACCGGGCGGTCCAGCTGGGCGCAGGCGCGCTGGTAGAGGTCGACATAGGGCGCAAACCGCGCCGCGTCGCCGCCGATGATCGCCAACATCAGCTGCAGGTCCTGTCGCACCACCCGGACCACGCTTTCCGGGCTGCCCCCCACGCCCACCCAGACCGTCATGGGTTGCGCTGGCTGGGGATAGACCGGCTCGCCATTCAACGGCGCGCGGGTCTGGCCCGACCAGGTCACCTTCGCCTCCCGTGTCAGCCGGGCGAAGAGGTCCAGGCGTTCCTCGAACAGCTGTTCGTAATCCTGCAGATCGTGGCCGAACAGCGGGTAGCTCTCGGTGAACGACCCCCGGCCCAGGATCGGCTCGGCCCGCCCGTTGGACAGCGCGTGCAGGGTGGCAAAGCGCTGGAACACCCGCACCGGATCGTCGGTCGACAGCACCGTCACAGCCGTGCCCAGCTTGATCCGCCTGGTCCGCCCGGCGATGGTGGCCAGCACGATCTCGGGTGCCGAGATGGCGAAGTCGTCGCGGTGGTGCTCGCCCAGCCCGATGAAGTCGATGCCCAGATCGTCAGCCAGGACCGCCTGGTCCACGACGTCGCGCAGGACCTGGTCCATCGGTTGCAGCTTGCCGTCGGGCCCCAGACTCACATCGCCGAATGTGTCGAGGCCAAGCGAAATCGTGTTCATGGCAGCTCTCCTTTGCACGCAAACTAAGTGTTCGTGCTGATTTCGGGAATGCGGATTCCGAGAGAGCGGGGGTTCGGTCATGCACGGGCGCGCATGACGGGAGGGGCGGCTTCTATAGGGCCGGGGAGGGGGGCTGCTCCGTCCCGTGCGAAGGCCTCCGCGCCTTTGACAGCGATCTCAAGAGCCAGGTCATGCGGTTCGTCCACCTTGCCCGCCGCGCCTCGCGCCGGGCCGAAAGGTGCGAGGCGCAATGGTGGGCATGCGGGTCAGGCCGGTGCCGCGCGGCGTGAAGGAGGTCAAGGTTCGGGCCGTGCATGGCTTTCGTTCCAGAAAGGATTACCGCTTGGGAATGACGCAAAAGCTGCGATACTGCGACTCAGGAAAATCCTTGGGACGAAAGTTGAACTAACGTGTCACGCTGGCGCGACCTTCCCTCGCTTGCGATGCTGCGGGCCTTCGACGCCACCGCGCGGCAGGGCAGTTTCGCCGATGCCGGGCGTGTGCTGAATGTGACCCATGCCGCCGTGACCCAGCAGGTCCGCGCGCTTGAGGCCGAGCTTGGCATCCCGCTGGTGCGCCGAGTCGGCCGGACCGTCGGCCTGACCGAGGCGGGGGCGGCCCTGGCGCGGGCGCTGGACGACGGCTTCGGCGCGGTGGCCGCCGGCATCGCCGCCCTGCGCGAGGCCGAGGCCCGGCGCGTCGTGCGGGTCACCACGACGACCTTCATCGCCGAGACCCATGTGATGCCCCGCCTGCCCGACTTCTGGGCCCGGCATCCCGGGATCGAGGTGGCGCTGTCGCCCAGCCCGTCCAAGGTGGATCTGGCCCGCGACGGCTTTGACATGGCGATTCGGGCGGCGCCCGAGGGCTGGGTCGAGGCCCCGGGCGAAGAGATCCGCCCGCTTTGTCAGTCGCGGGTGCTGGCGGTCTGTGCGCCCGCGCTGGCGGCCTCGGGGCTGGATCCGCAGGATATGCCCTGGCTGATCGGCACCGACCGCTATCTGGAACTGGCCGAGATGGCCCGCACGGGCCTTGATGTCTCGCGGTTGAAATGGGTTGAACTGGGCAGCCCGCATCTGGAGATGTCCGCCTGTCGCCAGGGGCTTGGCGCGGCCACGGCGACCGAGATCATCTGCCGCGCCGACCTGGAGGCCGGGCGGCTGGTCGAGCTTCCGCTGACGGGCCTGCCCGTGGTGACCTACGCCGTCGTCCTGCCAAAAGGGCCGCGGCGGTCAGCGGTAGACCAGTTCGCAGGCTGGCTGCAGACGATCTTCTAGGCCTCAAGCGATGTCGCGGACCATGAGCTGATTGCCCTCCTTGCGGACCTCGAACCGCTTGGTCAGCCGCTTCACAAGGTCGGAAAGCCGGGCACTGCCATAGGTGCGGGGGTCGAAATCGGGGTCGGCGCGGACCATGTACTGGCCAAGCTGGCCCAGCGAATACCATTCGCCATCCGGGTCGATGTTGGTCATTGCCTTGCGGATCAGCGGGATCGCCTCGGATTCCGGCCGCTTCAGAGGGGCGGGGGCGGGTTCGGCCTTGGCGGCGGTGGGCTTCGGCTCGCGCGTGGGTTCGGGTGCGGCCTCGCCAACGATGTTCTCGATCAGGATGAAGCGGTTGCAGACCTTGCGCAGACTTTCCGGCGTCTTCGCCTCGCCGATACCCACGACCTCCAGCCCCTCTTCCCGGATGCGCGAGGCGAGGCGGGTGAAATCGCTGTCCGAGGAGACGAGGACGAAACCGTCGAACTTGCCCTGGTGCAGGATGTCCATGGCGTCGATCACTAGGCCAATGTCAGAGGCGTTCTTGCCCCGGGTATTGGCCGATTGCTGATGCATCACCAGGCCCAGGTCGCGGGCGGCGGATTTCCACCCCTGCAGCATCTGGCTTGACCAGTCACCATAGACGCGGCGCAGGGCCGGTTCGCCGATGGTCGAAATCTCCTTCAGGATCGCCTCGGCGTGCTTGGCCAGCACGTTGTCGGCGTCGATCAGGACGGCAAGCAGCTTTGCGCCATCGCGGGCCATCAGGGTTGCGCCTTCTGTGCAGGGGTCATCGTGGTCCTCCGGGGTTGCGGGCAAGCGTGGCCTGGCGCGGGGGTGGGCGCAAGCGGTCAGTCGCAGCGGCTGACGGTCAGGCGGGCAGCGGTGCGGTCTGCCTCCTGGGCGGTGGCAGCGCCCGTCAGGACCAGCGCGCCGCTGGGGATGGGTGTCAGAAGCCTGGGGGCAGTGACCACCTGTCCGCAGAGGCTCATGGTCACGACCTGGCCCACGCTGCGTTCGGTCAGCGTGGCAAAGCCCGTGGCCTGTGGCTCGGGGAGTTGCAGGCAGACCGCTGGCCGTCCGTTCGCACCGAGCGTGGCCTTGGCCTGCACGGGCGTGCCTTGCGGGACGGCCAGCATCTCGTCCAAGACGGCAAGGGTCAGGAGCGGGATCTCGGCCGCGGCGGGCGCGGCCGAGAGGAGAAGGGCCAGGACGGCGGGTCGGATCAATACACCACCACGGCCCGGATGGACTTGCCCTGGTGCATGAGGTCGAAGCCCTTGTTGATGTCGTCCAGCGTCAGGATATGGGTGAT
>JBKHWC010000145.1:0-3703 GCA_046569765.1 Alphaproteobacteria bacterium | reverse complement strand
GGATGATGGCCGAAGTATTCCGACCAGTCGGCGGCATAGCCGATCTTGGTGGCCGCGCCGAGGATGCTGCTCACGTCGGCCGCGAGGGTCTTGAAGGCGGTGACGGCCGGATAGGTGCTGACCCCCGACCGGATGGTGGTCAGGCCGGGCATCTCGGTGCCGATCAGGAAGGCATCGACGCCACCCGCTGCTGCGCAGAGGTGCGCATAGTGCAGCACCATGCGGCGCAGACCCCAGTCGCTGGGCGAGCCGGTGAAGCTGACAGTCTCGCCCGACACGCTGAAATTCCCCGGCGTCGTAGCACCAAACAGCGCTGACACTTGCGTTGCCGCCATGCCGGTCTTGTCCACTGAACCGACAAAACCCGCTGCCGGGGAACAGGTGATCCGCCCCCGCCACGGGAATGCAGGCTGACCCGGCGTGGCGGCATTGGCGCTGTAGGGGTTCGGCAGCGTGTTGCCGGGGGGCACATCCATCAAGAGGAAGGGATAGAAAGTCACCCGCAGCCCGCGCGCCTTCATCTCCTGGATCGCTTGCACCACCGCAAAGTCGGCCGGCGTGCCGCCGTAGACTGGCCGATCTTCGGCGTCACGGCTGACCAGATGGGCGCTGGCCCGGCTGACGCCGTTTACCGACCAATTGGCGGGCGTGGTCGCCTTAGAGGCAACCTCGACGCCGGGCTTCACCTTGCAGGATCCCGCGCGCAGGTCGTTGCCGAACCAAGCCACGACCAGACTGACGCTCTCGACCGCCGGGGCCATCGCCTGCAGCCGGTCCAGCGCCACGACGATGTCGGGCTGGTCGGGCAGAGCGTTCAGGTTCTCGGCAACCGTCGCGCCACCGCTGCCCTTGCGGATCGCGTCGCTGGCATAGGTGAACTCGCCCGAGGCTGGGATCAGGGTGACGGCGCGGGTCAGACCCTCTGCGGTGTCGGCATCGGCCAGCGGGCGGAACACTTCAAACGACAGTTGCGGCAGGCGGTTGCCGTAGGTTGCAAGCGCCAGATCCTCGAAAACGACATAAGCCGTGCCGCGATAGGCTGGGGTGTTGGCCGCGCCCATCTTCGCCGCAATGAAGGGATCGGCGGTCTGCACCTCGTTGCCGGGATACCAGCGCCAGGTCACGCCGGTCATGTCCATCGCCTTGCCATCGGCCCAGACGCGACCGATGCCGGTGATCGGTCCTTCGCAGAGCGCCACGGCGAACGACGCATAGTAGAGGTATTCGGTGGTCTTGACCTTGCCGCCCCCGCCGCCCTTGCCGCCGCCCTGCGTCGTGGTCTTGGTCTCCTCGCGGAAATCGGTGGCCCAGATGATGTTGCCACCAATCCGCATGCGGCCGTAGAGGCGCGGGATCACCGCTCCTTCGGTGGCCGAGGTGATGCGCAGCGTGTCGAGCCGCGCGCCCTCGATCCGTTGGGTCGGAGCCAGCGACGACACGATCCAGCTGTCGACAACCGACCCCACGGTCGAGCCGATGAAGCCACCGATGGCCGCGCCGGAGAAACCGAGGATCGCGCCGCCAAAGGCCCCGCCGATGGCAGTGCCGACAGCGCCGAGGACAAGCGTGGCCATGGAAAACTCTCAGCGTTGGGGAAAGAGGAAGGCAAAGGCGATGCGCCGTCGCCACATTGGGCTTAGCGGTTCCTCGATGACGCCGAGCCGCTCGTAGGCGTGCAGGAAGGTGTCAGGGCCGGTCAGAATGCCGACATGCTTGGCAATGGCGCGGGGCATCATGCGAAACAGGACCAGCGCGCCGGGAGGGGCATCGGCGGGTGCGATCTCCGGCATCATGCGGCGCGCGCCTTCAGCTAACACCTCGCGCGGGCCACTTTCGCCCCAGTCCCTGCTGTAAGGCGGGATCGGGAAAGGTTCGGGCCCCACCACCTCGCGCCAGACGCCACGCGCAAGGCCGAGGCAGTCGCAGCCGACCCCGCGCAGGCTGGCCTGGTCGTGGTAGGGCGTTCTCAGCCAGGACCGCGCGACGGCAATGACCAGATCGGGATCGGCCGCTGTCACAACACCGCCCCCTCGTGGCCGCCATCGGTGGTGGCATAGCGCAGGACGGCATCCTGGCCGGGAATGTTGGGGAAGCCCCGGAAGTTGGCGACATTGGCGAACTTCGTCCCGCAGGTCGCGACGCGCTTGTCGCACCCGGCGCGGATGGTGAATGTGTCGGTCCCGGCGATGGCGCGCACCGGGGCTTCCAGCAGCGTCAGCACGGCGACGCCGTCTACGAGGTCGTGCGACAACACCTCGGCCCGCCGCCCGACATTGGCCCCGCTGGTCCAGTCGAGGGTTCCGAAGGTGAACCAGCCGGAGGTGAAACCGCCAAGCGCCGAGGCGGTAAAGGCGCGGTCGCGCATCATGTCGATGATCGCGCCGGTTCCCTTGAACGCAGGTGCCTCGAGATTGACCCCGCAGCGCGCATCGCCAAGGGCGGCGTCGCATGTCGCCTGGAACGTCCGCCCGACCGTCTGGCCCAGCACATGGGCCAGCGATCGCACCTCCGCGACGAAGGCCAGCCGCCCACGCCGAATCTGGCCGATGGCCCCGCGCCGCATCAGCAGTCGCTGTGAGGACACGGCCCAGTTCACACGCCACACCTCGACGGCCGCATTGTCCCAGCGGCCGTCAAGGATATCGGTCTCCGTGATCCGGTCGGAGGTCAGCACGCCTTGCGCGTCCTGCGCATCGACAGACAGGTCGGAACCGGAGCGCACCTCGGAGGCCGCAAAACCGCTTCCCGGTTCGAAATCGGTGCCGTCGAACGTCAGGGTCCGGTCGTGATCGGTGAAGCCGAGCGTCACCCCATCGGCCCGCACAATCCGCCAGCACCAGGCCAGCGTCGTCGTGCCCTCGTCGAGATGGGACTGCAGCGCGGGCGGGAGGGCCTTCACTTCCGCCCCCAGCCGCGCCACAGGGCGACCGAGGCCAGCGCCGAAGACACGACACCGCCCGCCGCGCCGGTCAGGGCGTAGAGGTTGAACGGGCGCAGATCGAAGCTGCCCGTCACCAGATCGAAATCCGCCAGCCCGGCCATGGCCAGCCCGGAGGCGGCAAGACAGGCCAGATAGACCAGCCCACGTGCGAGGTTCCAGTTCATGATGTTGCCTTTCCTCTGAGAAATTCCATCAGCCGCTGCCACCACGACCGGGCGGCAGGCGGTTGGGTCGGTACCGGCAGTGGCACGGGCAACGGCACCGGTTGGCTCGTCGGGCGCAGCAGGGTCAGCGCGTCGGTCTCGGTCAGTCGCCGAATGGGCCTCGAGAAATCCACCCGTCCGTTGCGGTCGACAGCCCAGACCGGGATGGTGCCGGTCGGATAGCGGCCATCGCGGAACAGATCGCGCTCAGCCTCGCGGCGCGTTCGGATTGCGGCGGGCCGGAGCCACCCCATGAAGGCTTGCGCGGCGGCGGCGCGGTTGCTTGCGTTCAGATGACGGGTCAGCGATGCCTTGGCGATGCCGCCAGTGTTGTAGTGAAAACTGACCAGCTCATCGAACTCGTGCGGTTCCAGCGGTACCTTCACCGCGCGCAACACCTCCGCCTCGTAGGCCACGATGTCGCTGCGGAAGAGCAGGAACGCCTCGCGAATCCCGACGTCGAGATCGGCGGGCATCCCGCGCGGCATCCCTGCCGGATTGGGCGGCCCTGCCGAGGCAGTGTGGCCGAAGCCGAAGGTCCAGACTTTCTTCACATCGA
>JBKHWC010000144.1:0-3737 GCA_046569765.1 Alphaproteobacteria bacterium | reverse complement strand
TGGGCTCGGCCAGGTCGCGGCCATACTTGGCCTTGAAGTCGGCCTGAATCTCGGGGCGGGCGAACCAGTCCTTGCGGTAGAACCAGCCGTTCGCATCGCCCATGGCGGGCAGCGCGTAATAGTTCGGCGTGCCCTTGGGCCAGGTCGAATAGGCATAGACGGTCGCCGGCGCGAAATCGTCCATGCTGATGCCTTCGGCGTCGAAGAAGTCGTTCAGCTTGACATACCAGCCGTTCTCGGCCGCGCCGCCAAGCCACTGGCTGTCGCCGATCAGAAGGTCGCACAGCTGCCCGCCCGAGTTCAGTTCGTTCAGGATGCGGTCGGCGAAGTTCGGCCAGGGGACGAATTCGAACTTCATGGTGATGCCGGACTGCGCCTCGAAATCCTTGGACAGTTCGACCAGCGCGTTGGCCGGATCCCAGGCGGCCCAGCAGAGGGTGAGTTCGTTCGCCTGGGCATTGGCCTGGGCCGCCCAGACCAGCGCAACAGCCGCAGTCGCGGCCAGAGTCGTCCGTTTCATGCTTCCTCCCGGTGAGTTGAGCTTGGACCCGTGCTTATGCCGGGCCTTCTTGAATTGACGCGACGATAGGCAGAAGCGGTTGGGCCTGTAAAGCATTTTTGAGGAACGTACCTCATTTCCCGCCACAGGCCACGGCCAAACCGATTTGAGCCGATTTCAGGCGACATGGTCGATGCGGGTCTCACCGGGCGTTTCGGGCAGCGGGGGCAGGTTTTCGCGCAGGACGATCTCGATGCGAATCTGTTCCTGCCCTTCGTCCAGGGGCTGGCGGTCGGCCTTGGCGCGCAGGACACGCAGGGTGGAGCGGGCGAGATGGCCAAGATTCTGCGTGATGACGGCGGTGATCCTGCCCGAGGTCAGCGCATCGCGGACATGCGGCGTCAGTTCGTGGCAGATCACGGTCAGCTTGCTGGAAAGCCCCATTTCATCAAGCACTTGCGTGAGCGTCCGGTTGCCGCCGCCCATCGCGTAGATGCCGCGCACGGCCGGAGCGTTGGCCAGCATCTCGGTCACGACCTGACGCAGGGTGGCGGGCGAGCCGTGGGTTTCCAGCGATTGCAGGACCTCGAGCCCGGGGAAGTCGCGCTGCATCACCTCGTCAAAGCCGCGGCGGCGTTCGATCATGTCACGGGCGAGGAGGGACTGGCCAAGCACCACGACCTGACCGGGCCCGCCGCCGAGGAAGCGGCCCATCAGCACCCCGGCGGTGCGACCGGCCGCGCGGTTGTCGATGCCGATGAAATGGTCGCGCCCGGCATTGGGCAGGTCCGAGACGAGGGCCACCACCGGAAATCCCCGCGCCCGCAACTGGCGAACCGCGTCGCGCAGGACTGGCGTTTCCGGCGCGAGAAGCGCCACGCCGGCATAGTCGCGGCCGGGCAGGGTGGCAAGAAGGGCGGCGAGTGCATGGGGATCCTCGGCCGGGAAGCGGAGGAGTTTCAGTTCGGTCCGGCTGGTGGCGGCGGCGCGGCCGGCCTCGTCCAGCGCGGCGGCAAGGGATTGCAGGAATTGACTTTCCGTGTCGGGCAGCAGGACCGCCATCCGGTAGGAGCGCCCGCGCGCAAGGTTCGCGGCGGTCAGGTCGCGGACATAGCCAAGCCGGGCGATGGCATCGTTCACCGCCTTGACCGTCTTCTCCCGCACGCCCGGCCGGGCGTTCAGCACGCGGTCCACCGTTGCGAGACTGACGCCAGCCTCGCGCGCAATATCGTTGACAGTCGGCCGCAAGAGGGGCTCCGGGGTTTCCTGTGGCGCAGTATCGGTCGCAGCTTGAGGTGCGTCAATCAGCGAGTGTTTTGCCGTGCATCCCCGGTGCGGCTGCGGTTAGGGTGGGGCAATCCGGGAGGGACGAAGATGACACGGACGATCCTGCTGTTCGGTGACAGCAACACGCATGGGACGATGCCGATGCCCGAGCTTGGCTTTGCCGGTCGCTTTGACCGCGAGGAACGCTGGGCGGGGCGGCTGGGGAAGCTGCTGCCAGACTGGGAGGTGATCGCCGAGGGCCATCCGGGCCGGACCACGGTGCATGACGATCCGGTGGAGGGCGCGCATCGCAACGGGCTGACCGTGCTGCCCGCGCTGCTGGAGAGTCACAAGCCTTTGGACGTTGTGCTGGTGATGCTGGGGACCAATGACCTGAAGGAGCGGTTCTCGGTCAATGCCTGCGACATCGCCCTGTCGCTGGAGCGGCTGGTGCGGGTGATCCTGGGCTCGCAGGCGGGGCCGGGGGGCGGGGCGCCGGGGGTGCTTCTGGTCGCGCCGCCGCCGATCCTGGAGGTCGGCTGCCTGGCGGGAATGTTCGCGGGCGGGGCGGCGAAGTCGGCGGGCCTTGCAGCCGAGGTGGAGGCGGCGGCGAAGCGGGCGGGGGTGCCGTTCCTGGACGCGGGTGCGGTGGTCAAGGTCTCACCCATCGACGGGATCCACTATGACGCCGAGGCGAATCCGGCGCTGGCCGAGGCTGTTGCGGCGGCGGTGAGGGCGCATTTCCCCTGAAGCTGTCGGATTTCCGCTGGCATGGGCGCGCGCCCGGGCGCAAGCTGAGTGCAGGAGGCCCCCCATGACCCAGCACGACCCCTCGCTTGCCATCGCGGAACTTCGCGCCAATGTCTCGGTCCCGTTCGAGCGGGCGCGGGCGATGCCGAAGTCGGTCTACACTTCGCCGGATTTCGCGAAGGCCGAGGAAGAGCACATCTTCGCGAAGGAATGGTTGTGCGCGGGCCGGGCGGATGCGCTGCCGAACCCCGGCGACTACCTGACGATGGTGATTGCCGGAGAGCCGGTGATCATCCTGCGCGACCGGGAAGGCGTGTTGCGGGGGATGTCGAATGTCTGCCGTCACCGGATGAGCACGCTTCTGGAAGGCCGGGGGAATGTGCGGTCGATCGTCTGCCCCTATCATGCCTGGACCTACAACCTTGACGGCTCGCTGCGCGGCGCCCCCGCGATGGCCCGGAACGAGGGGTTCTGCAAGGAGGACGTGAAGCTGCCCTCGGTCCGGGTCGAGGATTGGCAGGGCTGGATCATGGTGACGCTGAACCCCGACGCGCCGCCGGTGGCCGAGAGGCTGGCCGGGGTCGACCGGCTGGTGGGCCACCTGCCGATGACGGACTACCGCGAGGTCTTCCGCGATGAGTTCCGCTGGGACACCAACTGGAAGGTGCTGGCCGAGAACTTCATGGAAAGCTACCACCTGCCGGCCTGCCATGCCGGGACGATCGGCGGCTCCTGCGATCTGAACCTGATGGAATGTCCGCCGGGGGAAGAGGCCTTCAACTACCACTGGATCGTGAAGAACGACCTGGTGCCGCTGGCGCTGGCGCATCCGTCGAACACGGTGCTGCAGGGGGATGACCGGCGGATCACCTGGCTTCTGGCGATCTATCCGGCTTTGTTGATCACCCTGACGCCGGGGTATTTCTGGTACCTCAGCCTGACGCCCGATGGGCCGGGCTCGGTCCGGGTGCTGTTCGGTGGGGGCATGAGCGCGGAATGGATGGCGGACCCCGAGGCCGAGGCGCATCTGGCGAAGGTCAAGGCGCTGCTCGATGATGTGAACGTCGAGGACAAGGGCTGTGTCGAGCGGGTGTGGAAGGGGCTGTGCGCCGGCATGTCCCAGCCGGGCGCGCTGAGCCATCTGGAGCGGCCGAACTACGATTTCGCCCGGTATATTGCCAGCCGGATGCCGTAGGCCGGGGTTGACCCCGGCGCTTTGCGC
>JBKHWC010000143.1:0-3840 GCA_046569765.1 Alphaproteobacteria bacterium | reverse complement strand
CAGCTACACCAGGTGATCCACCAGCACCTTGGCCGCGTGACCCACACCCACCACCGTCTTCTTCACCGCGTTCGGCGCATATTCCCCGACCGTCAGTCCGAACTGCGCCGGCACCAGCAGCGCGATCCCCCGCGCCTGACCCAGCTTCAGCGTCGCTACCGCGTCCTTGTTGACGAAAGTATGCTCAACCGCCGCCGCCTCGGGCTGCCAGCTGCGCAAGACCTCGGTCAGTTGCGCGTGCAGGGACAGCAGCCGCACCGCAAGGTCCCCGTCCCCGCCATCGGAATGGCAGATGCCGTTTGCAACGTGGCTCAGCCGCGAGCCCGCCACGTCGATCACCCCCCAGCCCAGGTTTCTAAGCCCCGGATCGATGCCGATGACCCGCATCTTGCCCCCGTCACATGCCTTGCCCCAAGGGCTAGCACGAAAAGGGAACATCCGCCAATGGCTTTCCTTGACAGCCGACAGGCGGAATGCGTCATTTTGCACTTGCAGAATACGACGCTATGCGACAGAAATCCGACAGGCGCCGGGAAAGCGCTGAAAAAGATGAACAAATCATGGCCGCGGTCATGCAATGGCTGCAAGGCCGCCTTGCCATTTCCCCGGCTTGTTGTGCGCCTGCAGCAAGATTATCTGCCACTCAGCAAGGGAATAGGCCCTTGCGATGAGCAGTTTTAGAACAGGATGCTAGCCATGGCCGCTGTCGAGACGACCCGCCCGGCGCCCTACGGCGCCATCACCACCTACCGCGCGATCACCGCGCTGACGAATGTCCTTGGGATGCTTGCCGCATGGAACGATGCGCGCATCACCCGCAAGGCGCTGAACAAACTTTCGGACCGCGAACTGGACGATATCGGCCTGTGCCGCGGCGACATCGAGTTCATCGGTCGCTAAGCGACGGGTGAGGCGCAAAGCCGGAACGAAAAAGGCCGCACCCTCGTGCGGCCTTCTGCTTTTCCGGGCTCAGCCTCAGCGCGGCAGCAGGGCCTGCAACTGGCCGGATACCCACAGCGTCGCAGGATCGGCATGCATCATCCAGGCGCCGACCGGGTCAAAGCCCGAGCCCGCCGCCAGTGCGCTGACCCGGCTTTCATAGGTCTGGGCGCCAACATAATAGTGGATCACGCCCTTCAGCCCGATCCCCACCGCCAGCGCCAGTACCAGCGGCTTGGCCAGCTTCAACAGGCGCGAGCCGCGGCGGGTCGAGGCCTTGCGCCCCAGCGTCCCCGTAGCCTCGAACCCATAGCCCTTGGCATGGGCTTTCTCGATCCGCGAGACGCGGGTGTAGAAATCGTTCAGGTTCGGATCGACCCACATAGACGTCACCCCTGGTTGGCAGACCGGACAAGGCATTGATGCCGCGATTCTATGGCGAAAATGCGGCACGTTTCCTGAACTGCAAGCCAACCGGGGATGCTGTCAAGGATTGTCCACGATTTCAGGTCTTCTGAAGAACAAGCGTCGACCATTCCCCGATATCGTCGCGGCTTTGCAGACAAAGACCCTCGGCCACATAGGCCGCCGTGACCGCCTCGGCCTGCACGACCAGGAGGCCAGAGAGAATCGCCCTCCCCCCCGGCGCCAGATGGGCGGCGATGGCGGGCGCCAGTTCGATCAGCGGGCCTTTCAGGATATTGGCGAAGATCAGGTCATAGGGCGCGGCCGCGTGCAACCGCTTGTGGTCCAGCCCCGCAGCCTCCAGACATTCGATCCGGCCCTCAAGGTGGTTGATCGCCACATTGGCCTCGGCCACATCCACCGCGACCCGGTCGATGTCGCTGGCGATGACCAGCGCCTCGGGCAGCGTCGCCGCCGCCGCCATGGCCAGCACCGCCGTGCCGCAGCCGATATCGGCCACCTTGGCGGGCCGCCAGCCCTCGGTCAGAAGGCGGTCGAAGGCGAGCAGGCAACCCAGCGTCGTTCCGTGATGACCCGTCCCGAAGGCCACCGTCGCCTCGATCTGCAGCGGTACCCGGCCCGCAGGCACCTTGTCCGCGTCATGGCTGCCAAAGACGAAGAACCGCCCCGCATCGACGGGCGACAGCTCCCGCCGCACATGGGCGACCCAGTCGATCTCGGGCAACTCCGACAAGGCGAAGGGCCTGGCGCCGAACGCGGTGGCCAGAACCTCCAGCATCACCTGATCCGGCGGCTCGAGGAAATAGCCGCCGACCTCCCACAGACCCGATCCGTCCTCGATCTCGAAGACGCCGACCCCCGTGGGTTCCGGCTCCATCCGCTCCATCGCGGCGGCAAGTCCTTGCGCGGCCTCTTCGCCGGGCAGGGTGGTCAGGGCGGAATAGGTGGGCATGGGCAGGCACTCCTTTGCCCCGGCCTTACGCGCAAGCCGCGCACCAGACAAGCAGGCCGGGACAATTCTTCGCAGAAGAATTGTGCGCCCGTCAGGCCGAAACGCCGGTCCCGATCGGGCAGCTCACCCCGGTCCCGCCAATGCCGCAATACCCATCCGGGTTCTTCGCCAGATACTGCTGGTGATAGTCCTCGGCATAATAGAATGTCGGCACCGGCAGGATCTCGGTCGTGATCGGCCCCATTCCCGCCGCCTTCAGCGCAGCCGCGTACACCTCTTTCGAGGCCTTCGCGGCCGCCATCTGTTCCTCCGTATAGACATAGATCCCCGACCGATAGGTCGAGCCCACGTCATTCCCCTGCCGCATCCCCTGGGTCGGATCGTGGTTCTCCCAGAAGAGCTTCAGCAGCGCCTCATAGCTGACCTTCGCAGGATCAAAGATCACCCGCACCACCTCGTTGTGGCCGGTCAGCTGGGTGCAGGTCTCCTTGTAGGTGGGGTTCGGCGTGTAGCCCCCCGCATAGCCCACCATGGTCAGCCAGACCCCCGGCACCTGCCAGAACTTCCGCTCCACGCCCCAGAAACAGCCCATCCCGAACATCGCCTCTTCCATCCCCTCGGGCACCGGCGATTTCAGCGGGATGCCCGACAGGAAATGCGTCTCGGCCGTCGGCAAGGGCTCGGCCCGCCCCGGCAGGGCCTTGTCGGCCGTGACCATTTCCATCGATTTGCGGGTGAAGAACATGTCGGGACCTCCGTTTGCCCGCTACATATAGGGCGGAAGCCCCGCCGCGCCAGCCTACTCGGCCGCCACCGGCAGACCACGCGAGAAGACCGTCTCCATCCCGGGTTCGGGGTGCCGCGGGATCAGGCAGATCAGCCCGAACGCCACCAGCGCCATCCCGGCCCCCAGAAGGAACACGTAATCCGGCGAGGTCGCCCAAAGATAGCCCAGCGCCGCCGGCAGAAATACCGCCGCGATATGGTTGATCGTGAACGCCACCGCCGCCGTGGGCGCAATGTCGCGGGGATCGGCGATCTTCTGGAAATAGGTCTTCAGGCTGAACGACAGCGCAAAGAACAGCTGGTCCAGGATATACAACGCGCCCGCAATCACGATCCCCCAGCCGAACCAGTAAAGGCCCCCGTAGGCCAGGAACACCAGCGTCAGCCCGATGTATTCAAACCCCATGACATTCCGCTCGCCATACTTCCCCAAGGCCCGCCCCATCCACGGGGCCACCGCCATGTTGATCAGGTAATTGCACAATAGCAGCAGCGTCATCTCCGAGACCTTCATCCCGAACCGCTCCACCATCATGAAGCCCGCAAAGACCACGAAAATCTGCCGCCGCGCGCCCGCCATGAATTGCAGCGCGTAATACAGCCAATAGCGCCGCCGCAGGACCATATGCTTGTGCTGCACATGCGGGCTTTCAAACTGCGGATAGGTGTCACATCCCGGCAGGTAGTATGGCTGTTTCCTGAACAGCTCTGGTTTGAGTTTGTGCCAATCCTTCATC
>JBKHWC010000142.1:0-4210 GCA_046569765.1 Alphaproteobacteria bacterium | reverse complement strand
GCAGCCCCTCGACGGACGGGTTCGATTTGCTGACCACGTTCGGCAGCCGCGCCCGGATCGGAGCGCTGGTCTCGGACTTCTATCCGGGCCCCACCTCACGCTTCGACCACGGCAATGCGCTTGTGGTCGATCTGCTCACCGGCACGCTGGAGAGCGTCACCGACCTGACGCTGTTGGGCGGCGCCAATGCGCTGGCTATCGAGAGCGCGCCCGGCACCTGGGAGATCGTGCAGGCGGGCGCGGCCGAGCTGCTGGCGCCGGGTCGATACCGGCTGACCCGGCTCCTGCGCGGCCAGCGCGGCACCGAGGGCGCGATGGGCAATCCGGCGCCCGCTGGCGCTCTTGTCGTGGTGCTGGACGCGTCGCTGGCGTCCCTGCCGATTGCCGAGGCCGATCTCGGATTGCCGTGGAACTGGCGCATCGGTCCGGCGAGCCGCCCCGTCAGCGACGAGACCTATGTGGCGCAATCCTTCACGCCCGCGGGCGTCGGGCTGCGGCCGTTCTCCGGCGCCCATGTCGAGCAGCCGTGGCGCAGGCCGCGCACGCCCGGCGATCTGACGATCCGCTGGACGCGCCGGTCCCGAGCTCTCGCGGCCGACAGCTGGGGCGGGCTAGAAGTGCCGCTCGGAGAAGAGCTCGAAGCCTACGAGGTCGAGATCCTTGATGGCGCGACCGTTAAGCGGGTGCTGAGCACCGCCACCACCAGCGCGGTCTACACCGCCGCAGACCAGACCGCCGATTGGGGCGCGCCGCTCGGCCCCGGTGACACGCTCGACAGCCGCATCTACCAGCTCTCCGCCCTCGTCGGGCGGGGCGCGCCCAAGACCCTCACGCTGATACTCTGAAGGCCATCCCATGTCCGACGCCACGACCCATCTCCTGCTGCCCTACATCCTGGCGGCGCAGGCCCAGAAGTACGTCACCCACAACGAGGCGCTGCGGCTGCTCGACGGGCTCGTGCAGCTCTCCGTGCTCGACCGCGATCTGACAGCGCCGCCCGGCAGTCCCGCCGATGGCGATCGCTACATCGTCGCCTCGGGCGCGACGGGCGAATGGTCCGGATGGGACCTGAACGTCGCGCTCTGGACCGATGGCGCCTGGCTGCGACTTCCCCCGCGGATCGGCTGGCGCGCATGGGTCGAGGACGAGGGCCTGCTGCTGGTCTACGATGGCGCGGGCTGGCTCGGGACCACACCGGCGGCGCTGCAGAACATGGCGCTCCTCGGGGTTGGCACCACGGCGGATGCATCGAACCCGTTCTCGGCCAAGCTCAACGCCGCGCTCTGGACGGCGAGGACCGTGGCCGAGGGCGGCACCGGCGACCTGTTCTACACCATGAACAAGGAGGCGGCCGGCGACGATCTCGGTTTGACCCTCCAGACCGGCTTCGTGACCAAGGCGCTGGTGGGGCTGTTCGGGTCGGACCGCTTCCGGCTCGCGGTCTCCGCCGACGGCAGCACCTTCTTCGACGGGCTGAGCGTCGACAACGCCACCGGCATTGTCGATCAGCCCCGGCTGCCGCGGTTCAAGGCTTACACGAACTACGACAACTACGTCGGCGTCGGCACCTGGACCAAGATCGGCCTTAACAACACCGACTACAACGATCAGGGCGCGTTCGACGCCGTGAACAACCACTTCGTCGCCCCCGTGGACGGCACCTACCTCTTCGGCGCGACTCTGCTGTACAAGATCAACGCCAGCGCCACCGCCCGCATGCGCGGGCGGCTCGTCCTGAACGGCACGACCGAAATCCGCGGCTCCCTCGGCGAAATCTCCGCCACTCATGTCTCGCTCGCTACCGCGATCTGGCTTCAGACCATGGTGCCGCTGACGGCAGGCGATACCGTCGAGCTGCAGGGGTATTTCCGGGTCGCGGACGGCTACTTCGCCGCCGACCACACGTCCTTCTGGGGCTGCAAGGTCGGCTGAGCGGCGGAAGGAGGATCCGATGAACCCACCCCGATCCGAGGGCTTCGTGCGCATGCCCGACGCCGAGTTCGAGGCGATCTTGACCCGGGCGGCGGAGGAAGGCGCCAAGCGTGCGCTGGCCGATGTCGGCCTCGACGGCGACGAGGCCGCGCTCGACATCCGCGATCTGCGCTCCCTGGTCGACTGCATCCGGCTGGTCCGCCGCACCGCGATGCAGACCGCCGTCCGCATGATCACCACCGGCGTCATGCTGGCGCTGCTCGCGGGTATAGCGATCAAGCTGAAGATCTTCGGCGGCGGCCCGTAGCCGCTCAACACCCCCGTTCACCAGCCCAACCGCACCCGCCCTCGAGGCGGTTTTTTTTCGTTTCGGAGGACCCTCATGACCACGACCTTCCACCGCCATTGGCGTGATGTGCCGGAGAGCGCCTGGCGCTGGCCGAATTTCTCGCCCGCCGAGATTGCATGCCGGGGCACCGGCAAGCTGCTCGTGAACGAAACCGCGCTCGACAAGCTGCAGGCGCTGCGCGACCGGCTGGGCAAGCCGCTGATCGTCCGCTCCGCCTACCGCAGCCCAGAGCACAACCGTGCCGTGGGGGGCGCGGGCCGGTCGAAGCATCTCGACGGCGCCGCCTTCGACATCGCCATGGCGAACCACGATCCGGTGGCCTTCGAGGCTGCGGCGCGCGAGGTCGGATTCCTCGGCTTCGGCTTCTACCCGCGATCGGGGTTCATCCATGTCGATCTCGGGCCCGCGCGGCAGTGGGGCGAGCGGTTCCCGGTCCGGGCGACGGCATTTGCAGCCGAGACGCCGCCCGCGCGCGAGGTGCTGGCTGACAGCCGCACCATGAAGGGCGGCGGGGCAGCCGGTGTGGCGACGCTGGGCGCGGCGGGCGTCGAGGTGGCGCAGCAGGTGCTGGCCGAGACCCAGACCGCGATCTTGCCGCTTGTGCCGTATCTCGACACGTTGCGTTGGGTATTCATCGCCGTGGCGCTTGGCGGCATCGCGGTCACGATCTACGCGCGTCTCGATGACTGGCGCCGAGGGCAGCGGTGATGGCCCCGCTCCTGATCGGGTTCGCCGCCAGCCCATGGATGCGGGCCGCTTTGCGCTACGGCGCCATCATCCTCGCCCTGCTCCTGTTCCTGCTTTCGCTTCGGCGGTCCGGCGAGCGAGCGGGACGCCTCGCTGAACGCCTTCAGACCACGGAGAAAGCCAATGATGTCCAACGCCAGATGCTCGAGGCGACGGCTCGTCGTCCTAGGTCTCGCGACGAGCTTGCTGAGCGGCTGCGCAACGGTCGGTTCTGAGCCCGGCATCGCGACCGTCTGCCCGCCCGTGGTAGAGTACAGCCGCGAGTTCCAGGCGCGCGCAGCCGAGGAGCTCGCGCGGCTGCCGCACGGGTCGGCCATCGCCGAGATGCTGAGCGACTACGCCGTGATCCGGGATCAGGTCCGTATGTGTTCTCGCCCCTGATCAAGAGCCGAATTGGAGCCTCAAGGTCAGGCAGCAGCGTAGCTGGTAAAGACCTCGTTCGATCCGTCGCGCCGGATCAGAAACACGTCGTAGGCCTCGCGCTGGCTTTCCGGTCCCATCCCGGGCGAGCCGTAGGGCATGCCTGGCACTGCGAGGCCGACCGCGTCGGGGCGTTCCAGCAGGAGACGGCGAATGTCGGCAACAGGGACGTGACCCTCGATAATGTAACCATCCACACGACCCGTATGGCAGGAGACCATCTCCTGCG
Source organism: Alphaproteobacteria bacterium (assembly GCA_046569765.1). Classification (GTDB taxonomy): domain Bacteria; phylum Pseudomonadota; class Alphaproteobacteria; order Rhodobacterales; family Rhodobacteraceae; genus Tabrizicola. The sequence continues at coordinate 533 of JBKHWC010000142.1, read as the reverse complement.
GGATGCCGTTGTCCAGCTTGTAGCGCATCAGAAGCGTCCCGGCGCTCGCCTCGGTCGTGACGGCGAAGCCGTCGTTCTCGAGGATCTCGATCCAGGCCGAGCAGCAGCCGCAGTTGGGGTCCTTCATCACGTGGATCGCCGGACCGGCGCCTTGCGCCAGAGCCCTCAAGGGCGACGCAGCCGCCAGCGCAGCTGTACCGATCAGGAGCTTGCGGCGGGAAAACATGTCTTGGGTCATCTGATGTTCCTTTCGAGGTTGGATGTGTGGGCTGGCAGATCAGAGGTCGACCCGCCTGAGCCGCAGGGCGTTGGTGATCACCGAGACCGACGACAGGCTCATCGCCGCCGCCGCGATCATCGGCGAGAGCAGAAGTCCGGTGACAGGGTAAAGCAGCCCGGCGGCGATGGGGACGCCAAGCGCGTTGTAGGCGAAGGCGAAGAACAGGTTCTGCTTGATGCTCCGCAGGGTGGCGCGGGCGAGCTTGCGCGCCCGCACGATGCCCATCAGGTCGCCGCCCAGCAGGGTGATGCCT
>JBKHWC010000141.1:0-4472 GCA_046569765.1 Alphaproteobacteria bacterium | reverse complement strand
GGTCGCCTGCAGGGTCGTCAGCGAAATCCGCGTCACGAAGGTCCAGCCGCCCAAGCCCGCCGCGTTGCCGCGCCAGCAGGCCCAGCCCGCAGACCGCTGGTCGGCGACCGAGTCCACGACGGCCGCCGAAGTCAGGCGCCAGCGCCGCATCGAGGCGGCAAGGTTCGTGGCGGCCAGCGTCGGGTGCGAGACGGTGCCGACCGAGGTGATCGGCATCCCTTCGGTGGTGATCGTGGTGCTGACCGAGGGAGACCAGTTGGCGATACGGTTCACCCCGAAGTGGGGTTGGAGCGGGAAGTCCCGGCCAGAGGGGCGCATCACATCGATCCACGGTGCGCCTGCGCGGCTTCGTGCATAGACGGCCGCTTTGCCAGAGGGTGGCGGGGATGGCGCTGCGCTGAGGCCCGGCAGGACCGTCGGCTGCGGCAGTTCCACCTGGCCGTTGGTGCGGTCGATCCTGATCGCGTCATAGAAGGCCGAGCCATCCGGGCTGACCTTGAAGCTGAAATCGTCGTTGCCCAAGAGGCCAATCAGCGCCCGCGCCGAAAACCCGGTCTTGAAGGCAAAGGCGGCATCGTTCCCGGCAGCGGCCTTGTTCACCGTGGCTTCGATGCCAGCGCCTGAGTTGTTCAGGAGAACGGCCGGGGTGTTCACCGACAGCCGGTTGTAACTGTCGGCCGTGGCCCCGCCGAGGCCGAGCAGTTGCGCGGTCAGGTTGGCCTGGGGCATGCCGACCTGCGTCACGGCATTGGCGAAGGTGACGGTCGGCGTGTTGATGACTGTCGTCCCGCCCGCCCCGGCGGAGGCCGAGCCGATGTTGACGACCGTCGTCGACCCGGAGGCACCACCCGTGCCGATGTTCACGGTCTTGGTCACGCCCGTGGTCGTGGCGCCGGTGCCCATGCCGTAGGTCGCCGTCGTTGTGGCCGTGCCGATGCTGGCCGAGGCCGCCGAGACGGTGACGGTGCCTGAGGCCGTCAGCGTGCCGGAGAAAGTCTTGTTGCCGGTGAAGGTCTGGGTTCCCGCCAGGATCGCCAATTCGGACGAGGTGTTGGGCAGCGTGAAACTCCGCGTCGTCCCGGCGCTGATGCCTGCCAGCGAGAAGGTGGCCTTCTTCGTCGGGTCCGCATCGTTCACAAGGCTGAAGACCGCGTCCGAGACGTCGCGCGGCTCGCCCACGACCTCCCAGGCCGCACCGGTCCAGACGAGGAACAGGCCTTCCGCCGCGACCCAGACCAGCCAGCCGGTACGCGGCACGAGGCGGATCCATGCGCCATCGACCCAGAAGGCGATGTTCAGATCCCATCCCGCCCAGAAGCCCGTTGCGCCGGAGGCCACAATGTGCCGGTTGCCGTCCGCGGGGCTGGCCGGGGGCGTGGTGCGCGTGCGGTCGAGGGCCGAGAGCTGCACCATGGCATCGAGCAGGCGCAGCGCCTCGTTGTGGGTGACATGCTTCTGGGCTTGGGCGGCCAGAAGATACGGCAGCCCAAGGTGCGTCGTGGTGTCGGACATGGGGGTTCCCGTGGATTGGGATCAGAATTGCAGCGTGACCGAGGCGGGTGTGCCGCGGCCGAGGCGGTTCGAGAGCTGGTAGATGCGGATCGCCAGCGTCTGGCCGGGCCCCAGCGGCGCGCCCCAGTCCGCAGTCTGTAGGGCGGCAGTGTAGAGGACGGAGGTCGTGCTGCCGGTCAGCGTCCGCTTGATCGCAGCGCCGTCGAGGATCTGGACGTCGTAGCTTTCCTGGTCTTCTGCGATCGGCACCTCGACCTGCTCCCAGGCATCGGCCACGAGCGCGCGGGACCGGCGCGTCCAGCGGATAGTGAGATCGCCGGGGCTGCGTGTCGTTCGCCATGGCTGCTCAACATGGACCGGGGCAAAGGGAACAAGCCCCCGGCCAGTGGGGGTGAAGCCCAGCGCGGCATAGCTTGCGTCACTGACGGCCCGTGCTGCGGGGCCGATGCGCCAGTTCCAAGGCAGACCGAGGTCAGCCTCGGGGATGGGCAGCGAGGCAAGTGTCGCATCGAGCACGACCACCCGCGCACCCGAGGGGGCGGGATTACCCATCGCATGTTCCGTTCCGCGCTGGCCGCGCAGGAGGCGGGTCAGTCGGTAGCGGCCGGGGGCGATCAGTTCGGCCGCGCCTGCTTGGACGATCTCCCAGACACCGGCCGCCGTCTCGACGGCCAGCGCATTGACCCCACCAAAAAGCGCGACGTCCGTCACGCTTTCCAGCGTTCCGGACAGCAGATCGACCACCAGCGCATTGCCGAGATCGAACCGCGACGTCGGCCCCGGAAAGAGGTCGAAGGCCAGCGTGCCGATCCGCGCCCGACTGCCGAAGGTGGTCAGGAGGTTGAACCCGTCGGTGGACGCGCTGCGGAACACGGCGATCTCGCCTGGCCATGGACTGGCATGGGCGGAGATCAGGGGGCGATGCGCGGGCTGATCTTCGCTGATCTGCGGCAGGTCCAGCATCACCACCTCCGGCGTTCCGAAGACGACGGGGCTGGCGAGCGACGCGGGCCGGGGATCGCCCGGCGGCAGATCGTAGGCGGCGCGGTCCTGGCGCACCGCCTCGATGCCCCGCGCCTCGGCATCGGCGACGGAGACGAGGCGGAACTCGACCTCGCGGCCGTCATGCGCGAGCCGGATGACATCGGCAGGGTCCAGCGCCAACCGCGAGGGCGGCAGGCGGAAGGTGGCGCTTTCCCGGCCGATCCAGGCTTCCATCAGCGCGCGGCGGCAGCGGCGTTCGGCCTCCTCGGGCGGGATTGCCATCGGGAAGTTCTCGGACGCGGTGCGCGTCGTATCGACGGTGATGCGGCGCGCTTCCACGAGGGCCGCGTCATAGTCCTCGTCCGCGCGTGCGACCTGCCACTTCAGTGCCTGGGGCAGTTCGGTCTCTTGGCCACGGGTCAGTTCAAACACCTCGCCCTCACGACTGGCCACAAGATCGTCTATGGCCAGCGTGGCGACCGTCGCGCGGCCGCGCATGACGAAGCGGATGACGCCTTCGGTCTCGATGGCATCGAAGCCGAAATGCCGGGCCAGCGTGGAAATCGACGCACGGGGGCTTTCCAGCGCGCCGATGACATAGCCCTCGACCGCGCCCCAGATGCCGGAAACGTCGATCAGGCTTTCTGCCAGCCCAGCGCGCAGGCAGAGGTGGCGCACGAGTGCTGCGAGCGACACCGCGCCCAGCCGTCCGGTCAGCCAGTGACCCAGCCGCCAGTTCGGCCCATCGGTCCAGATGCCGGTCAGTTCGGGGAAGAAAGGATAGGGGCGCGCGTCCCAGGTCCAGGCGGCGCATTCGGGGACATGGACCATCCGGCTGCCGTAGACGGACGACGTCGGGTTGTTCGCCCCTTGGCCCCACCAGAGATAGCTGGCCTCAAGGTAGGCGCGTTGGATCGCGTCATCGCGCCAGCCGCGGGAGAAGTAGGGCGTGAAGCTCTCGGACGACTTCGGATCGAAGAAGACGTTCGGCTGGTTCGTGCCTCGGTCGATGGCGGGACAGCCGAGTTCCGTGAACCAGACGGGCTTCGACTGCGGCACCCATGCCGTGGGCGTGCCGTTCTCCACCCCGCCCGGGCGGTTGAAATGCGGGTTCGACCACCAGGCGCGCAGGTCCTTGTAGCGGAACACCCAAGGCTTGCCTGCGGCTCCATCCGTGATCGGCGTCCGGATCTGGGCCGACCGGTCGGCCGCGCTGGCGTAGAACCAGTCGAAGCCCTCGCCACCCGCGATATTGGCCTGCAGGTAGCCCCGGTCATGGATCGCGGACCAGCCCTCCAGCGCATCGGCATGGTCGAACCCGTCGCGCCAGTCCGAGAGCGGCATGTAGTTGTCGATGCCGATGAAATCGATGTTGGCGTCCGACCAGAGCGGATCGAGGTGGAAGAACACATCCCCCGTGCCGTCCCCCGGCTGATGGCCATAATACTCCGACCAGTCGGAAGCATAGCCCACCTTGGTGCCCGCACCGAGGATTGCCTTCACATCCGCCGCCAGCACCTTGAAGGCGGTGACGGCAGGATAGGCGCTGGTGCTGGAGCGGATCGTCGTCAGCCCCCGCATCTCGGTGCCGATCAGGAAGGCATCGACGCCGCCCGCCACCGCGCAGAGATGGGCATAGTGCAGGATCATTCGGCGCAGGCCCCAGTCACCGGAGGGCCCCATCCATGCGACGGTGTCGCCCGAAACGGCGAACTGCGCGGGAGTGGCGGCACCGAAGAAGGCCGAGACCTGCGTCGCGGCGGCGGCGGTCTTGTCCGCGGTCCCCACAAAGCCTGCCGCCGGGGAACAGGTGATCCGGCCCCGCCACGGGAAGCTGGGCTGGCCGGGCGTCGCAGCATTGTTCGAATAGGGGTTCGGCAGCGTGTTGCCGGGCGGCACATCCATCAGCAGGAACGGATAGAAGGTGACGCGCAACCCGCGCGCCTTCATCTCGCGGATCGCCTGCACCACGGCAA
>JBKHWC010000140.1:0-4689 GCA_046569765.1 Alphaproteobacteria bacterium | reverse complement strand
CAGCTCGTCCTTTTCGCTACTGCCCGACGCAGGCGGGTATGATCCGATCGAGGACCGCCTGCGGGCGAATGTCCGTCAAAGGCGATGCTGGTGCGGTTGCAAAGCCGGATTTCCTGCCGGGGCAGATCGAGCCAGGGCAGCAGGTAGTAATCGAGCTCGCCCTGGTTTTGCGGATCGAGGCGTACTGCCAGAGTTACATCTGCCTGATAGCGCATCGGGTCAAAGCGGATGCGCCAGCGCAGCCTCCCGTCGCCCATTGGCTGGCAACGCGCCAGTACAAGGCTGATGACCATCTCGTTGTTGATGGTCAGCAGGTCGGTCTTGGGGTCGCGCACCACCGTGCCGCCGACTTCGGCAATGGCCGCCTCGGTTCGGGCGATGATTTCGGGCTGACATGACCCCCACCCTCTACCTCACCCGTAATGGCCTTCTCGAACCCTTGGGGCAAAGCCAGGTGCTGGCCTATCTGCGGGGGCTGTCGCGGGACTATCGGATCACGCTCATCACCTATGAGAAGGACGAGGATCGGGCCGATGCCGTGCGGATGGATGCGATGCGGGCCGAATGCGCCCGGCTGGGCATCCGCTGGCTGCCGCAGCGATTCCGGGCGCGGCCCAAGGTGATCGCCCCGGCGCTGTCGATGCTGCGGATGGTCTGGCTGCTGCGGCGCGAGGTGCGGGGTCAGGGCGCGCGGCTGATCCACGCGCGATCCTACATTCCGGCGGCGGTGGCGATGTTCGTCGGGCGTGTGACCGGTGTGCCCTTCATCTTCGACATGCGCGCGCTCTGGCCCGAGGAGTTGATCACCGCAGGCCGCCTGCGGCGCGGGTCGCTGCTGCATCGCGCCATCGTCGCGGCCGAACGCGCCTGTCTGCGCCGGGCCGGGGCGGTGGTTTCGCTGACCCATGCCGCCGTCGATCACCTGAACCGGGTCTATCCGGCGGAGATGGCCGGGCAGAGGGTCGCCGTGATCCCGACCTGCGCCGACCTCGACCGTTGCGTGCCGACCGATCAGCGCCCCTCGCTTCGGGCCATTGGGTGTCTTGGCACGGTGCTGAGCGGCTGGTTCCGGCTGGATTGGCTCGCTTCCTTTCTGTTCGTGGCAGCAGAGCGTGATCCGGCTGCGGTGTTCGAGCTGACCACGCGGGATGACCCGGCCCGGGTGCGGGCAGCGATTGACCCGGATGGGCGTCTGGGCGAACGGCTGCGGATCGCACCCTCGGCCCCTGAGGATGTGCAGCGTGTCTTGCAGGGGCAGACGGCGTCGGTGATGTTCTACGCAGGCGGGCAGGTTTCTGAACTTGGCCGTTCTCCAACCCGAATGGCCGAGATCCTTGGCTGCGGCCTGCCAGTCGTGGCCAATGACGGCGTGGGGGATGTGGCCCGCATCATCCGCGACTACCGGGTGGGTGTTCTGGCCCAAGGGCCTGACCCACAGGCCATGGCGACTGCCTGGTCGGAACTGATGGCGTTACTGAAGGACCCCGATCTCGCACTGCGCTGCCGCAAGGCGGCAGAAGAGGTCTTTTCGCTGGAAGCTGGCACAGCCTCCTATGCGCGGCTGTATCACCAGTTGACCGATGGAGACCGCCTATGTACGGACTGACAGGGATCCTTGCCCCTCAGGAGCGGACGACCGAGACCCTGCATCGTCTCGTTCAGACCATGACTGCGGCCCTCGTTCACCGCGGGCCGGATGCGGACGGGATTTGGACGGAAGACGGCATCGCCCTTGGCCATCGGCGGCTGTCGATCCTTGACCTCAGCCCCGCCGGCGCGCAGCCGATGCAGTCGGTCTGCGGGCGCTTTGTCATCGTCTTCAACGGAGAGATCTACAACCACCTCGACCTGCGGCGCGATCTTGCGGCCGCGGGGGCAGCCCCCGATTGGCGGGGGCATTCGGATACCGAGACGCTTCTGGCCGGGATCGCGCATTGGGGGCTGGATGAAACGCTGCGCCGCAGCGCGGGGATGTTCGCCATCGCGCTCTGGGATCGGCGGGATCGGCGTCTATCCCTCGCCCGCGACCGGATCGGGGAGAAGCCACTTTACTGGGGGTGGGCAGGCCGCGATCTGGTGTTCGCATCGGAGCTCAAGGCGCTGCGCCAGCATCCGGATTTCCCGCGTGATGTCTGCCGGCAAGCCCTCGCCCAGTATCTGCGCTTTGCCTATGTGCCCGCGCCGCGCAGCATCCATCCCGGGGTCTACAAGCTCGAACCCGGATGCATCCTGACCATTGACGGCGCGCCGCCCCCGGCGGCGCCGAATGACCCCCTGCGCCCTGGTGAAAGCCACGGGTCTTTGTCGATCCGGCGCTACTGGTCGCTCAACGAGATGATCGAGAGCGGCGCGCAATCCCGGTTTGCGACCGAGGCCGAGGCGCTGGCGACGGTCGATGAGGCGCTGCGCCGGGCCGTCAGCCGCCAGATGATCGCCGATGTCCCGCTCGGGGCGTTCCTCTCGGGCGGGATCGACAGTTCGCTGATTGTCGCGCTGATGCAGGCACAATCATCGCGGCCGGTCCCCACCTTTACCGTCGGGTTCAAGAATCCGGCCTTCAACGAAGCACCCTTTGCCGCCGCCGTCGCGCGGCATCTGGGCACCGATCACACCGAACTGACGGTCACCGAAACCGAGACGCGCGAGGTCATTCCCCTGCTGCCCGAAATGTATGGCGAGCCCTTTGCGGATTCGTCCCAGATTCCAGCCCATCTGGTCTGCAAGGCCGCCCGCATGAACGTGACCGTGGCCCTGTCCGGTGATGCGGGGGACGAGCTTTTCGGCGGGTACAACCGCTATTTCTGGGGTCCGCGCATCTGGAAACGGTTGGACCGGATGCCGCACCCGCTGCGGCATGGGCTGGGTCGGGCGATTTCTGCGGTTCCGGTGACCGCCTGGGACCGCATCGGCACAATGACGGGCGGCAGGGTCACCCGGCCGGGTGACAAGGCGCACCGTCTTGCCGCCCGGCTGCGCGATGTCCGCACGATGGATGATCTCTATCGCAGCCTGGTGTCGGAATGGCCGGGAGAGTCGATGGTGATCGGGCTGAGGGGCGAGCCAAGTTCTTTGCTCGACGACCCCCTGCCCGCTGCCCTCGCAGATGATGCGTCAGCACGGATGATGGCGCAGGACATGCGGAGCTATTTGCCTGACGACATCCTCTGCAAGGTTGACCGGGCTGCCATGGCTGTCAGCCTTGAGACCCGCGTTCCCTTCCTCGATCCTGATGTGCTCGCGGTGTCGGCACGGCTGCCATCGCAGATGAAGATCCGCGACGGTCAGGGCAAATGGGCGCTGCGGCAGATCCTCTATCAGCACGTCCCGCGTGACCTCATCGAACGGCCGAAAACTGGTTTCGGCATTCCGGTGGGCGAATGGTTGCGCGGGCCATTGCGCGGGTGGGCCGAGGATCTCCTGTCGGAAGAGGCCCTGCGGCGCGACGGTCTGATCGACCCCGTTCCGGTCCGCCAAGCCTGGGCCGAACACCAGTCAGGCCGACGGGAACTGGACTCACCGGCTGTGGATCGTGCTGATGCTGCTGGCGTGGAGGACCCACGTCGCGTGAAGGCCCTGATGCTTACCCGCTATGAAAGGTCAGGGGCCTCCAGCCGGCTGCGACTGATTCAGTATGCCGAGTCGTTGGATTCGCTGGGCTTAACCTCATCCCTTGAGCCATTTTTTGACGAAAGCTACCTTCGCCGGCTTTATTCTGGCCATTCGACCATTGGTCCAGCCTTGGCCGGCTATGCGCGTCGGGCCGGGCAGCTGCTGCGCGCAGGTCATGCCGATCTCATCTGGCTGGAAAAGGAGGCACTGCCGTGGCTGCCGTGGGCCATCGAACGCGCCTTGCTGCCCCGGGCCGTTCCGCTGGTTGTCGATTACGATGACGCGGTTTTCCATCGGTATGATCTGCACCGATCCCCTTTCGTCCGGCGTTTTCTGGGCCGGAAGCTCGACAAGCTGATGGCCTCGGCATCGCTCGTCACGGCGGGGAACCGCTACCTGGCGGACCGCGCTAAGATGGCCGGGGCGCCCAATGTCGAGATCGTTCCCACCGTTGTCGATCTGACGTCCTACACCCGACGGCCTGAGCCCTTCTCAGAAAACGCCGCCACGATCGGCTGGATCGGCACCCCCAGCACCTGGACAGAATACATGGCGCCGATGATGCCGCTTCTGACACAGGCGGCCGCGGCTGCCGGGGCGCGGATTGCCGCCGTCGGAGCAGGTCGCGCGGCCGCGACGCATCCCTTGCTCGACAACCTGCCATGGACCGAAGAGTCAGAGGTCGCGCGGATCCATGAGATGGACATCGGAATCATGCCCCTGACCGACACGCCCTGGGCACGCGGAAAGTGTGGCTACAAGCTCATCCAGTACATGGCCCGTGGCATTCCGGTCATTACCTCGCCCGTGGGTGTCAATGCCGAGATCGTCGAGAATGGCGTGAACGGCTTCCTTGCCTCCTCCGACGCCGAATGGACAGAGGCGCTGCAGACCCTGCTGCACGATCCCGACTTGCGGGCGCGGATGGGCGAAGCAGGGCGGCGGAAGGTTGAGCGTGAGTATTCCCTTCAGGTCTGGGGGCCGCGTGTGGCGCAGATGTTGCGAGATGTGGCCAATACGGGCAAAAGCCGCTGATGCTGTATCTTGGCCTCACGAATTTTCTGTTTTTCTTGCGATATG
>JBKHWC010000139.1:0-4729 GCA_046569765.1 Alphaproteobacteria bacterium | reverse complement strand
CCCGGCTCGGTCCGTGCCGGGAAGCCCGCGATCTGGACATGGTTGATCCGGTTTGAGATTCACGCACGAAATTACTGTAGTCATTATTCCCATCCGGAGGTTGCAAATGATCTCATCGTAACGGTCCCAAAGATTGTTAGCAAGCGGGTGCCGTGCTCCCGTTCTCTGTCCTAACCCTTAACAAATCCCTAACGTCCACAGCTAACCCCTTGGAATCCTTTGCGGCCGCCACGCTGTCCTGCGTGGACACCCCTCACCAATGAGGCGGGCGGACGTTCGCGTCCGGGGCCCCGCCCAGGGCCTCCTCCTCCGCAGCCCGCTCCATCAGCAGCCGAACCCGCCGCTCCAGCCCCGCGATCTCCAAGGCCTGCCGGGCCACCACGTCCGACAGGTCCTCCACCGCCCGGATCAGGTGGGCCACCTTCTCTTCCAGTTCGACCGACATCCCACCCCCCGCTTGCCGCCTCTCCCCCCATCCGATACACGGACGGCGATCAAAAGCGAAGGTCCGACCATGGCCGACAAGCCCCCCCGCCGCCCCCGCGCCGAGACCCCGAAGGGATTCCGCGACTACTTCGGGGCCGAGGTCACCGAACGGAAAGCCATGCTCGACCGCATCGCCGGGGTCTACCACCGCTACGGGTTCGACCCGCTGGAGACCTCTGCGGTGGAGACGGTCGAGGCCCTCGGCAAGTTCCTCCCCGACGTCGACCGCCCCAACGAGGGCGTCTTCGCCTGGCAAGACGAGGACGCCGACTGGCTGGCCCTGAGGTACGACCTGACGGCGCCGCTTGCCAGGGTTGCCGCCCAATACCGCAACGACCTCCCCAGCCCCTACCGCCGCTACGCGATGGGCCCAGTCTGGCGGAACGAGAAACCGGGTCCCGGCCGCTTCCGCCAGTTCTACCAGTGCGACGCGGATACGGTGGGGTCAGCCTCGGTCGCCGCCGACGCCGAAATCTGCGCCATGCTGGCCGACGCCCTGGAAGAGGTCGGCATCCCCCGCGGCGACTACGTGGTGAAGGTGAACAACCGGAAGGTCCTGAACGGCGTGATGGAGGTCGCAGGGCTGGCGGGCGAGGACAAGCACGACGAGCGCGGCATCGTGTTGCGGGCCATCGACAAGATCGACCGGCTGGGGCCGGACGGCGTCCGCGCCCTGCTTGGGGAGGGCCGCAAGGATGAGAGCGGCGACTTCACCAAGGGGGCGGGTCTGTCCCGCGACCAGGCTGAGGTCGTGATGGGCTTCACCTCGGCCAAGCGCGACACGGGGGCCGCAACGGTCGCCCGGCTGCGGGAGCTGGTGGGCGGGTCGGTGATCGGGGCCGAGGGGGTTTCCGAACTGGAGGCCATCGCGGCGCTGCTGGAGGCGCAGGGCTACGGGCCCGACCGGATCGTGTTGGACCCCGGCGTGGTGCGGGGGCTGGGCTATTATACCGGGCCGGTCTACGAGGCCGAGCTGACCTTCGAGATCCTGGACGAGAAGGGCCGCAAGCGGCAGTTCGGCTCGGTCGCGGGCGGCGGGCGGTATGATGGCCTGGTGAAGCGGTTCACCGGGCAGGACGTCCCGGCGACCGGGGTGTCGATCGGGGTGGACCGACTGCTGGCCGCACTGCGGGCCAAGGGGCGTATCTCGGGGGATGTCGCCGGGCCGGTGGTGGTGACGGTCATGGACCGGGACCGGATGGCCGATTACCTTGCGATGGTGGGAGAGCTGCGTCAGGCCGGCATCCGGGCCGAGGTCTATCTGGGCAACCCGAAGAACTTCGGCAACCAGCTGAAGTACGCGGACAAGCGGCAATCCCCTGTCGCGGTGATCCAGGGCGGGAACGAGGCTGAGAAGGGCTCGGTCATCCTGAAGGACCTGATCCTGGGGGCGAAGATCGCCGAAAGCGCGACGCTGGAGGAGTGGAAGGACCGTCCCGCCCAGGTCGAGGTGCCTCGGGGTGAGTTGGTGGCTGCGGTGAAGCGGATGCTCGGGCAATGAACCGGGCGTGCCCCCCACCCCCGGCCCGTCCCCACGGTGGGGGAGGGGAGGCGCTTCGTCTGCGCCGGTTCTCGGCGAAGGGAGCGGTGGCATGACCCCCAAGGCAACGATCCGGGCAGAGGGGGAGCGGCTGCTGCAGGCCTTCGTCCGGGCGGGAGCCGTGCCGGTCGAGGCCGACATCCTGCAGCCGGCGGGCACGCTCCTGGACCTTTACGGCGAGGATATCCGGGCGCGGGCCTATGTGACCGACGACCCGGTCAAGGGCGAGATGATGCTGCGCCCCGACTTCACCGTGCCGGTGGTGCAGGCGCATATGGCGCATGGGGCAGAGCCGGCGCGCTATGCCTATCTGGGCGAGGTCTTCCGCAAGCAGGCGCGCGGCTCGGGGCGGGCCAGCGAATACCTGCAGGTGGGGTATGAGGTCTTCGACCGCGCTGCGCCCGAGGTGGCGGATGCCGAGGTCTTTGCGCTGTTCCGCGACCTTCTGGCCGGGCTGCACTTGCGCCCGGTGACCGGGGACATCGGCATCCTGATGGCGGCCGTCCGGGGGCTGGAGACGAGCGAGCGGCGGAAGGCGGCCCTTCTGCGGCATGTCTGGCGGCCGGTGCGGTTCAAGGCGCTGCTGGATCGGTTCGCCGGGCGGGCTCCGGTTCCTCCGGGCCGAATGGCTTTGCTGGAGCGGTTGAAGGCGGGCACACCGGAGCAGTTGATCGAGGAAGCGGGAACTTTCGTCGGACTTCGCGCCGCCGAGGAGATCGCGGCGCGGGCCGAGTCAATGGTGGCAGATGCCGAGACGCCGCCGATCAAGGCGACCGAGGCGGCGCTGCTGTATGACCTGCTGTCGCTGGAGGCCCCGGCGGCCCATGCCCTGTCCCACCTGCGCGGGATCACCCCGATGCTGCCTGCCATCGGCCCCGCTGTGGATCGGTTCGCGGCACGGCTGGAGGCCCTGGCGGCGCGGGGGGTGGATGTCTCGACCCTGGCCTTCGAGGCCAGCCATGGGCGCACGGCGCTGGAATATTACGACGGGTTCGTTTTCAGCTTCCTGGGGGACGGGATGCCCCCCGTGGCCAGTGGCGGGCGGTATGACGCGCTGACGGCGGTCCTGGGGGCAGGGGCCTTCATCCCGGCGGTGGGCGGCGTGATCCGGCCGGGGCTGGTCGCACGGCTGAAGGGGGCGATATGATCCGGGTGGGCGTGCCGTCCAAGGGGCGGCTGATGCAGGACACGTTCGACTGGTTCGGCGCCCGTGGGGTCGTCATGCGGCGGTCGGGGTCGGACCGCGAATATTCTGGCGTGGTCGAGGGGGTGGAGGGCGTGGTCCCGGTGCTTCTGTCGGCCGGGGAGATCCCGCGCGAGCTGGCGGCGGGGCGGATCCATCTGGGGGTCACGGGCTCGGACCTGGTGCGCGAGCAGCTGGCCGAGGACGAGGTGGCCGAGGTCGCGAAGCTGGGCTTCGGCCATGCCGACCTGGTGATCGCGGTGCCTGCGGTCTGGATCGACGTGGAAACGGTGGACGACCTGGACGCGGCGGCGGCGGGGTTCCGCAAGGCGCATGGGCATCGGCTGCGGATCGCCACCAAGTATCACCGGCTGGTGCGGGATTTCCTGCAGGCGCAAGGGGTTGCGGACTATCAGTTGGTCGACAGCCAGGGCGCGACCGAGGGGACGGTGAAGAACGGCACGGCCGAGGCCATCGCGGATATCACCAGTTCCGGCGAGACGCTGCGGGCGAACCATCTGCGAATCCTGTCGGATGGGCTGATCCATTCCAGCCAGGCGGTGCTTTGGGCCAGCCGGGTGGCGGAGTGGTCGGCGGCGGACCTGGCGGCCTATGCGGGTCTCGCGGCGAAGCTGGGGGTCGCGGCGCGGCCCTTCTGACGGGCGGTGGGCGGATCGCCCACCCTACTTGCGCGCCAGCGCGACCCCAATCCCGGCCAGCGCCATCCCGGCCCAGGCGAGGGGAGGCATGGCTTCTCCCAACAGCGGCCAGGCGAACAGCGCGGACAGCGGCGGGACGAGGTAGAAGAGCGCGGAGACGCGGGCGACCTCTCCCGCACGGATCATGGCGAGGAGGAGGGTGATCGAAATGAGCGAATTGCCGATCACCAGGTAGGCCAGCGTCGCCCAGAGTTCCGGCGTCCAGTCGGCCTCCAGGCCCTCGGTCGCCCAGGCGAGGGGCAGGGTGAAGACCGCGCCGACGGCGTACTGGATCAGGTTGGCCGGGACCGGATGCGTGGTCACGCCGAAACGCTTTTCGTAAAGCGTGGCGGCGGTCATGCCGATCAGGCCCCCCACTGCGGCCACAAGGCCCAGGGCGGGTTCATGGGCGACGCCCGAGCGGGCGAGGATCACCGTGACGGCCCCTAGCAGGCCAAGGGCGAGGCCGATCCAGCGCGCGCGAGAGACGGATTCTCCGACCATGCGGGGGGCGATCAGGCTGACGAGGATCGGTTGCAGGCAGACGATGATCGCGACACCCCCCGCCGAGACGCCGGATTTGAAGGCGATGTAGCACAGGCCGAAGTAGGCGACCTGGATCAGGAAGCCCACGACCGCGATGTCCCAGGCGGCGCGGCCCCTGGGGAACTGGGGCCTCATGAGCGGGATCAGCGGCAGAAGGACGATGACCGCGATGCAGTAGCGCAGCGCCAGCAGGGTGAAGGGGCCGGCGTGGAGGAGGCCGATCTTGGCGATGGCGAAGCCTGCGGACCACAGGAGCAGGAAGACGATCGGCGCGGC
>JBKHWC010000138.1:0-4822 GCA_046569765.1 Alphaproteobacteria bacterium | reverse complement strand
CGCGGAATTGACCCGAGCGAAAGGCAGAAACGACTTTTCAACCTCTGTTCCTGCAGGGTAAACGTGTCGCTAAGTGTGTTCGCTTTCTGCCGGACGCCCCGGAAAGTTCTAAATGTTGCTGCTTGTGCCCAAGGCCGGTTTACAGTCCGCGGCCCCCGGATCCTCTCCGGGGCCAGCGGCGGCTGCACAGCGGACGACCCCCTGCTTCACCCCGGGCACGCGGATCGCCACCCATCGCGGCGAGGTCCCGATCGAGCATCTTTCCGTAGGCGACCGCGTCATCACGCGCGACAACGGCATCCAGACCGTGCGCTGGGTTGGCAAGACGCTGATGAATGTGCTGGATTTCCACACCGAGCCGCATCTGCAGCCGGTCCTGGTCCGCCAGGGCGCGCTTGGCAAGGACCTGCCCGAACGCGACATGCTGCTGTCGCCGAACCACCGGGTCCTGGTGACGAACGACCGCACCGCGCTGCGCTTTGCCGAGCGGGAGGTGCTGGTCGCCGCCAAGCATCTGACCGCGGCCGGGGTGCACCAGGTGAAGTCCAGTGGCACGACCTACATCCACTTCCTGTGCGACCGGCACGAGGTTGTGCTGGCCGACGGCATCTGGACCGAAACCTTCCACCCCGACGATCAGTCGCTGAAGGGCCTTGGCAATGCCCAGCGGCTGGAGATCTTCGAGATCTTCCCCGAACTGAAGACCGAAGCCGGACGCGCCGCCCATGGACCGGCGCGGCGTCTGGCCAGCCCGAAGGATCTGATCGCCGATGCATAGCGCGATATGGTCCGGACGGTTCGACCCCACCATGGAAGACGCGCAGGGCACCGCACCCTGGCAGGTGGCTTCCGGGCTGCACAAGCCCTGTTTGCTTCCCGTCCGTGACGCAAATTCGTCACGAATTTTGCGGATGAACCCGGCCAGAGGCAGAGGACAGCAGGCAGATGGCAACGATTACGGGCACTAGCGGCGACAACCTGCGCAACGACACGCTCGGCACCGGCGACTATTATGACATGTTGGGCGGCGATGACACCGTCTTCGCCGGCGCCGGTAACGACACGGTTTTCGGCGGCAGCGGCGACGATCGGGTTGATGTCGGATCAGGCAACGATGCGCTGTACGGTGGGTCCGGCCTGGACAGCCTGGGGGGGGCAGCGGGAACGATACGCTCTTTGGCGGTAGGGACAACGGAGGCGACGACACCCTGATCGGCGGCGACGGCTTCGACTATGTCAGCTATGCCACCACCACCGGGCAAGTGATCGTCAACCTGGCCACCGGCCTTGCCTCGGGCGGTGATGGTGACGACCGGATTTCGCAGGTCGAGGGGGTGATCGGCGGCTCTGGCGACGACATCATCACCGGCAATGCCGGCGACAACAACCTGCGCGGCCTGGGCGGGAACGATACGATCGACGGTGGCCTCGGCAACGACACGATCGAGGGTGGGCTCGGCAACGACGCCATGGTCGGTGGCGGGGGCAGCGATACCCTGTCCTTCGACAACGCTGGCGCGGGCGTCACGGTGAACATGCTCTCGGGGACCGCCTCGGGCACCCAGACCGGAAGCGATACCTTCAGCCAGTTCGAAGGCGTCCTCGGCTCGGCTTTCGCCGACAACATCACCGGGGACACAGGGAACAACACGATCGAGGGCGGCGTCGGCAACGACACGATCGACGGCGGTGCGGGGAACGACCTGCTGATCGGCGGCCCAGAGGCCGGGCAGCCGACATCGACCACGCCGGTCAACCTGGATTTCAACTGGAACCTGGTCGGCAATGACGCCGCAGCGATCCCCCAGGGCTACACCCAGGATACGGGCGGGATCTCGGTCTCGGTCAACTACACTGCTGGCTTCCCAGGCTCGACCATCACGGTCGAAACCGGGGCCATAAACCCTGGTGAGGTGGCCAGCGGCACGATCTACAACAACAGCGATGCTGGCGAGACCTTCAACCCGAATTCCTCGGCCGAACTGTTCCGGCCCGGCGGGCAGAGTGAGTCTGCCTCGCCCCTGACCACCTTGCAGCTTGACTTCACCGCACTCGAAGGTTCGGGCTTCCAGGAAGAGGTGCGCAACGTCACCTTCCGCATTTCGGACGTCGACGAGACCGAGTTCCGTGACGTCGTGACGGTCCGCGCCTATGATGCCGAAGGCAACGAGGTTCCGGTCAGCTTGATCGAAAC
Source organism: Alphaproteobacteria bacterium (assembly GCA_046569765.1). Lineage (GTDB taxonomy): Bacteria > Pseudomonadota > Alphaproteobacteria > Rhodobacterales > Rhodobacteraceae > Tabrizicola. Next base: position 2,628 of record JBKHWC010000138.1, on the reverse strand, counting down.
CTCCAGCACGCTCACCACAAACGGCAACGTGGTCACCGCCAATTCGAACAGCGGAAACCTGGCGCCTTCGGATGCTGGCGGATCGGTTCTGGTCACGGTCGCGGGCCCGGTGGCGCGGGTTGTGATCGAGTACGGCAACCTTGAAACCGCTCAGCAGGCGATCAACGTCTCGGACGTCCAGTTCCAGGCCATTCCCGCGATCGACAACGATGTGATCACTGGCGGCACCGGCGTCGACACCATCCTGGGCGGCAGCGGCAACGACACCATCGACGGCGGCGCGGATGCCGACTCGATCTTCGGCGGTACGGGCAATGACCGCATCGACGCAGGTACGGGCGACGACTTCGTCGACGGCGGCGAGGGAGCCGACGACATCGTCGGCAAGGAAGGCAACGACACCCTGCTGGGCGGTGCGGGCGACGACACGATCGATGGCGGCGAAAACGCCGACTTGATCTTTGGCGGCGCGGGCCAGGACGTGATCGCTGGCGGTTTGGGCGACGATACGGTGGACGGCGGCGAAGATGCCGACGTGATCACGACCGACGGCGGGGCGGACAGCGTGCTGGGCGGCGGCGGCAACGACACGATCCACGCCGGCGACGACAATGACACCATTTTCGGTGGCGCGGGTGACGACAGCCTTTCGGGCGATGCCGGCGATGACAGCATCAGCGGTGACGAGGGCGCCGACCGAATCACCGGTCAGGATGGGAATGACATCCTATTCGGCGGCGATGACAACGACTCGGTCTTCGGCGGCAATGACGACGACCAGCTCTTCGGCGGCTCGGGTCGGGATGAGCTTTTCGGCGGTGATGGCAACGACCGCTTCCAGGGCGGCACCGGGGTCGACTCGCTGTATGGCGGCGATGGCAATGACATCTTCACCTATACGCTGGCCGATTTCGACGGGACGCTCACGCCCGAAATCGTCGATGGCGGCGGCCTGCTGCCCTCTCCGGCGAACGATTTCGACACGATCGACCTCACCCAGTTTGGCTGGTCCCGCGTCGATATCGTCTACACCAACAACGATCCCGCGACGGAGTCGGGCACCATCCTGATCTTCGCGGCCGATGGCATCACCCAGATCGGCCAGATCAACTTTACCGAGATCGAACAGATCATCCCCTGCTTCACGCCGGGCACGATGATCCTGACCGACCGGGGACAGGTCCCGGTCGAGGCGCTGCGCGTGGGCGATCTGGTGATGACCCGCGACAACGGGCTTCAGCCGCTGCGCTGGGTGGGACAGCGGCGGCTGTCGATGGCCCAGCTGATGGCCGATCCCGACCTGCAGCCGGTCTGTATCGGGCGCGGCGCGCTGTCGGGACAAGGCCCGGACCGCGACATGCTGGTTTCGCCGCAGCACCGCTTCCTGGTCGAGGGTGCGCGGGCCGAGATGCTGTTCGGTGAGGCAGAGGTGCTGGTTCCGGCCAAGCATTTCCTGGGCAAGCCTGGCGTGCAGCGCGTCCTGCCCGAGGCTGGGGTGACATATGTCCACATTCTCTTCGACCGGCATGAGATCGTGCAGTCCGATGGACTCTGGACCGAAAGTTTCCAGCCGGCCGACCGGATGCTTTCGGCGATGGAGGCAGAGGTGCGGGCTGAAGTGCTGGCGCTGTTCCCCGAGCTGGAGCAGTCGGACCGGGCCTTCGCGGGCGCGCGGCTGTCGCTGAAGGCGCATGAGGCGAAGGTGCTTTTCGCCGCCGAGTGAGGCTTAGCCGCCTGCGCGCCAGGCGGCCCAGTCCTCAGGCGTGTCGAGATCCAGTGTGGCCATCGGGCCGAGCAGGGGAATCACCCTGACCCGGCCCTGGTTTTGCTGCAGAACCGAGCGGCCGCCCTCGTCTCCGGCGACCTGGGTCAGCGTGGGCCACAGGTCATGCGGGAACAGCGTCGGGTGGCCGGGCTGGCCGTCGGCCGTGCCGCCGCGCAGGATGAGATGCGGCTCGGCCTGGAAGCGGGCGATCAGGTCGGACAGGGCGGCGGTGGTGAAGCCGGGCATGTCGGCGGGCAGGATCATCACCCCGTCCCGCGGCCCGCCCGCAAGCGCCGCGATCCCCCGGACCAGCGAGCGCGACATGCCAAGCGCGGCGTCGGGGACTTCGACGATCCGCAGGTCCAGGCCTCTCAGGGCGGCGCGGCGGGCGGGGGAATCCGGGGGCAGGGTGACGCTGACCGGCGCGCCGGTCGCAACTGCCACCTGCGCCACATGCCGCAGCAGGGGGATGGGGCCGATCGGCTGCACCAGCTTGTCGGCCCCCCGCATCCGCGAGGAGGCCCCGGCGGCGAGGATCAGGATATGGACCACGGGCAGCATGGCGCGAGGCTCATCCGGTCCGGGGCGCCTGTCAACCGCTCATCCTGCCCTGCGGGCCCGTCGCGGAACGTCCGCGATGATCGACCGCAAAGGGGGGGGGACTGCGACCCCTTACCCTCGCATCCGCGCGCCGTCGCCGTCCCAGAGCGGGGCAAGGTGCACCACGGCCGGGCGGCGTTCGCCGAGGATCTCGATCTCGCAGGCCAGCCCGTCCCGCACCCGCTCGGCGGGCAGGAAGCCCATGGCGACCGACTTGCCAGTCCAGTGGCTGAACCCTCCGCTGGTGCAGAAGCCCACCACCG
>JBKHWC010000137.1:0-4826 GCA_046569765.1 Alphaproteobacteria bacterium | reverse complement strand
TCGACGCGGGCGACATCCCGGCCAAGCTGGACCATGTCACCCGCCACCTCGGCGCGCCCACGCTGATCATCGAGAGCGGCGGGCGGACGCCCGAGGGCGCCGCGAAGCTGCATGTTTGGTGGCAACTGACCGAGCCCGCCGAGGGCGATGACCTGGCCACCCTCTGCCGCCTGCGCGGCGAGATTGCCGTGAAGGTCGGCGGCGACACGCATTTCCGCTCGGCGCACCAGCCGATCCGGGTGCCTGGCACCGTCTATCACAAGCACGGCCACCAGCGCCTTGTGCAGATCCGCGAACATCGCGACGTCGAGGTGGATCTAGCGGATTTCGCCGAACGGGTCGCCGAGATGCCGCCGCTGCCAGGCGTAGGCTTCGCCAGCGACGTTGCCGCACCAGCATCGAAGCCCGGCATCGACGCGGTGCTCACCACGCCGGTGCGCGAGGGCGCGGTCGACGACTGGTCCCGGTTCCAGGGAGCCAGCGCCGCCATCGGCCATTACGTGCGCCTCGTGCACGAGGGCCGCCTCGACCCCTTCGCAGGCTGGGAGGCGATCTGCGGCTACAACGCCGCCATGCTGCGCCCGTCCTGGCCGCTCGATCGGCTGATGGCCGAGTCCGAACGGCTCTGGGCTCTGCATGTGAAGCGCAATGGTCCGCCGCTCCTGCGCGCAGCGCACGTCGATGCCCCAGCCAGCCCGCTGCCGACCTTCAGCCTCGGCGCGCTGCTCGACGATACGAGCCCCATGCCCGAGGATATCATCGGTCCCCGCGTGCTGACCCCGGGCGGTCTCCTGGTGCTGGGCGGCGCGCCCAAGGTCGGCAAGAGCGACTTCCTGATCTCCTGGCTTGTCCATATGGCGGCTGGCGTGCCGTGCCTCGGCGTCACGCCGCCCCGGCCGCTGCGCGTGTTCTATCTGCAGGCCGAGATCCAGTATCACTATCTGCGCGAGCGCATGCAGCAGATCGCGCTGCCCGCCGCCGTGATCGCCGCCGCGCGCGACACCTTCATCGCCACGCCTAAGCTGAAGCTGCTGCTCGACGCGGAGGGCGTCGCCCGCGTGGCCGAGGCGATCCGGGCCGCATTCCCCGACGCGCCGCCCGACATCATCGTCATCGACCCGATCCGCAACCTCTTCGACGGCGGTCCCGAAGGCGGGGGCGAGAACGACAACACCGCCATGATGTTCTTCCTGAAGGACCGGTTGGAGCTCCTGCGCGAGGCCGTCAATCCGGACGCGGGCGTCATCCTCGCCCACCACACCCGCAAGGCCACCAAGCATCAGGTCAAGGACGATCCCTTCCTCGCACTCTCCGGCGCCAGCGCGCTGCGCGGCTTCTACACCTCGGGTCTGCTGATGCACCGGCCCGACGAGGACAGCACCGTCCGCAGGCTGGAAATCGAACTGCGGAACGGCCCCGCGCTGCCAGGCAAGCTCATCGACAAGGTGAAGGGCGAATGGGTCGAGTTGAACCCGCTGAACGAGCGCCTGGTGCGCAAGGAGGTCGGCGCAAGGCTCGATGCCGAACGGCTGCGCAAGCACGATGTCATCCTCGGCATGTTGCTGGATGAGGCGGCGAGCGAGCGCCTGTACACCGCGATGCAGTTCGCCGAGACCTTTGAGAACCGTGGCGGTCTGGGCAGCAAGCACACGATCCGTGAGCGCCTCAGCGTGCTGGCGACCAAGGGCTTCGTGAAGTTCCTGCGCGACCCCTCGGGGTTCGGCTTCCCCGTCACCCGGTCCCGGTTCGGCTACCTCTGCGTGGAAGGCATGCAGTTCGGCGCGCCCGACGAGCATGTCGATCCGGACACCGGCGAGGTCACCACGACCGCCCGTCCAGTCCTGCCCAGCCACTTCAAATGCCCCCAATCCGGGCTCTGCCTGCAGGTCGAAAACCCCGCCGTCTGGGTCTACCCGGAGGGGCTCGAGGACGACCTAACTCATATGAGTGAGGCCTGACTCATATGACAGCGCCAACTGTGCACACAATGAAATCAACGGGTTACGGGAAAATAAGAGTCAGGTCCCTGACTCATGCCCGAAGACTTCATGAAGTCTTATTCCGCAATGATTTCAGCCACTTGTCCTCACCGGAACAGTTAGGTGTCAAACCCCCATACTACGTATGGGAGGGCCACCCCGCAGGGTTGGCCACTCCTCCCATGCGTCAGGGCCAGCCCCGCGCGCCGCCGTGACGCTCTCTTGTGCTTCCCGATCCGACGACGGCGGCCCCGTACCGCCAAGCACCAGACCGCCGTCGTCTTCCACCACCACAGGCCCCCGGCAAAGGAGACCCATCATGGCTCAGCCGACTCTGATCCCGAATTGCGACGGCGCAAGGTTTGAATCGCTGCCGCTCGACGCCTCCCACAACCGCTGCATTCTCGCGCTGGATCTCGGCACCAGCACCGGCTGGGCGATCCGCGGCCATGACGGGCTGATCACCAGCGGCACCGTCTCGCTGCGCCCCGGCCGCTTCGACGGTGGCGGCATGCGTTACCTGCGCTTCACCAACTGGCTGACCGAGATCGACCGGCTGTCGGGGCCAGTCGCCGCGATTTGGTTTGAGGAAGTCCGCCGCCACGCGGGCACCGATGCGAGCCACATCTACGGCGGCCTCATGGCCACGCTGACCGCATGGGCCGAGCTGCGCGGCGTGCCCTACGAGGGCGTCCCGGTGGGCACGATCAAGCGCCACACCACCAGCAAGGGCAACGCCGACAAGGCCGCCATGGTCGCCGCCGTCCGCGCCCGCGGCTTCAGCCCGGCCGACGACAACGAGGCCGACGCCATCGCCATCCTGCTCTGGGCGATCGAGACGAACGGGGGCTTGGGATGAGATGGCACCCGAAAGGCTACGGCGGCACGCGCCGGGATCCCGGCCAAGTGAAGCGCGATGGCTGGCATGACGAAGGTGTGCTTGCCGTCTCCGTCGACGACCATCGCCTGACATGGCCGGAGCGCGAGCTTGTGCGTCAGCTCGGCGAGAAGCTGTATGGGCCTCGGGCGGGCGACCGGGAGGCTGCGAATGGCTGAGTGGACCCCCACCATGGTCGAGGACCGGCTCGAGAGCGCGGCCGACGTGTTCCGGTCGCTGCCCGAGGTCAGGCCGCAGGGCTACTTCAGCGCCTGGCCCGAATACTTTCACAGCTTCGCCGATCAGGTCGGCCAGGAGCCCCGGATGCGGCGGCCGAAGCCCGGCCCGCGCGACATCACCGAGGCCGAGGAAGCGCTGCTCTGGCTGCGCTGGCTGGAGCGCGACGATGCGCGGATCGTCTGGCTGCGCGCCAACCGGACGCCGTGGACGAAGATCGGCTGGGAGATCGGGTTGAGCCGCCCGGCCGCCAATCGCCACTGGCAATACGGCATCGCCCTGATCGCCTGGCGGCTCAGCGGCCGGGTGCCGTCCGGCAAGCGGTCGAGGCGCTTCGTGGTCGAGAACGCCGACCGGCTGTCAAGGAAAATCGTCCTGTGAGACGATTTTCGGAGAGACATCGGAAGGCGAGACGGTTTCGTTCCGGCAGGCTATCTGATCCGTAGACTGGGAAACCTGCGGTTGGAGCACCGCGGCTTCCGGCGCCCCCACAATTCCTCCTCCACGGACCGTCGCAATCATGGAAGCGCGCCCGATCGGCTTTCGCGAATACGTTCGTTCGAACGGCTTCCATACGGTCTACCTGCTCACGCCCGTGCGTGGCGCCCCGGTCAAGATCGGGATCTCGGAGGATCCTGTGCAGCGGCTCGCGCAGGTACAGGTCAGCAACTACGAGGAAGTTGTATTTCACCGGTTCTGGTGGCTCCCTGGCGTGGCGGTTGCCTCGCGCATCGAGGCAGCGTTCAAGCGGGATCATGCGGTCAGGAACATCCGTGGCGAATGGTTCGACATACCCGCGGCCGCTGCGGAACTGGAAATCGACAGCGCAATCCAGCGACTTGGTATCTGGAGCCTGACGCAGTCGCAGATGGAGCACCTCTTCGACGACTGGATGCGCAAGAAATGGGGTGTACCCGCCCATGCCCCATCCCCGCTCCTTGGACGTGCGCCGCGCAAGGACGAGCCATGGCAACGAAGACCGGTGAGGAAGGGCAAGCCATACAAGCCGCAGTGCCCGTGGGAGCACTCAAAGCCGGGAGTTGAAACCGGCGAGATGGACGGCTTCCGGGGTCCGGGTGGGAACCAACGGGGAAGCCAGGAGGGCACGTCCGCGGCGAAGTCCGAAACCGGGCGAGCGCTCTGCGCCTGACCGGTTCGAACCGTCGCCTGCGATCCGCAAACACCTGATTGTGCGGTTCCTTCCTGTTCACCGGCGTATGCTGGCGGGCGAAGCGCGGCATATCGCCAGCGACAGGGCCGATTTCTGGGAGTCCACCCCGCGTGGAGGCCACCCCCGGAACGCCGGATAGTGACGCAATAACAGAAACTTGGCCGGTGGACTCCGGGCTGGACACCCTGGCTTCCGGAGTCCGGCAGCAAGCCCTTGGTCCCCGCCACGCCGGAGTCCACCCGCACGGTTCGCGAACGGCCACCAACCCATCACCGACAGGATCCTCAATGACCCTCGCCTTCGCCCCCGAGCGGATCGAGATGTGGCCCCTTGCGCGCCTCCAGCCCTACGCCCGCAACGCGAAGGTGCATGGCGCGGACCAGGTCGCGAAGATCGCCGCCAGCATGGCCGAGTTCGGCTGGACCGTCCCGTGCCTCGTCGGCGAGGACGGGGAGCTGATCGCCGGGCACGGGCGTGTGCTGGCAGCAACGCAGCTCGGTCTGACCGAAGCGCCGGTGATCGTGCTCGGACACCTGACGGAGGCGCAGCGGCGGGCCTATCG
>JBKHWC010000136.1:0-4869 GCA_046569765.1 Alphaproteobacteria bacterium | reverse complement strand
ACGGCAATCGGCGATCTTGCCGCCTGCACATTGCACGACCATCCGTTCAAGTTCGGCCTTCAGCGCGGTCAGACGCGCAATGCGGCTTTCAACCTCTGCCAGCTGTGCCTTAGCGATGGCATCGGCAGCAGCGCAGGACTGATCCGGTCGGTCCGACAGGCTCAGCAGGTCGCGGATCGCTTCGAGCGTGAAGCCCAGATCGCGGGCGTGCCGGATGAAGGCCAGCCGCCCCTGCGCTTTGCGGCTGTAGAGTCTCTGGTTGCCCGCGCTGCGCTCGGCTTCGGGAAGTAGGCCGATCTGCTCGTAATAGCGGATCGTCGGTACCTTCACCCCGGCGGCCTCGCCCAACTTTCCGATAGTCAGCATCAGATTCTCCTTGAAGCTATAGTTGCTAGAGACATTAGGTTCCTGATTCGATGAAAGCAACTGCCCGCTCAGCGGCAGGAGGAATGACGATGTCGGAAGCTGCACGCGAAACATCCTGTGACTGGACGGTGACGGGCATGGACTGCGGGTCCTGCGCGACCAAGATCAAGGATGCGGTGACGCGCCTGCCGGGCGTAAGCGGCGTCGAGGTTGGCATCATGTCGGAACGCCTGCGCTTGACGCTGGATGAGGCACAAACCGGGCGGGACAAGATCGAGAAGACCGTCCGTGCGCTTGGCTATGAGATTGCGCCGCGCGCCGCCGGTGCGAAGAAGGACTTCGTTTTGCCGGGGGCTCAATCCGCACCTGAGCAGAGCGACATGCATCAAGATCATGATCACTCCGCCCACGCTCCCGCTGGCCACGATCATTCTGGTCACGACCACGGCCCTAAGGCGGCCAGCACCAAGCGCGACGATAGCGGCCACGGCAGTCCCGGTCATGTCCATGACGATCCCGCCGACCGGGGCAAGCGCTGGTATCAGACCGCCAAGGGCAGATTGGTCATCTTTACCGCCCTTCTGCTGGGTGCCGCTTGGGTCATTGAATATCTTGCACCCGAGATCGGTAAATGGGCCTTCGTTGCCGCTTGCTTGATCGGCGTGGCCCCGGTAGCGCAGCGCGCCTTTGCGGCGCTGCGGATGGGACAGCCCTTCACCATCGAAAGCCTGATGACGATTGCCGCCGTCGGCGCGCTGTTCATCAATGCTGCCGAAGAGGCGGCACTGGTGGTGTTTCTGTTCGCCGTGGGCGAGGTGCTGGAAGGCGTGGCCGCCGGCAAGGCGCGAGACGGGATCCGGGCGCTGGCCAATCTTGTGCCGAAGACGGCGCAACTCGTTACAGGTGACAGCACGCGCGAGGTTCCAGCCGCAAGCCTGTCTGTGGGCCAGACAGTCCTTGTCCGCCCCGGTGACCGGATTCCGGCCGATGGCGAGATCGTGGATGGCACTTCGGGCGTGGACGAAAGCCCGGTCACCGGGGAAAGCGTGCCCAAGACGCGCGGCCCCGGGGACGCGGTTTTTGCGGGCGCAATCAACACCGAGGCCGCCTTGCGGGTCAAGGTTACCAAAGGTCCCGAGGACAACACCATCGCCCGCATCATCCGTCTGGTTGAAGAGGCCGAAGAGGCGCGTGCCCCGACCGAACGCTTCATCGACCGGTTCAGCCGCTGGTACATGCCTGCCATCGTCGCCGTCGCGGCGCTGGTCATCGCGGTGCCACCGCTGGTCTTCGGCCAGCCCTGGGACACCTGGATTTACCGCGGCCTTGCCCTCCTGCTGATCGGCTGCCCTTGTGCGCTGGTTATCTCGGTCCCCGCCTCCATCGCTTCGGCCATGTCCACCGGGGCGCGGCGTGGGCTGTTGATGAAGGGCGGTGCCGTGATCGAAGCGGCGGCGAAGGTGGATGTTGTGACCTTCGACAAGACCGGGACGCTGACGCATGGTCGCCCGCAGGTGACGGATCTGGTGCCGTTCGGGACGACCACCGAAGCTGAACTTCTGGCCGTGGCGGCAGGCGTCGAGACCGGCTCGAGCCACCCGCTGGCGATTGCGATCCTGAACAAGGCCAAGGACGCTGGCGTTTCTGCGCTGCCCTCGCAAGACGCAAAGGCGCTGATGGGCAAGGGCGTTGTTGCAACCGTGGGCGGCGCTGCGGCCTATGTGTCCTCGCCCCGCTACGCGATGGAGCATGGCGGGCTGGATGGCCTTGGCCTTCGGCAGGCGACGATTTTTGAGGAGGACGGCAAGACCGCGGTCGCCGTGTTTCGCGAAAAGGCCCCGCTCGGTCTGATCGCCATGCGGGACGAGCCGCGTGCGGATGCGAAAGACGCGGTGCGCCAGTTGAAGGCCATGGGGGTGACTGCGGTCATCCTGACCGGCGACAACCCGCGCACGGCCGCTGCGATCGCCGGAGGCCTCGGCCTGAAGTTCGAGGCAGACATGATGCCGGAGGACAAGCTTGCCTACATCCGCGAGATCGGAAGTAAAGGTGGCGTGATGATGATCGGCGACGGCATCAACGACGCCCCCGCGCTCAAACAGGCAAGCGTTGGCGTGGCGATGGGATCGGGCACTGATGTGGCGCTGGAAACGGCCGATGCGGCCATTCTTCGTGACCGGGTGACCGACATTCCCGCCACGATCCGTCTGTCGCGCGCAGCAATGGCCAACATCCGCCAGAATGTGACCATAGCGCTCGGGCTGAAAGCCGTCTTCCTCGTGACCTCGGTCTTTGGTCTGACCGGCCTCTGGATCGCGATCCTCGCCGACACGGGTGCAACCGTGCTTGTGACGCTAAACGCCCTGCGTCTGCTGCGGTTTAACCCGGAACGCGAGGGCTGAGCAGATGATCTCCGGTTTTGGCTGGGCCGCGCTGGCCCTTCTTTTCGGTTATCTGGCGCTGTTCTTCTGGGGCAGCGCCCTGGCCGCACAAGCGGCGGGGCGTCCGGTCTGGCTGTTTGCCCGTGCCACCGGGCGCGACCGGCTGGCGGCAATCGGTTTCCGCGCGGCCTTTGCATTCGCCTTCTTCGGGCCGCTCCTCTGGCTCGCCGTTCCCGCGCTCCACAAGGTTGACCCGCTCTGGACCGAGGGGCGTGCTGTCCTTCTAGGCTTGGTCGGGGTCTTTGTCGCAGGGCTTGGCGCGATGGTGGCCTTTGCCGCTCAGATGTCGATGGGATCATCCTGGCGCGTCGGCGTGGTCAGCGGCGAAACCGGCGATCTGGTCTCCGGCGGGCTTTACCGGTTCAGCCGCAACCCGACCTTTGTGGGACAAGCGGCACTGCTGGCAGGTGTTGCGATGGCGGTTCCCTCTTTCCCTACAGTCCTCGCCCCAGTCCTGTTTCTCTGGTCGGCCAGCGCGCAAGTGCGGTCCGAAGAGGCCGCCCTGCGCATGGCAATCGGGCCGGACTATGATCGTTACGCCGCGTCGGTCCCACGCTGGATCGGCATCAAGAGCAAGGCCGTAAAATGACAAGGGTGATGCTGATTTCGCTGATTGCTGCCGCAGTGGTGGCAGACCAGTTGACCAAGACCGCAGCGCTGTCGCTGCTGTCGCAGGGGACTGCGGTCCCGGTCCTGCCGGGCTTCAACCTTTCCCTCGGGTTCAATACGGGCGCGAGCTTTGGCATGATGGGCGGGTTCATGGCAGGTAAGCCACTTCTGATGGCGGCGCTGACGGGCGCGCTGACCATCGCCTTCGCCGCCATGGCATTCCGGGCGAAACATGCTTTGGAAAGGGCAGGCTTTGCACTGGTCGTGGGCGGGGCGCTTGGCAACATCATCGACCGGCTTCGGCAGGGCGCCGTGACTGATTTCCTTGATTTCTATTGGCGTGACTGGCACTGGCCCACGTTCAACGTTGCGGATATCTGCATCACCTTGGGCGCGGTCCTGATCCTTGTCGCCTCGCTTCCCCTTCGCCGCAGTAAGGAGCCGGTTCTTGACCAAAGCTGATCCGCAATCCATGTCGCGCGACGACCTTACCTTGACTGCGGCCTTCCTGATCGCTCTGGCGGCCACGCTTGGTGCGCTCTTCATCGGAGAGGTGCTGGGTCAGATGCCCTGCACGCTCTGCTGGTATCAGCGTATCGCCATGTTCCCCTTGGTGCCGATCCTTGGCCTGTCGCTCTGGCGGGAGGACGGGATGGCGCGCACCTACGGCTTGCCGTTGGCCCTCGCCGGGCTCGCACTTGCGGCATGGCATTCGGGCCTGTACGCCGGGATCCTGCCCGCACCGATCGTGCCATGCACTGAAAATGGCCCCTCCTGCACCGGCGAGGCGCAGATGATTCTTGGCCTGCCGATCCCCTATCTCTCAGCGGTCGCCTTTGCGGCGATCCTTGCCTGTCTCCTCTTTCCGAAAGGACACCGCCCATGAACCGCCGCACCCTTATCCTTGGAGCCTCCGCACTTGGTGTTGCTGCTTTCGCAGGTGGCGCCTTCGTGCTGAACCAGCGCCGCGACGCCGAGGCAGAAGCGGCGGCCGCCGCCACGCCAACCGAGGATCAGGCCCTCTTGGTCCGTGACTACTCCCCTAGCTTCGGCCCCGCCGATGCCCCCGTCACACTGGTTGAATTCTTCGATCCCTCCTGCGAGGCCTGCCGTGCATACCACCCCGTGGTGCAGGAAATCCGGCGGCAGTTTCCGACCCAGGTCCGGGTCGTGCTGCGCTATACCGTGTTCCACGAAGGCTCGGACGAGGCTGTGCGCATCCTCGAGGCCGCGCGGATGCAGGACAAGTTCGAGCCTGTCCTCGATGCACTACTGGAGCAGCAGCCTGGCTGGGCCGTTCATGGCTCGCCCGAGATGGACGTGGCATGGGAAATCGCCGGAGCTGCGGGCCTTGATCTCGAAAAGGCCGAGACCGACCAGTTCTTCCCGGGGATCACTGGCATCCTGAATCAGGATGCGGCCGACGTGGAAGCCTTGGCTATCCGCCAGACGC
>JBKHWC010000135.1:0-4873 GCA_046569765.1 Alphaproteobacteria bacterium | reverse complement strand
CGAGAGCGCATCCATGATCTCGCGCAGATAGGGCGCGCGGGCGGTGCGATAGCGCCCCGGTTCGGCCGCGCCCCGCGACGACAGCCAGCGATGCTGATCAGCCCATTCCGATACCGTCAGGTTCGGATCGGGGCGCAGCCCCTGCCGCCAGGCCCGCAAAAGGTCCTCGGCGCCGTCGAAGCCGAGGTCGAGACCCGCGGTCAGGTCATTGTTGTCATCGTCCAGCCCTTCGCTTGCGCTCCGGGCATTCGTCCCTCGCAAAGGTCCACTGGACCTTTGCGTTTCGTTATCACGAAACCGGTCCTCATCATGCAAGCGAGACCCGGAGGTCGGCGAGGGCGTCGAGCTGTTCGCGGACATGGGCTTCCAGCACCCTCTGCATGATCGCGGTCTCGATCGTCACCGATGCCCCGGATTGCCGTTCCACCTCCGCCATGATCTGTGCCGCCATAAGAGCGGCCACCCGTCCGGGCCAGGTGACCCAGACGTCCCGTTCCTGCCGCGCCAGGCGGAAGACAAGGGTCTCTGCCCGCGCGCGGTCGACCAGCGTGCCCTTCTTCTTCTGCACGGCCAGCTGACGTTCCTGCGCCGCATAGACCGTCAGCGCCGTGCGCGCCTTGATGTAGGACGTCGTGTCGCCGGGGCCGCTCGCCAGCCCATCGCCACCCAGAGACCGGCGCTGCTGGTCGGGGTCCGTCATCTCCGCTCGCCGTACATCCGAGGCTGCGGCGTTGATCGACCCGTTGTCGTACACCACCAGCCGCCCGTTCTTGCGCGCCTTCTGCACCCCACCGCGGGACAGGCCGGAATGGGCCGCATACTCGCGTTCGCTCATGCCTTTCATGGCGCTGTCATGCCTGTCAAGATATTGAAAATAAACAGGAAAAGACAATCATTCCCGTTGATTGTCTTCCCCTCTGGAGCGACTCTGTTCCCATCAAAAGGCGGCATCGCCCCGATCCGACGAGGACTTCACCATGACCACGACCACCATCCGCATCGACTATTCCGCCCTTCCCGAGGGTTTCGATCTGAGCCGCCCGCACGCCATTGCCGAGGTCATCGAGCAGGCGCTGCGCGAGAGCGGGATCCCGGCCGAGGCGTCCGACGTCCTGTCGCACCTGAAGATCGAACTGCCCACCGCCCAGCTTGGTGCCGCCAGCCGCGCGCTGGCCGAGATGCGGCTGATCTGACCCGAGCGATCAGAACGCAATGATATTGCTCCGATTTGCCTACGATCATTCGCCCGGCAGAGCGATGGTGTTCGTACCAGAACGATGCAACTCACCGAAGGATGACCCGCCATGACCACCCGCCGCGCCGCCTCGAACAACATAGCCCTCGACGCCTTCATCGCTGCCAAGGCCGAGATCGACACCATGCTGGAGCGCCTGAAGGCCCTCAGCGACGACCATTTCGAGACCCACCCCGACGAGGTCCATTGGGGCCATGTCGGGACGCTGAAGCACTACGCGGGCCTGCTGCGCCGGATCACCGACAGCGCCTTCAAGGAAGGCGAACACGCCGCCTGAAGCACGGACATTTCGACACGTCAGCCTGCGCCCCGCATGCACTGCGGGGTCGGGGTCGTGGAAGGGCAGCGATCATCGCGGCCCGAGACCGGAGACGACCCCATGACTTTGCGCCCATCCTCCCCCTGCCTTGTCCTGATCGACCGCGACGGTACCCTTGGTTGGCTTGGCCAGTTCCCGGATGCCATCACCGCGCGCGCGGCGATGGAGCACTGGCTCGCCGAACCCGACCGCGAGGACGAGGACGCGGCCTTCATTCTTCCCGTCATCGGCTTCGGGCGGCCGGACCTGCTGGTCCGCACCGCTGCTGACGAGGGAGAGGCCAAATGACCACCCCGTCCGACACCCAGTCCCTGATCCTGTCCCGCGCCGCGACCCGGCCGGGGAACCTCGCCCTGCCGCTGCCCGAGGGGTTGGTCGGCGCCGCCGCCAAGATGGTGGTCGGCAAGATGGTGGCCCGCGGATGGCTTGAAGAGGTCGAGGCGAACCTGCGGCGCGGCGAGCCGATGTGGCGCGAGACTGGCGATGGCCACGGCACCACGCTGATCGCCACTGAGGCCGGGCTGGAGGCCATCGGGATCGAGCCGGTGGTGGCCAGCGCCGTCGCCAGCGCGCGGAGGGCGAGGCCGAAACCAGCGCAAGCGTCCGAAGACAACGGCACCGCGAAACCCGTCGCCATCCGCCCCGGCACGAAGCAGGCGCAGATCATTGCCATGCTCCAGCGCCCCGAGGGCGCGACGGTCGCCGAGATGGTCGAGGCCACCGGATGGTTGGCACATACCGTCCGCGGCTGCATCTCGGGGGCCCTGAAGAAGAAGCTGGGTCTGCCCATCGCTGCGGATAAGGTCGAGGGCAGGGGGACGGTCTACAAGCTGCCCGCCTGACCATTCCCCGCAAACCGTGTTACCCCGCCGCCCCGCCCGGGCGGCGGTCCTTCATTGCCATGACAGCAGATCACGGGCCGCCGCCTGCAGGATGTCCTGCGCCATCCGCGGCTCGCAGGTGGTAGATCCCGCCCGGTTCCGGCTCGCCCACATTGTCCTCGAACCACGCCCTACCCTCGTCCGAGATCGGACGCAGGACGACGACGGTCCCGTGATCGTTGATTTCGATGTGCTGCCAGCCTTCCGACATGGGACAAGGCTACCAGTCGCGGGTCCGGCGCGCCAGCGATCCGGTCAGTCCCGCCGCCAGCGTTCGAACAGCCTCCGCAGCACATACCCGCGCACCAGCGATACGCCGGTGACCGCGAGGCCGATGGCCAGTTGATCGCCCAGCGCGATGTGAATGCCGAAGACCGGAAACACTACGATCTGCATGCCGACTGCGAGGGTATAGCCGACCATCACGTTGGTCGCAGCCTCGGCCAGCGACATGCGGCGGGATTGGGTCATGCCGCCACTGTCGAAGTCTGGAATTCCCTTCGGATGACCTTGGCAGTCTCGGTCGCCTGCAAGTCGTTGAACACGCGCCCTGCAATCTGTCCCACATTCACGATGATGCAGGCGTTCTCGTTTGGCGCGATCCGAAGATCTTCGCCTTCGGTATGCCGCAGAAACTCGCACGGGGTTTCGATGGTCAGGTGGTCCTTGCTCGGTCGGATCAGCCACAGCACCCCGGCGCAATCGTCCGGTTCGCGGATGCGGCCTCGGAGAAAAGGTGACAGATGTTCTTGCACCAGCCTGAAGGCGACAGACGGACCAAGGCCCAGCTTGCGCAGTTCCTGCGCCGCAGCAACTGCCACCACGTCTTTCCAGCTGTACCAGCGCGCCTTTCCGGGCCTCGATGTATATTCCGGGCGAAAGTCGTTTCGGGACATGGCCTGGTTCAGGTCCGCGCGCGTGATCGGAATGATCCGGATGAGGTCGGCGTTTCGCCAGATCGGTGCATTGATGATCATTTCGGTCGTTTCTCCTTGCGGATGGTTTCTTCGTTGCGACTGTCCATGTCTGCCTTCCGCCCCGTCGCCACCTCCCACCGGCGCACGGCGACGTCGCAATAGACCGGGTCCAGCTCCACCGCGCAGCACCGCCGACCGGTACGTTCCGCGGCGATCAACTGGGTGCCCGAGCCGCAGAACGGCTCGAACACAAGGTCGCCGGGATCGGTGAAGGCCTCGAGCACCGCCTCGACCAGCGCCACAGGGAACACGGCTGGATGCGATCCGGCGGCGCCCAGCCCGCCCTTGTGGCGCATGATCCGGAACACAGAGTCCGGGATGCGGTGGCTCTGGATCGCGTTGCCGAAGCCGGTCTTACGATGGACCGTGCCGTCGGCCCCGCGGAGCCCGCCGCCGCCGAGGGTCTCGCCCGCGTGCTTGCTCTCGACCGTCTTGTTCGGCTTTCGCGGGTGGCGGTTGAAGTGGAAAATGAACTCGTGCGAGGGCGCCAGCCGCCCGTTCCAGTCGCCGGGCAGGCCGGGCCCCTGGTCCCAGACATACCAGCCGAAACGTCGCCAGCCCTGCGCGCGCATCCAATCGACCCAGCCCTCCCAATAGGGGATCCACTCGCCATCGCGATGGACGAGGCCGAGGTTGACCAGCAACTGGGCATCGGCGGTGACGGGCGCTGCGGCAAAGACGCCCTGCATGAGCGCATCCCAATCGCCGACCTTCTCCTTCGCCGCGCCATAGTCGCGCTGCTGTGCGTAGGGCGGGGAGGTGAACATCAATGACGCCTGTGCGCCGTCCATCAGCTGAGCCACGACGGCCGGGTCGGTCGCATCGCCGCAGATCAGCCGGTGCTCGCCCAGCGCCCAGATGTCGCCGGGGCGGGTGATCGGCTCGGCCGAGGCTTCGGGGATTGTGTCGGCGGTGTCATCGTCGATGGGCACGCGGTCGTCGGCATCGTTCAGCAGCGCGTCCAGTTCATCTTCGGGGATCCCGATCAGCCCAAGGTCGAAGTCCTCGGCCATCAGCCCGCGCAGTTCCTCGAGCAGCATGGCCTCGTCCCACCCGCCCAGTTCGGTCAGCTTGTTGTCGGCAATGCGATAGGCCCGGCGCTGCGCTTCGGTCAGATAGCCCAGCACGATGACCGGCGCTTCGGCCAGCCCTAGCTGGGCCGCGGCCAAGACCCGGCCATGGCCCGCGATTAGCTCGCCATCTGCTGGCTGCGATCGTCGCCACCTGGTCGGCGTCGTGGGTTTTGGCATTCCGCGCGTAAGGCCGGAGGCGGGCCAGCGGCCAGTGTTCGATCCGGCCGGGCAGGAGGGGCGCGTTCATGCCGCGAGCCGCTTCGCCTTGAGGGCGGCAAAGGTCTCGCCGGTTTCCGCCAGCACCGCCTCCTGGCCGGTGAAGGACTGCCAGCGCTCGATGGCGACATCAACATAGGCCGGGTTCAACT
>JBKHWC010000134.1:0-5241 GCA_046569765.1 Alphaproteobacteria bacterium | reverse complement strand
CACCTGCGCTGTCTCAAGACGAGAAACGGCTTTAAGGGTCAGCAGCTCGGGATCGCCAGGGCCCGCACCCACAAATGATACGAACCCTTTCACGATGCGTTCGCGATCATGTGGAAGAAGGTTCCGGTCACGCGGCCGCGATACGAGCCTGTTTCGGCAACCGCGACGCCATCTGCATCGGTTACACATGCCAGCGCTGCGTCTGTCTGCTCGAGGATCGTCGAGTAGTGGAACTCGTGGCCGCGCAGTCTTTTGCCTTTGGCCAGTCCGGCTATCGGTGCCAGCAGTTCGGCCTGGCGATAGCCGAGATGCATCTTGCGCTGTGCATAGCTGGTAACAAGCCCCAGCAGGCCGGCCATACGATGCCGTTCTCCCGACTTGTCCACCAAGGCCTCGCCCAGAACCATGTAGCCGCCGCATTCGCCGTGGACCGGGCGGGTCTTGGCGTGATGGCGCAGGCCGGTCAGGAAGTTCGTCGCTGCAGCGATGGTCCCTGCGTGCAATTCCGGATAGCCGCCCGGCAGCCAGACAAGATCGGCATCGCGGGCAGGGGCCTCGTTTGCCAATGGCGAGAAGGGCATGATCTCCGCGCCAGCCCGCCGCCAACCTTCGAGCACATGGGGATAGACGAAGGAAAAGGCGGGATCGCGGGCGATGGCAATCCGCTGGGCAGGGGGAAGCGGCAGTTGGCCGGGGGCCGGAGGCGGGGCGCTGTTGCTGCTGGCGGCATGGCGGATGGCATTCAGATCGACATTTGCACGCAGAAATGCGGCATAGTCCGATATCGCCCGCTCGAGATCGGGATGCTCGACAGCCTGGACCAGACCGAGATGGCGTTCTGGCAGGGTGAGATCGCCGCGCCGGGGCAGGGCACCCAGCACAGGCATGCCTATCGCTTCCATCCCCCGGCGCACCAGCCGTTCATGGCGGGGACTGGCCACCCGGTTCAGGATCACGCCTGCAAACGGCAGCGTGTCATCCAGATGCTTGAAACCGAGCGCCGTTGCAGCGGCGGATTGGGCTTGTCCGGACACGTCCAGCACCAGCACAACCGGCCAGCCCATTGTCCGTGCAATGTCCGCACTGGCGCCATTGCCAACGGCACCCCGGCTCGCGACACCATCGAAAAGGCCCATCGAAGCCTCGGCAAGCACCATGTCCGCGCCAACAGCCTCTCCCGCGATTGCAGCGATCAGCTCGCCATTCATGGCCCAAGTATCGAGGTTGAACGACGCACGGCCGCAGGCGGCGCGGTGAAAGGCGGGATCGATATAGTCGGGACCGCTCTTGAAGGGCTGGACCACCGCGCCGTCTTCAACCAGCGCTCGCAGCAGGCCCAGCATGACCGTAGTCTTGCCCGTTCCCGATGCCGGAGCGGCGATCATCAGGCCTGAAACGCTCATTCCCCGGCTCCTGCAAAGCGCGAGCTCGCATCCTGTGGGCGGAAGCGCCGGTCGTAGCCGTGGGCGTAGAGGCTGCTTTGTGCGAAGTCCTCCGCCCCCAGCACCCGTCCGACAAGGATCAGCGCGGTTCGTTCCATGCTGCCGGCGATGGCTGTTTCGACGGTGTCGAGGGTGGCCCGGACGATCCGCTGGTCGGGCCAGCTGGCGCGCCAGACGACCGCAACGGGGCAATCCGCGCCATAGGCGGGAGCAAGATCGGCCACGACCCGCGCGAGGTTGTGGATCGATAGATGGATAGCCAGAGTCGCGCCCGTCACAGCGAAATTGGCGAGGCTCTCGCTCTGCGGCATCGCGCTGGCCCGCCCTGGCGTGCGCGTGAGTACCAGCGACTGGCCGAGCTCGGGCAAGGTCAGTTCGGCTTCCAGAGCCGCCGCTGCCGCCGAGAAGGCGGGAACACCCGGCGTGACCGTAAACGGAATGTCCAGTGCGCGCAGGCGGCGCAATTGTTCGCCCATTGCCGACCAGACGGACAGGTCGCCCGAATGGAGGCGGGCAACATCGCACCCTGCGGCGTCAGCCTCCGCTATCTCGGCGATGATCTCGTCCAGCGTCATGGGCGCGGTGTTGACGATGCGGGCACCGGGCGGACAGTGATCGAGTACAGCCACGGGAACCAGCGAACCGGCATAGAGGCAGACCGGGCTGGCGGCGATCAGGTCGCGCCCTCGCAGGGTCAAAAGATCGGGTGCGCCGGGGCCGGCGCCGATGAAGTGGACGGTCATGGCTGTGATCCTTCGGCAATGGCGCAGCTGGCCATGCGATCGGGCGAGATGTGGCGCGTGCGCAAAAGGCGGGCGCCCGGACCAGCGGCGACCAGCGCGCAGGCTTCTGCGACACTGCCGGTCGCGCGTGCCTTCAGGCTGGCGGCAGAGCTGGTGGGCGTAGGCGTGGTGGACAGGGACGCCGATGGGATGCCGGTCATCGGCAGTCCCAGTGCCTCTGCAAGCGGTACCAACGCAGACGTCTTGTCGATGGCGGTCGCCAAATGGGTTATAGGGGGCAGCCCGTCCTGCGCCAGTTCCAGCGCCGCCCGCAGCGAAGCGAGGCCTGCGCCGCGCCGAAAGCCGAAGCCAGCCACGATCATAGCGTGACGCTCCACTGTACCACGGGATAGCGCCCCTTCCAGCCATGCCGCTGGCCAAGGGGCACGGCATCGGCCAGTTCGATCCGCAGCAGACTGCCGCCCTTTGCGCCATGCCAACGGGTAAGAGCGGCTTCAGATTCAAGGCTCACGGCGTTCGCCACCAGCCGCGTTCCATCAGGCAGCCGGGCCCAGAGGGCATCGAGCAGCGGGTCGGACAAGCCGCCACCGATGAACACAGCATGCGGATGGGGGCCTTCCGGCAGGCCTTCGGGCATCCGGGCATTGATCACATCCAACCGGTCTACACCCAGAGCCTTGGCGTTTGCGCGGGCGCGGCCGGCCCGTAGCGGATCGGCTTCGAACGCGGTCGCCCGGTTGGCGGGATGAGCCAGCAGCCATTCGATCGCGATTGACCCAGAACCCGTGCCGATATCCCAGAGCCATTCACCGGCACGCGGGGCGAGGGCCGAGAGGGTCAGGGCGCGCACCGGGGCCTTGGTGATCTGTCCGTCGTGATCGAACCACGCATCCGGTCTGCCGGATGTGACGGGCAGGACATTGCCTGAACCGGCGAACGCGATGCCCACGGCAACGGGATGGGCAATGTCTGCGAACGGCAGGGCTTGCGCGGTCGTCACGCGGAGGCGTTCATGGGGGCCGCCCAGCGCTTCCATCACATGAAGCGTCGATGGGCCGAAGCCCTTGCTGGTCAGATATTGCGCCGCCGTGGCAACGGCATCGCCATCGCGCAGCAGGACAATGGCGCGCTGGGCGGGTGCGATATGGGGGCACAAGCGGTCCAGCGGCGCTGCGTGCAGGCCGAGGCAGGCCGTTTCCTCGATCGGCCAGCCCAGCCGGGCGGCAGCAAGGCTGAAGGTCGATGGCGCGGGGTGCGCAACCCATTCCGCCGGACCGAGATGGCGCGCAAGGCTTGCGCCTGCGCCGAACCAGAACGGATCGCCCGATGACAGCATGACCACCCGCCGCCCGCGATGCGCCAGCAGTTCGGCTATGCCGTCGGCAAAGGGAACTGGCCATTTGAAGACCGCGCAGGTAAGCGCGGGAAGCAGCGCTAGATGGCGCGCCGATCCCATGACCAGTTCGGCCCTGGCCAGCGCGGCCCGGCCCGCTGAGCACAGGCCGTCCACGCCGTCTTCACCGATGCCGATGATCGTCAACCATGCGCGAGGGTCCATGTCAGCCATGCCGAATGTTCTCCTGCTTGGCGGAACAACCGAAGCGAGCGCACTGGCGCGCCTGCTTGCGGCAGCGCAGGTTGCGACGACACTCAGCTACGCGGGCAGGACCGACAACCCGCGGCCACAGCCGGTGCCGATCCGCGTCGGCGGCTTTGGTGGGGTGGCGGGGCTTGTGGCCTATCTCCAAGACCATCGCATCACGCATCTGGTCGATGCGACGCATCCCTTTGCCGCGACTATGAGCGCACATGCCATAAAGGCCGCGCGGATTGCCGGGATTGCCCATATCGCCTTGACCAGACCCGCATGGGAGGCCGGGTCGGGCGATCGCTGGACATGCGTGAGAGACACTGCCGCTGCGGTGGCCAAACTTGCGGGCACGCCGCGCCGCATCCTGCTCGCGCTGGGCCGAATGCATGTGGAAGCCTTTGCCGCACAGCCGCAGCATCACTACCTGCTGCGCTTTGTTGACCCTCCGGCTGCGCCCCCAGGCCTGCCCTCCCACGACCTTGTCATCGATCGCGGGCCGTTTACGGCTGAAGGTGATCGGCTGCTGATGCAGTCTCACATGATCGACCTTGTTGTGTGCAAGAACGCCGGTGGCACGGGCGCCGAGGCAAAGCTTGTCGCTGCGCGCCAGCTCAAGCTTCCGGTCGTGATGATCGACCGCCCGGTGATCGGTGACCGGATCGAGGTCTGTCGCGCAGAAGATGTGCTGGAATGGCTTGGTCATGAGGCCACTTCCGCAACGGACCGGGGCGTATAGAGGATAGGGCCTGCCGCACGTTCGATGATCCGCGTCCGGCTTGATCCCACGATCACCGTGGTGCGCATGTCGGCCATTTCATCGTGCGCCTTGCCCAGCGGCACGATGCGCAGATCTTCCTGCGGCGTTGTGACGGCGCGGGCAAACAGCATCGGGCGATCATCGCCGCACAGCTCCTTCAATAAGGCCAGCGCACGGGCGAAGCCTTCGGGACGTGCCTTCGAGCGGGGGTTGTAAAGCGCCAAGGCAAAGTCCGCCTCCACGGCCAGCCGCAGCCGCTTTTCGATCATGGCCCAGGGTTTCAGGTTGTCGGAAAGATTGATCGCGCAAAAATCGTGACCCAGCGGTGCCCCGGCCCGTGCACTGGCGGCCAGCATGGCGGTGATGCCCGGCAGCACCCTGATATCCAGCGTCCGCCAGCGGGAAGGACCTGCCTCAAGCGCTTCGAATACCGCCGAGGCCATCGCGAACACCCCCGGATCACCTGACGATACGACAACGACCCTGCGGCCCTGCGCCGCAAGATCGAGCGCCAGAGCGGCGCGGTCGAGCTCCACCCGGTTGTCCGAGGGGTGAAGCGTCAGGCCTTCGCGTGCAGCTATCCGGGCGACATAGGGAATGTACCCGATCACGTCCGTAGCCCCGGCCAGCGCGGCGGTGACTTCGGGTGTGACGAGTGCCTCGTCTCCTGGTCCCAGACCGGCGATTGCTAGCCAACCCTTGTCCTTT
>JBKHWC010000133.1:0-5255 GCA_046569765.1 Alphaproteobacteria bacterium | reverse complement strand
CCGGTGATTTCCTGAATATAGCCTTTGTCGCCAAGTGTGACGGCGTGGGCGAGTGCCGCTTCTGCCCAAAGAAGCGTTATTGCGATTGTGGCAAGCAGGACCATGACCCTTAACGGGCCGTGATCCGCAAACCACGAGGTTTGCGTCCTATGACTCATGGTTGTTTCCTTGAAGAGGTGTCTCGAAAGGTTGACGCCGCAAACGGCGGCAGGTCAGACGTCGAGACGCGGGGGCCTTCGTGGCCCACTCCGGTCAAGTCCAGATGCGAAAGATGCTTCGATGTACAGGTCGTCGGCCTCTTCGTCCGGGATCGGATGTTCAGCCCGCGGGATCACTGCGAAGCTTTGATGCTCATGGTCCGTTGCATCATGGGAAGCGGACCCGTCGCCACTGAAGTCGTGTGAGTGACCATGAGCGAGATCCTCGGCCGCAGCTGCCACTGCCTCGGCATAGGCACCCGGGCCATGAGTCGTGATTGTGAACAGCGGCGCGATGAGCAAGGCGCAGATAACAGCAACGGACCAGAAAACTCTGGCCCAGACTGGTCTTGTTCCCAATTGCGCACTTTTGCCCGACACGCCTGCTCGCCTATTGACGTTTTTTCCCTCTCCCGAGGTTTCCAAACCCTTACAGCAACATCGAAAACGCATCAAGGCGACCGCTGCAAATTGAGCATCTGGGGTCGGTGAAAGCCTCCTGGCCTGAAGTCGACCCTTGCAATGTGAGTTGGTCGGCCCTAGTGGTATCCCCTCCAGGGGGATAGGATCATGACGAGCGACGCACACACCCACACCGGTCATCCCGAAATCATCAAGCGCTTGCGCCGCGCCGACGGGCATTTGCGCTCCGTGATCCAGATGCTCGAACAGGATAGACCCTGTCTCGACATCGCCCAGCAGCTTCTCGCTGTAGAGAAAGCCATCGTTCAGGCCAAGAAGGCGCTCATCCACGATCACATCGACCATTGCCTCGATGCGATCGCAGAGCCGTTGGCCAAAGGCGACCGGGCGCAGATCGACGAGTTCAAGTTGATCGCCAAGTACCTGTGAAAGGGACACCACATGAAATCGTTATTGTCTTGGCTCGGATATGGGGACGGCGACCACGTTCTTGGTGGCCACGGACACGGCCATTCCGGGGGGCATGACCATGGGAGCGGGGGGCATGGTCACACGCACGGTGTGATCGACCCGACCATCGCCACCACGAGCCGCGGTATCTGGGCGATAAAATGGTCGTTCGTGCTCCTGGCATTGACCGCGGCGGCACAGATGATCGTGGTCCTAATCTCGGGCTCGGTCGCCCTGCTTGCCGATACGATTCACAATATCGGGGATGCGGTCACCGCGATTCCGCTCTGGATCGCCTTCATGCTGGCGCGCCGCAAGCCTTCGCGCACCTTTACCTACGGCCTGGGCCGGGTCGAGGATCTTGCCGGGCTGTTCATCGTGGCGATCATTCTCTTTTCGGCCATCGTCGCGGGCTACCAATCGATCTTGCGCCTCATTGACCCGCAACCCATCACGCATCTTGGCTGGGTCTTGGCTGCCGGTGTCATCGGGTTTTTCGGCAACGAGGCGGTCGCCATTTTTCGCATCCGCGTAGGGCGCGAAATCAATTCGGCCGCCCTGATCGCCGATGGCTATCATGCCCGCACCGACGGCTTTACCAGCCTCGCCGTCGTTCTGGGAGCCCTCGGTGTCTGGATGGGATTTCCGCTGGCCGATCCGATTGTTGGATTGGTGATCACGGCAGCCATCTTCATGATTGTCTGGCAATCCGCACGGGCCGTGCTGACCCGCATGCTGGATGGCGTTGAGCCGGACATCCTGAACGAAATCGATCACGTCGCCGAGCATGTCGCAGGGGTGCAGCGTGTTCATGCGGTTCAGGCGCGCTGGCTGGGCCACCGGCTGCACGCAGAAATGTCCGTCCAGATCGATGAGACATTGCCCCTGGCTAACGCGTTGCGGATCGTTGATCACATGCGGACGGAACTCTTCGCACATCTGCCGGTCCTGTCGCAGGTCTCGATCCGGATCGAAGCGCCAGCTCATGACAGCACCGGTCATGCTGCCGCGCCGCACCATTCTGACGCACATTCGCACCACCATGCGCCAGAACCGTTCCGGTTCGAAACCGGGCTTGCTGCGGGTCTGGTAGAGATTGTGGATACGCCAGGTGGTGAAAGAATGCGCCTAACGCTGGCGCGGCACGTCGAGGGACTATCGGCAAAGGTGGTGATTGATCGCCCCGATGGCCCGGAAGTTCTGGAGCTTATGCCGAACATGGACAACCACCACAGCTTGACCAGCCATGCCGTGCCTGCCGAGCCACATGAGTTCAACGCAACGCTCGTGTTGACCGCGAGTGACACATCCGAAACCCTTCCGTTCCGCATGGTGGAGCCGGACGGGCATCACCATTGAAAGCCACACATGCTTGGAACATTGAAAAACCCGACCTTTCGCCACCTCTTTGCCGCACAGATCGTGGCGTTGGTGGGCACAGGTCTTGCGACCGTGGCACTTGGTCTTCTGGCTTGGAAGCTCGCAGGTGACAACGCGGGTGCCGTGCTCGGCACCGCCCTGGCCATTAAGATGGTGGCCTATGTCACGCTGGCCCCGGTAGCGGCCGCCATCGCCGAACGCTTGCCGCGCCGGGCCTTTCTGGTGGCACTGGACCTGATCCGCGCGGGCGTCATCGCCTGCCTGCCTTTCGTTGACCAGGTCTGGCAGATTTATGTGCTGATCTTTTTCCTCCAAGCCGCCTCGGCTGGATTCACGCCTGCCTTCCAGGCGGTGATCCCGGATGTCTTGAAGGATGAAGACGACTATACCAACGCTCTTTCGCTGCTACGTCTGGCCGAGGATCTGGAACAACTCGCCTCGCCCATGATCGCGGCGCTTCTCCTGACCGTGGTCAGTTTTCCGGTGCTGTTCGCCGGCACCGTGGTGGGCTTTGTCGCCTCTGCCCTTTTGGTGGTCACAGCGCGCTTGCCGGGTCGGGCGCAAGTCGAACCCGGTCATTTCTGGGCCGATGTGACCAAGGGCATCCGCATCTACACCCGAACGCCGCGCCTGCGCGGTCTGATGGTGATGGAGGCAGCCGTCGCTGCCGCCGGTGCGATGGTCTATGTGAACACCGTGGTTCTGGTGCAGGCCCGGCTGGGTTTGGGCGAGGAATCCGTGGCGCTGGCCTTCGCGGGTTTTGGCGCGGGGTCGATGCTGGCGGCGTTCCTTCTGCCCCGCATCCTTGACCGGCTGGCGGACCGCCCGGTGATGATCGGAGGCGCCGCCCTGATGGTCGCGGGTGTGGCGCTGGTGCCTCTGGTGGGCAGCCTTCCCGTGCTGATCGCGCTTTGGGCGGTTATAGGCTTTGGCTTTTCGCTGACGCAGACGCCCATTGGCCGCATCATCAACCGTTCCGCGCGCGAAGCTGACCGGGGCGCTGTGTTTGCCGCGCAGTTCGCGCTGTCGCATGCCTGTTGGCTGGTGACCTATCCGCTGGCGGGCTGGATCGGCGCAGGGGCGGGGCTGACGGCTGCGGCCCTCGTTCTTGCCGGGATCGGCTCGCTAGGGCTTGTGGCCGTGTTGCGCATCTGGCCGACGCAGGACGCCAGTGAAATGGCGCACGACCACCCGGACCTGCCACCTGATCACCCGCATCTGGCCGAACATGGGCCCCATCACGCTCATACCTTCGTAATCGACGATCTGCACCGCCGCTGGCCACGCGCGGCCTGATCATGATCGAGCCTGGTGGTTTGTTTCTGGCAGCCTTTGCCGCCGCCACGCTGATCCCTGCACAGTCCGAGGGGGTGCTGGTTGCTTTGATCCTTTCAGCGAACCAACCGGTCTGGCTGCTTCTGTTGGTTGCAACTGTCGGCAACGTGCTCGGCTCTGCTGTGAACTGGGCGATGGGTAGGTTTCTTATCCGCTTTGCCGGCCGCCGCTGGTTTCCAGCATCCGTAACGCAGATCGATAAGGCCACAGGCTGGTATGCGCGTTGGGGACATTGGAGCTTGTTGGCCTCGTGGGTTCCCGTGATCGGCGATCCCTTAACCCTTGTCGCGGGCGTGCTGCGCGAACCATTCGGGCGATTCTTGCTGATAGTTGCCTTGGCCAAAGGCGGTCGGTATCTGGCGCTTGCGTGGATCACACACGGCCTAGCAAGCTGACGGGATCAGGACGAAGGTCCAAATCTAGCTGTCAGATCAAAGGAGTCACCACGGAATACCTGCTTGGCAATCGTCAAGGTTTCGTCACCGCGCCACGTCCTCCTCTCTACCAATAGACAGGGCATGCCGATGCTGATCTCAAGGCAGCGGGCCGTCAGCGGATCGGCGGCGATTGCTGCAATCCGATGTTCGGCTTCTGTCCAGGGCACATGTCCCAGCAACCAAGGTCCGGGCGGTTCGGTTCGAAAATCCGCCTCTGCTGCACCGGGCACAGCATCGAGAAAGATGTGCCGGTCCTCGATAAGAACGGGACTGTCATCTGCGTGATGGATAGAGCGGACGAAGCGGCTTTGGCCCAAATGATGTCCTTCGGACCCCAAATGCACGCAGCAGGGCGGGCGCAGTTCATCGAGGACGGCTTGATAGCCATAGCGGGCCCCGCGCGCCTCGATGTTGGCGCGAATGTCTGGGATCGTCAGCACACCTGCGTGCATCTTTGGCCGGGCGACGCTGGTGCCCGCGCGGCGATTGCGGATGATCAGTCCTGTTGCTGCAAGTGAGGCCATCGCCTTGTTCACCGTCATCCGTGAACAGCTATAGCGGGCCATCATTTCCGTTTCCGTCGGAAGACGATCGCCCGGCTTTAACTCGCCAGACAGGATGCGTGCCTCCACCTCGGCCCGAATACGGGCGTGCAAGGTTGCCGGACGTGTATCGGGTGCGTGGTCGTGCATGCGTCAGATCATGGCATGAATGTTTGCGTCGGCAAGGTGGCAGGCCGCAGCTCCACCATGCTGCACGGCCCGAAGGGCAGGCTCCGTTTCGCGGCAGCGTGGTTCGACCACCGGGCAGCGCGTTGAGAACCGACACCCAGGCGGCGGATTGCGCGGGCTGGGTGGGTCGCCCGCCAGCAGGATGCGCGGACGTGTCGCCTCGATCCGCGGATCGGGCGAGGGAACGGCGGATAGAAGCGCCTGACTGTAGGGATGGGCGGGGTCGGCGAAGAGAGCCTTCGCAACCCCTTCCTCGGCGACGCGACCCAGATACATGGCGGTAACGGCCGAACAAACCTCGC
>JBKHWC010000132.1:0-5313 GCA_046569765.1 Alphaproteobacteria bacterium | reverse complement strand
CCTTCGCGGGGTCGAGGTCCAGCGCGCGGCTTACGGCGAGGGCCTGGGCCGCGAAGGCCTCGTTCGATTCCACCACGTCGAAGGACTGGGGTTTGACGCCCAGCTTTGCGCACAAGGCTTGCACGGCCGGGATCGGGCCAAGACCCATCACCTTCGGGTCCACCCCCGCCAGCGCGTAGCCCATGATCCGGGCACGGGAGCCCTTGTCGGACCGTGAGAGTACAAGGGCTGCCGCGCCGTCATTGATGCCAGAGGCGTTACCAGCGGTCACCGTGCCGTCTTTCTGGAAGGCAGGCCGCAGTCCGGCAAGGGCCTCGGCTGTGGTCACCTTGGGGTGTTCGTCCACGGCGAAGGTGACAGTCCCCTTCTTGCCACCGACCTCCACCGGAACGATCTGGTCGACAAAGCGACCCTCGGCGATGGCGCGGGCGGCGCGGGTCTGGCTTTCCAGCGCGAAGGCGTCCTGATCCGCGCGGCTGATGCCGTCGCGCGCCGCCACATTCTCGGCCGTGACACCCATGTGCCCGGTCCCGAAGGGGCAGGTCAGCGCGCCGGTCATCATGTCGAGCGCCCGCGCATCGCCCATCTTCTGCCCGAAACGTGCGGCAGGAAGGATGTAGGGCGAGCGGCTCATGCACTCGGCCCCGCCAGCCAGCGCCATTTCGGCATCGCCTGAGCTCAGGGCTTGCACGGCCGAGACCACGGCCTGCGCGCCCGAACCACAAAGGCGGTTGACGTTCATCGCGGGCACCGTCTCGGGGATGCCAGCGTTCATCGCCATGACGCGGCTCAGGTACATGTCGCGTGGCTCGGTGTTGATGACGTGGCCCATGACGACCTGGCCGATCTGCGCGCCCTCGACCCCGGCGCGGGCCAGGGCGGCCTTTGCGGCATGGGTGGCGATGTCGATGGGCGGCAGCGTGGCAAGCGAGCCGCCAAAGCCGCCGATGGCGGTGCGGGCGGCGGACAGGATGTGGATCTCGGTCATGAGTCTCTCCGGGGTTTTCCGCAGTTTGCACGAAGCGGCCGAGGTTGCAGAGGGGACGTGGCGTCACGCGCTGCATTGACAGCGTAACCCGGCCGGGAGATGGGAGGCCAACGAGCTGGAGACCTTTCTTGAAAGACCTGATCCGGGCCCATGCGGGGCTGCTGTTCGCCGGGGTGGCGAGCTTCGTCATGATGGGTGCGGGGCAATCGCTGTACGGCCCGGCACTTCCAGCCTTCTCGCGCATCTTCGCGGTGACCGAGGCGCAGGCGGGCGTTCTGATCTCGGCGCATTGGGTGGGCTGCTTCCTTGGCGTGGCGATCATGTACCTGCGCGGGGCGGGGGTCACGCCGCGCCATGCGCTGGGAGCGATGGCCCTGGGCGCCGCCGGGATTGCCGCGCTGGCCGGCTGGTGGGCGACCGTGGGGGCCGCTGTGGTCTTCGGCATGGGCTACGGGATGTCGACGGCGGTCTTCAACCCGCGGGTCCTGCGCGCCTTCGGGACGCATGGGCCCTCGATGCTGAGCCTGCTGAACGCCACCTTCGGCGTCGGGGCCATCGCCGCGCCCCTCGTCTTCGTGGCGCTTGGCAGCGATCCGCGCTGGTCCTTCGGCCTGACGGCGGGGCTTGCGGCAGTGATCTGGCTTTTCGCGGGACCGGCCAGACGTGAGGGCGTGGCCCCGCAGGGCGAAACCCGAGCCTTCCGGCCGCATTGGGGAATCCTGGCTTTCGGCGCGGTAGCCATCGGGCTGGAGGCCAGCCTGATCGGCCTGGGACCGACGGCGCTGATCCGGGCGGGGATCGCCGAGACCACGGCGGCCGGGCTTCTGTCGGCCTTCTTCGTCGTCTTCCTTGTCGCCCGCGTGGTGCTGATCTTCTTCGCGCACCGGATCCCGCCCTTCCTGCTTTACACCGGCGCCATGGTCGTGGCCTTTGCCTGCGCGGTGGGGGCGGTCTTCCTGTCTCCGGCGCTATTCTTCGTCGCGATGGGCGCACCGGCCGGGCTGTTCTTCCCCGGCTTCTATGTCACCGCCAGCGGCAAGATGGGCGAGGACCTGCGGGTGCCTCCGACGATCATCGCCTCGGGCCTGGCGGGCGGCATCAGCGCGCCGCTTCTGCTGGCACCGCTGATGGCCGCGATGGGTGAGCGCGGGTTCTTCTGGATCCTGGCAGGGGTCACGCTGGTCATGATGGCGGCGGCGCTGATGTCCCTGCGGCGGATGCGCGTGTGATGGCGGCGGAATTCTGAAGAAGAATTCCGGCCCGGAAATCGTTTCGATTTCCGGCGGTTCAGCGCGCGGCCTGCCATTCCGCGATCCAGTCCAGCGGGTAAAGCAGCATCAGCACATTCAGCGCCAGCCCGTCGCGGATGATCCACGTCGTCACGCCCTCGAACAGAAGGATCAGCGCGACCGTCGCCCAGACCGGCAGCCGCGCCGCCAGCCAGAAGCCCAGGATCATCGCGAACAGGTCGAAGACGGTGTTGATCACGCTGTCGCCGTAGTAATCCAGCGAGATCGTGACCGTCCGGTAGCGCTCGATCACCGCATCCGAGTTCTCGATGATCTCCCACAGGGCCTCGACCAGGGTGGCGAGCGACAAGCGCCAGCCGAAGGACAGCCGTCGCGCCACCAGCCAGAGCGCCCCGTAGAACAGGAAGCCGTGGATGATGTGGCTGGGGGTGTACCAGTCGGTCAGGTGCTGCGAGTTCTCGGCGCTGACCACCTCGCCATGCCAAAGGCGGATATAGCCACAGGTGCAGATCGGCTCGCGACCGATCCAGAGCAGGTAGAAGGCCGTAAGCAGGATGATCCCGAGCGTGGTCAGGATCGGGGTGAGGCGGTCTTGGGGGCTGGTCAGGGTCATGGGCGGCAGGCAATCATGCCGCGCCGGGCGGGTAAAGTGTGGCATACCAGAGGGCCGGACGTTTATCGATCGCTGTGACCGCAGCGCAGGAGGCATGCAATGACGGGAAAGAACCCCTGGCGCTTCGGCCCCACCCGGGGCGAGTTGTGGTTCTGGCTCTGGTTCAGCCTCGGGGGTCTGGCGCTGATGGCGGTCGCGCTGTTGCGCAACGGCTTGCCGTCCGGCCCAGCAATCGTGGAAGTGGTCGTGATGGGCGGGATCGTCTTCGGCTATCTCGGCCGGCGGTCGGTCAAGCGGCTGATCCGGCGCGAGCACCCCTAGCGCGCGACCTCCAGCCGCTGGCGGCCCCCGGCGGTCAGCAGCGCGGCCTCGCGTCCCTCGATCACCACGGCCGAGAGCGGCCCGCCATAAGCCGCCCCGCTGTCGAGGTTCAGCCGGTTGCCGTAATGCGTCGCGGCCTCAAGCGCGGTATGGCCGTGAACGACCAGCGGGCCGAAGCTGGCGGTCTCGGTCAGGAAGGGCTCGCGGATCCAGACCAGGTCGGTCTCGGTCTGGTCAGCCAGGGCGACACCCGGGCGGATTCCGGCATGGACGAAGACCGCCTCGCCCGCCTGGTGCAGGGTTGGACACGCGGCAAGGAAAGCGACATGGG
The DNA here is from genome assembly GCA_046569765.1 of Alphaproteobacteria bacterium. Classification (GTDB taxonomy): domain Bacteria; phylum Pseudomonadota; class Alphaproteobacteria; order Rhodobacterales; family Rhodobacteraceae; genus Tabrizicola. The sequence goes on along the minus strand of JBKHWC010000132.1, from coordinate 1,810 downwards.
CTGCGGGCACGGCCTGCAGCGCCTCGGCGTGGACCTTGTCGATCGGGCGGTCGGCGGCATTGGCCACGCCATATGAGCGCAGGGTGTCAGGTCCACCCAGTCGGGGGTGCAGCCAGGAAAGCTCGGCCCGCAAGCCTGGCTCCGGCTCCCACGGGTCGTTCAGGAAGCGGGCGAACATGCGGTCGTGGTTGCCTTTCAGGACCACCCAGTCGCGCCCCTCGGCAAGCCCCCGGATCAGGAAGTCGATGACGCCCCGGCTGTCCGGCCCGCGATCCACAAGGTCGCCAACATGGATCACCTGCCCCGGGCCATGGCGGGCCATGTCGGCGGCGATGAGGTCATGGGCGGCCTGCAGAAGGTTCAGATGCCCGTGGATGTCGCCGATGGCGTAAAGGTGCATGGGGTTCCCTTGTCTTCCCCCGGGGGCGCTGCCCCCGGACCCCCGGGATATTTGTGCAAATGTGAAAGGGCAAGGGGCTCAGGCTTCCGGGTCGGGGAGCATCCGGTAGCTGTCGAAGCCGATGTCGCCGGACCAGCGCCACATGGCGAGGAAGCCGTCGGGCCCGGCGCGCATCGCGTGGGGGAGGTTGGGCGAGTGGTGGATCACCTTTCCCGCTGCGACGGTCATGCGCCGGTCCCCGGCCTGCCACCGGGCGGTGCCCGAGAGGATCGTGTAGGTCTCGGCTGCATTGTGGGCGTGGAGGGGATAATAGCTGTCGGGGGCCTGATAGAAGAGGCCGAAGAGGAGGGTTTCAGACGGGATCGGCGCGCCGGGGCCGAGGAGCGTGACGATCGACTTGATCGCGCGGAGGGAGGTCGACTGGAGCGAGGCGGCGGGGCTGTCCTGCCAGGGCAGACAGGGGTGGGCGTCGTGGATCAGTTTCGCAACGAGATCGGCGTCGGGCAGTGCGGCTGTGTGCAGGATGCCAGGGGACAACGCGGAGGGCGCTTGCAGCGCAAAGTCGGTGTCGGCGGCGGCGCGAAGGGCCTGGGCCGTGGACTGCGCCTCGGGGCGGGGTTCGGCAGCCGTGAGGTCGGCCAGCGCGTGAAGGAGGTCGGGGAGGAGCATGTGGGCCTCGGCCAGGCGGGTTGCCCGGCCGAGGCAGGGTGGGTCAGGCGACGTCGAACTCTAGCGCCTTGACCTGCTGGAACATGCCGGTGCCTTCCAGCGTCTCGATCACCTTGGGGTCGATCGGCTGGTCGAGGTAGAGGATCGCGATCGCGTCCTGGCCCACGCCGGAGCGGCCGAGGGTGAAGTTCGCGATGTTGACGTTGTTCTTGCCCATGGTCATGCCCAGAAGCCCGATGATCCCCGGCACGTCCTCGTTGGTGGTGTAGAGCATGTGCCGGCCGATCTCGGCGTCGATGTTGATGCCCTTGATCTGGATGAAGCGCGGCTTGCCGTCCGAGAAGCAGGTGCCTGCGACCGAGCGTTCGCGCTTGTCGGTGACCATGGTGACCTTGATGTAGGCGTCGAAGACCCCGGTCTTATCCTGCCGCGTGGTCGAGATCTGGATGCCCTTCTCCTTGGCCACCACGGGGGCGGACACAAGGTTCACGTCCGGGTTCTGCGCCTTCAGCACCCCGGCGATCACCGCCTGGTTCAGCGCGGCGAGGTTCATCTCGGCGACCGAGCCGTCATAGAGGATGTTGATCGCCTTGATCGGCTCGTCCGTCATCTGGCCGATGAAGGCGCCGAGATGGCCCGCCAGCTTGATCCACGGGCCCATCACCGCCGCCTCTTCCGCCGTCACGTTCGGCATGTTCAGCGCGTTCTGCACCGCGCCGGTCAGCAGGTAGTCCGACATCG
>JBKHWC010000131.1:0-5363 GCA_046569765.1 Alphaproteobacteria bacterium | reverse complement strand
AGGGGCTGATTACGGCCGGTATGCTGCGAGAGCTCGAGGTGACGGCTGCGATGCCGAAAATCAGGCCGTGGGCTTGACGGCTTTGCCATGCTATCCGGCGTCCGACCAGAACCCGGTCATGTCTCGGCGGGTCGGGCAACTCCGAACCGAAGACGCGGTTGTTTTCAAACCGATCTGTTAATGGACCAATGATAGAACATCATGATCGCGGACCTTGCGGCGACGCTCAGACCATCGACAGCGAAGGCTGCCTAGCATAGCATCAGCGGACGGCTTGATCCCAAGGCCCAGGATATTGTGGCGACAAGCGAGCAGGAAACATTCATGGAACACTCCGAAGCACCCTTCAAGTTCATCGATTTGTTCGCGGGAATCGGGGGCCTCCGGCGTGGCTTCGACGCAATTGGTGGACAATGCGTCTTCACCTGCGAGATGAACAAGTTCTCTCAGGAGACCTATCGCGCTAACTTTGGAAGCGACCATGAAATCGCTGGTGACATCACGCAGGTTGCCGCGTCGGACATTCCTGAACATGATCTGCTTCTAGCCGGATTTCCCTGCCAGCCGTTCTCTTTGGCTGGCGTCAGCAAGAAGAACTCGCTCGGTCGAGCTCATGGGTTCGCGGACGAGACCCAGGGAACCTTGTTCTTCGACGTCGTCCGAATCTTGCGCCATCACCAGCCCCGGGCCTTCTTGCTCGAGAACGTCAAGAATCTGTTGAGCCATGACAAGGGCAACACGATGCGGGTCATCCTGCATGCCTTGGACGAACTGGGGTACGAGGTTGATTACCGTGTGATTGACGCCCGTTCATGGGTGCCGCAGCATCGTGAGCGAATTTTCATTTCCGGGTTCCGCAGAGACTACAAGACGACCTTCTCCTTCGATGATGTGTTCGTTCCGCCGGGGCCCAACCCTACCCTCGCATCGATCCTCCACCCCGAGGACGGGTCGGAAGCCGCAGATGGGCATTACACGACCGGCAACTTCGGCAAGGTCAACGACCGTTACACGCTGACTGATGGCCTCTGGTCGTACCTGCAGCGGTACGCCGAGAAGCATCGCCGTGCAGGCAACGGGTTCGGTTTCGGGCTGGTCGGCCCCGAGAACGTGGCCCGAACACTCAGCGCCCGGTATCACAAGGATGGGTCTGAAATCTTGGTCAAGCAGCCCGGAAAGAACCCACGTCGGCTGACCCCGCGGGAATGCGCGCGCCTCATGGGTTTCGACCGTCCCGGCTCCAACGACCCTTGGAAGATACCGGTAAGTGACACCCAAGCATATCGGCAGTTCGGCAACGCCGTTGCGGCGCCCGTTTCGGTTGCGATCGCCGAAGCGATGGCTCCATGGCTAACCAACACGGTTGCCCTCCGGTCGCGAAGGGAACGTGTTGGCTGAAAGCAAGGCGCCACTGACCAGATCACAGATGATGGCGCGTATCCGTTCGGCGGATACCCGGCCGGAACTGGTCCTGCGCACGGCTCTTCACGCCGTCGGCTACCGGTTCAGGTTGCACGTCCGTTCCCTCCCGGGTTGTCCGGACATCGTCATGCGGAAGCACAGGTGCGCTATCTTCGTTAACGGTTGCTTTTGGCATGGTCACGCTGACTGCAAGCATTTTCGCATTCCCAAGACCCGGCCAGAATTCTGGTCCGCAAAGATCGAAGCCAACCGGGAGCGGGACACACGCGCAATCGAGGCTCTGCTGGGCTGCGGCTGGCGGGTTCTTGTCGTCTGGGAATGTGCAACGCGGTCGTTTCAGGTGGACAATTTGATCAGCATCATCGCCGCATGGTTGCAGGGCACTGAAACAAGTGCAGAATTGTCATCGGATGGCCTGTCGACCAACAGGCGCACGAGGTCCGGAATTTCATCCGGCGAGCAGGAAACACGAAGATGAACGACCTTATCAACGACCCGAACGCCTCGCGGCTGATTTATGGCCTGCGCGACACCGGCTACAACGTCAAGACCGCGGCTGCGGACATCATCGACAACTCGATCGCGGCAGGCGCAGAGAACATCAACATCGAAATCCAGCTCCTGCATGACGGACGGAAGGTCGTCTATTTCGGCGACGATGGTCACGGGATGAACCAAGAGGAAGTCCGGAACGCCATGCGGTACGGTGCGGACAGGCGCCCCGACGCAAAGAGCCTTGGAAAGTTCGGCCTGGGCCTCAAGACCGCCTCCAGCTCGGTTTGCAAGCGCTACAGCGTGATCTCTCGTCGGTCTGAGGACCAACCCTTGGCGAAGCTTACATGGTAACCACCCGGTTGGCACCGCCTGCCGGATTTCGGCGTAAGGCCCTAAGACACGTGCATAGCGACGTCGTTTGCGACGTCTCTTATGCGCGGAGGGGCGATGCGGGGCGAAGTTCTTGGTATTGAGCGGCGCCGGCGTTGGGACGACGAGGTAAAGCTGACGATCGTGAGCGCGGTGGGGATCGACGGCGCGACGGTGACCCAGGTGGCGCAACGCCATGAGGTGACGCGCCAGCAGATCTACGCTTGGCGTCATGAACTCAAGCGGAAGGGTTTGTGGTCACCTGATGCGGGCGCGTTGTTCTTGCCCGCCGGCATGGTGCCCGCGATGGATCTGACGATGGTGGAGGATCGCATGCCGGCCGCCACTCCAGTGGTCTGGGTTGAGTTGCGGCTTGCGAAGGGCCGCGTGCTTCGGTTCGAAAGCAACATAGACGATGCGGCACTGTCCCGCCTGATCCGCGCGGTGGATGCCGCATGATCGGGCCGGGCACCGGGGTGCGGGTGTATCTGGCCTGCGGGCCGACGGATATGCGCAAGGGGATCGGCGGGCTGGCGGCGCTTGCGCAGGATGTGCTGCGCCAGAAGCCGACCGGCGGCGCGGTCTTCGCCTTCCGGGGGCGCAAGGGTGATCGGCTGAAGCTGCTTTATTGGGACGGCCAGGGGTTCTGCCTTTACTACAAGGTCCTTGAGCGCGGGCGCTTTCCCTGGCCAAACACCAGCTCGGGGGCGGTGCGGCTGACTTCGGCGCAGCTGGCGATGCTGTGGGAGGGTATCGACTGGCGGCGGCCGGACTGGGGTGCGCCACCAGCCCGGGTGGGGTGATTTATCTGCCTGAAATGCCTTGTTTTTATGGAGATTCCTGATCGGGTGTGGTAGGTGATGGCATGTCGAGCGACACGCCCATCCTTCCCGAAGATCCCGCTGTTCTGAAGGCGATGATTGTCGCCTTGCGGGCGGAGAACGCGAAAATGTCGGCGACGATCCGGGCGCATGACCAGCTGATCCAGACGCTGCGGTTGCGCATTGCGAAGCTCAAGAAGCAGGCCTTCGGCAAGTCCTCGGAGAAGATCGAGCGCGAGATCGAACAGCTGGAATTGGCGCTCGAGGATCTGCTCATCGCCAGCGCCGAAAGCGCCACCACCCCGGCGGACGGCGACGAGGCGGATGCCGCCCTTGAGGTCACGACCGATGACGTCGACGCCGGCAAGCCGCGCCGTCGCCCCCGCGTCTCGGAGGCTACCCCGCGGGAGCGGCGCGAGCTCGACCCGGGCAGCTGCTGCCCGGATTGCGGCGGCGACCTGCGCCTTGTGGGCGAGGACATGAGCGAGATGCTCGACCTCGTGGCGGCACAGCTGAAGGTCCTGCAGATCGCGCGGCTGAAGAAGTCCTGCCGTCGTTGCGAGAAGATGGTTCAGGCGCCCGCGCCCAGCCGTCCGATCCCCGGCAGCATGGCGAGCGCGGCCCTTCTGGCCTGGATCCTCGTCTCCAAGTTCGATGACCATCTTCCCTTGTATCGCCTGAACGAGATCTTCGCCCGGATGGGGGCCAACATCCCGGACAGCACGCTGGTCGACTGGTGCGGGCGCGCGATGCAGGTGCTGGCGCCGCTGATCGAGCGGATCGAGGCTGATGTGATGGCCAGTGATCTCCTCCATGCCGACGACACCCCGATCCGGGTGCTGGACCGATCCCTCAAGGACCGCGGCCTCGGCAAGGGGGTGAAGCAGGGACGCATCTGGGCCTATGTCCGCGATCCACGCCCCTGGGCCGGAACCGCGCCACCCGGGGCGGTCTACCGCTTCGCCCCGGACTGGAAGCAAGAGCACGTCCATGGGCATCTCGCCCAGACGCGCGGCATCCTGCAGGCCGATGGCTACAAGGGCTATGCCAAGCTTTACGAACCCGGCACCGACGGCACGCCCCGTCTGCAGGAGGCGTCCTGCTGGGCGCATCTGCGGCGCGACTTCCATGACGCATGGGACAAGACGAAATCCGCCATCGCGCGCGAGGCGCTGGATCGTATCGGCGCGCTCTACGACATCGAGCGCGAGATCAACGGACAGTCCGCCGAGATCCGTCTCGCCGCGCGCCAGAAGCACAGCGCGCCGAAGGTCGAGGCCTTCTTCGCCTGGTCCGAAACCCAGCTCACGCGGATCCCCGGCAAGGGGGATCTGGCCCGTGCGTTCCGCTATGGGCTGGCTCGCCGCGCCTCGTTCAGCCTCTTCCTGACCGACGGCCGCGTGGCCATCGACAACAACCCGGCCGAGCGCGCCCTGCGCCCGATCGGCATCGGTCGGAAAAACTGGCTCTTCGCCGGTGCCGACACCGGCGGCGAAACACTGGCCCGCGCCATGACGATCATCGAGACCGCCAAACTAAACGGCCTGGACCCGCAGCTCTATCTCGCCGACCTGCTCGACCGCATCCACGACCACAAGATCAACCGGCTCGACGAGCTCCTGCCATGGAACTGGACACCGGTCGCCACCGCTCAGGCCAAGGCCGCCTGATCAACTGCGGTATCAACCGTGCGCTTACCTTACATGGGACCTGGAGCACGTCGAACAGCGTAACGTCTGGGAAATGTTGGCCGAGCCGGTAACGGCGGATCAGAACGAGATGTTCGACGAGTATTGTGGTCCGACGGGTACGCTTGTCATTTGGGAAAACTGCGACCGGTTGCTTTCGAAAGAATACACGCCAGGCACAAAGGAACAGGCCGCTGTCAAGCGGATGTCCGAGGCCCTGAGCAAGCACCTTTCCCTCGTCTTTCATCGGTTCCTCGATGAAAATGACAGCCGGGAAAGGAACGTGGTGATCCGGATCAACGGAACTCCGGTGAAGCCATGGAACCCGTTCTATCCCGAACGTTCCGAGCAAGTGCTTGCCCCGAACAAACAGAAGGTCGTCGTCGAACTCTTCGACGGGAGCGAAGAAGTCGCCGAAATGAAGGCGTGGATCCTTCCGCACCGCCGCGACATGACCAAGGAGGAGGAGGCCGAGTTCGCGCGGATTTCGAACAGGGCGCAAGGCTTCTATGTCTATCGCGAGGGCCGCCTAATTCAGGACGGTGGCTGGATGGATGTGTTCGGTGCG
>JBKHWC010000130.1:0-5373 GCA_046569765.1 Alphaproteobacteria bacterium | reverse complement strand
GCTGCGGCTGTGGGAATGGCGCGAGGCAGGCACGATGGGGGCGGCGATGGCGTTTGTCGTCCATGGCGGCTCGGCGAGCTATCACCTGGGCTGGGCATCCATGGCCGCGAAGGCGGCAGGGGTGCATGGGGTGATGCTGGCCCGCGCGGCCGAGGCGCTTCGGGCCGAAGGGGTGGCCTGGCTTGACCTCGGCTCGGTCGACACCGAGGCCGCGCCGGGGCTGGCGCGGTTCAAGCTGGGCACAGGCGCCGAACTGCGGCGGCTGGGGGCGACCTGCCTGGTCTTGCCGTGACCGGCCCGCCGGGGCAGGGTGGCACAAAGCAGGAGGTGCCGCATGGTCACGGTGACGGATGAGATGGTCGAGGCCTATCAGCGCGACGGGGTCGTGCTGGTCAAGGGGCTCTGGGCCGACTGGGTGGAAATGCTGCGCGCGGGGGTCGCGCGGAACATGGCGAACCCGACCAACCAGATGGCGACGCTGAAGCCCGGCGAGCCGGGGTATTTCTTCGACGATTACTGCAACTGGACCAAGGTCCCCGAATTCGCGGCGGTGATCCGGCAGTCGGGGGTGGCGGAGGTCGCCGCGCGGCTGATGCAGTGTGACCGGGTCCAGATGTTCCATGACCATGTGCTGGTAAAGGAGCCGGGCACGACGAAGCCCACGCCCTGGCACACGGACGGGCCGTATTACTTTGTCGAGGGGCGGCAGACGGTGAGCTTCTGGTCGCCGCTCGACCCGGTGAAGGAGGCGGCGCTGCGCTGCGTGGCGGGCTCGCATCTGTGGGAAAAGGACGTGCTGCCGACGCGCTGGATGAGCGAGACGAACTTCTATCCGGGCGAGGACGACTACATGCCGGTGCCGGACCCCGAGGCGGAGGGGATGCGGATCCTGGAATGGGAGATGGAGCCGGGCGATGCCGTGGCCTTCAATTTCCGCACCCTGCATGGCGCGCGGGGCAATACGACCGTGAACCGGCGCCGGGCGTTCTCGCTGCGGCTGGTGGGAGAGGATGCGCGCTATGTCGAGCGTCCGGGCCCGACCTCGCCGCCCTTCCCGGGGCATGGGATGCGGGCCGGGGAGCGGCTGCGTGAGGATTGGTTCCCGGTGCTGCGCGCGGGCTGACGCGGCCGCCAACCCGGCTTTCGGCGGCGCGGTAGCCGCAACTGCGGGAGCCTCCGGCGGGGATATTTGGGCCAGTATGAAAACGCGGGAGCAGGGGCTGACCCCCTGCCTCGGGCCCGTTTGGCGGGGGGAGGCAGGGGGCCTTTCACACTGGACGGTCATCGGCGTCCCCGCCTGTACCGTAGCCGAAGGATTCACCGATAATCCTTTCATATTGGTAAAAATATCCCCGCCGGAGGCATCCGACGTCCGACACCGGGCGGAACCGGGGCAGGAGAGGAGCCGGGGGCTGTTGCAGGCCGCGCTCGGTTGCTATGAACGGCGCAGGAGGTGCCGCATGACCCCGCCCGAGATCCGCCCGAAACGTTATCCCGCGCCCGAGTTTCCGCCCCGCCAGCCGAAGCTGTTCGCGCGGATGCCGCCAGCGGTGTTCCCGTCGATCCTGGGGCTTCTGGGGCTTGCTTCTGCCGTGCGGCTGGGGCTGGGGCGGATGGGCTGGGATCAGGGGCCGGGAGATTTGCTGGCGGGATTGGCGGTCGCGCTCTGGGCGTTTGCCGCGGTGGCCTATGGTGTCAAGCTGGCACGGCGGCCAGGGGTCGTGCTGGAGGACCTGAGGGTGCTGCCCGGACGGTCGGGCCTGGCGACGCTGACCATGGGCGGCATGGTGGCGGCGGGGCTGGTCGGCGCCTACAGCGCCTCGGCGGGCGCGGTGCTGCTGGTGGCTGCGCTGGCGGGACATGCGGCGCTGGCGGTGCTTCTGGTGCGGCTGCTGGCGGGTCTGCCACCGGAAGCGCGAGCGACGAACCCGACCCTGCATCTGAGTTTCGTGGGCTTCATCGTCGCGGCGGCTCCGGCTCTGGCGCTGGGGTGGAGCGGGCTGGCCGAGGGATTGTTCTGGGCGATGCTTCCGGTGGCGCTGGTGATCTGGGCGCTTGGCCTGCGGCAGTTCGCGGCCACCGTGCCACCGGCGCCACTGCGGCCCCTGCTGGCGATCCACCTTGCCCCGGCGGCGCTGCTGGCCTTGGTGGCTGGGCTGCTTGGCAAGCCAGAGCTGGCCGCGGTCTTCCTGTGGCTTGGCGCGGTCTACGGGCTGGTCCTGCTGGTGGCGGCGCGCTGGGTGATTGCGGCGGGTCCCTCGCCGCTTTGGGGGGCCTTCACCTTTCCCCTGGCCGCGATGGCAAGCGCGATGCTTGTCGCGGGTGGCGGCTGGCTCTGGCCCGGGCTCGCGCTGGTGGCGATCGGGCTGGGCGTGATCCCGGCGATTGCCTGGTGGGTCTTGAAGCGCTGGCCCGGGGGGCGGTTGGCGGCGGTGACCAACGCAGCCGAGGCCTGACGACCGGGTGCCGGAATTCCTTGAATTCCGGTCCGATTTCCTTGAAGAAACCGGCGGCCGGGCGTGGCGGTCAGATCAGCGCGACCCAGGCGCGGGCAAGCGCCAGGCCGTGGGTGTCGGCCTCGGCGCCGCGTGTCTCGGCAAGGGAGGTATGCGCGGTGCCCCAGCCGGGGGACAGACGCTCGGTCAGATCGGGAAAAGTGCGGGTCCAGTCCTGCACCACGCTTCGGCTCGCCTCGAAGTGGAATTGGGTGCCATAGGTGGCGCGGCCGAGGCGAAACGCCTGGTGGCGCGCGGTCTGGCTTTGCGCGAGATGCACCGCGCCCTCGGGCAAGGTGAAGGTGTCGGAGTGCCACTGGAAGATCGGGAAGGTGTCCGGGACCTTGGAAAGGACCGGGTCGGCGCGGCCTTCGTCCGTGAGGGTCACATCGACCCAGCCGAATTCCGGCGCGGTGCCAAGGTGGTTCTCCGCCCCGAAGGCACGGGCAAGCAGCTGGCTGCCGAGGCAGATGCCAAGGACGGGTTTGTTCGCCGCGGTATAGGCGGCCATGAGGTCGGCCAGAGCGGGCAGGTAGGGGTGGGTATGGTCGTCGGTCGCGGCCTGCTCGCCGCCGAAGACCACAAGCGCGTCGGCCGTGTCGGTTGTGGGAAGCCGATCGTCGGCCCAGGGTTTCCAGAGGTCGATCAGCGCCGCCTGTTCGTGCAGCGCCACGCCGACCTGGCCGTGGTGAGTGATGCGGGTATTCTCGACGATGGCGACGCGCATGGTTGATCCTCTAGCCTTCGCCGCCACTCTGCATGGGGCGACGGCGGGGGCAAGGGGCGACCTGTGGGCCGATTTGCCCTTGCGTCGCGCCGCGCGGCGTGAAATGGGGAACCGCCAAACGATGCTTGCTCCCGGAGGGAAAACCCATGGAGATTCGTGAGGCTCTCACCTTTGACGACGTGCTTCTGGTGCCGGCGGCATCGAGCGTTCTGCCGTCGGATGCGGATACCTCGACCTTCGTCACGAAGGCGATTCGGATGAACATTCCGCTTCTGTCCAGCGCGATGGATACGGTGACGGAAGGGCGGATGGCGATTGCCATGGCCCAGGCGGGCGGGATCGGGGTGATCCACCGCAACCTCGACCCCGAGGCGCAGGCGCGGGAAGTGCGACGGGTGAAGCGGTTCGAGAGCGGGGTGGTCTACCAGCCGATCACGCTGACGCCGGACCAGACCCTGGCCGATGCCAAGGTGCTGATGGAACGCTATTCGGTCACCGGCTTCCCGGTGGTCGATGCGGCGGGCCGTGTCGTGGGCATCGAGACCAACCGCGACATGCGTTTTGCCAGCGATGACCAGACGCCGGTGCGGGTGATGATGACCGGCGAGAACCTCGCCATGCTGCGCGAGCCGGTGGACCGGGCCGAGGCGATTTCCCTGATGAAGGCGCGGCGGATCGAGAAGCTCCTGGTCACGGACGGGCAGGGCAAGCTGACCGGGCTTCTGACGCTGAAGGATACCGAGAAGTCGGTCCTGAACCCCCATGCCTGCAAGGACGAGATGGGGCGGCTGCGGGTCGCGGCGGCCTCGACCGTGGGCGATGCGGGGTTCGAGCGGTCTCAGGCGCTGATCGACGCTGGCGTGGACCTGGTGGTGATCGACACGGCGCATGGTCATTCCGAAGGCGTGGCCAAGGCGGTCGAGCGGATCAAGAAGCTGTCGAACAAGGTGCAGGTGGTGGCGGGGAACGTCGCCACGGCCGAGGCGACGCGGGCGCTGATCGGTGCGGGCGCGGATGCGGTGAAGGTGGGGATCGGGCCGGGCTCGATCTGCACGACGCGGATCGTGGCGGGCGTGGGCGTGCCGCAGCTGACGGCGATCATGGATTCGGCCCGCGCGGCGGGGGATGTTCCGGTCATCGCGGATGGCGGGATCAAGTATTCCGGCGACTTCGCCAAGGCGATCGCGGCGGGGGCATCCTGCGCGATGGTGGGCTCGGCGATCGCGGGGACGGATGAGTCTCCGGGCGAGGTCATCCTGTGGCAGGGGCGGTCGTTCAAGGCCTATCGCGGCATGGGGAGCCTTGGCGCGATGGCGCGGGGGTCGGCGGACCGCTATTTCCAGAAGGACGCGGCCAGCGACAAGCTGGTGCCCGAGGGAATCGAGGGGCAGGTGCCCTACAAGGGCAGCGCGGCGGCGGTCATTCACCAGATGGTCGGGGGCCTGCGGGCGGCGATGGGCTATACCGGCTGCGCGACGATTGCCGAGATGCGGACGCAGTGCCAGTTCGTGCGGATCACCGGGGCGGGGCTGAAGGAGAGCCATGTCCACGACGTGCAGATCACGCGGGAAAGCCCGAACTACCGGATCGGCTGATCCAATCAGGTTGGCAGACCCGCGACCTGCCGGACCAGCGCGATCAGCCGATCACAACGCACGGCAAGGCTGGGGCGGGAGGGCTCGGCCTCGGGGCCGGAGGATCTCGTTCAGGTCGGCGCGGAGCCGGGTGATCCAGGCGCCGCCGGCGGCGGGGTCCGAGCGCTGGTTCAGGTCGAAGCCGCTGCCAGGATCGGCCTCGACGCGGCGCAGGAAGGTGGATTTGCCACTGCCCTGCTGACCGCAGACGAAAATCCATCTGCAGTCCTGGCCAACACCGCCCTGGGTGCGGAGGGTCGGACACGGCGAAAGGCCGGATCGCTAGCAGATTTCGCTGCCGCAGTCGCGGGGGGTGTCGTCGTCGCTGCTGGCGATCACAAGGATGGCGGCCAGAAGGATCAGCGGCAGGATGCCGGTGCCGCGACGGTCTTCAACGACCTCGGTTTCCTCCTCGACCACGACGGGACCTCCGGCGAGAACGGGCGTGGCGGTGGGATTTTGGGGACTTCGCGTCCCATCCCTGGCGGCGTCCTGGGGCGCGTCACGCGCCCCAGGT
>JBKHWC010000129.1:0-5374 GCA_046569765.1 Alphaproteobacteria bacterium | reverse complement strand
CTGTAAAGCCGGTGCGTCTCGGTCTGGCGGAAACCGATCCCGTCCCAGGCGGGAAACACGCCCGGGTCGGCGGCATGGGATTGCAGCAGGATTCGCCCCTGATCATCGCGCACGATATAGGTGAAGAACTCGTCATGTTCGCGGATGGCGGCGAGGCGCTGGCTGATGCCCTCCTCCTCGCGGTTCAGGATGTCGACCACGGCCAAGGGCAGGATGCGCTGCGCGGTTTCCTGAAGGGCGGAGTCGAAGACCTCTTCGATCTCGCCACGCGCGATCAGCGCAGTGACGCTCGCCGCCAGCACCCAGATCACCATGAGCGCCGCGCCCAGCCAGAGCCCGAGCCGCCCCTGAAGGCTGCGCGGCGCCCTCATGCGCGGCCCAGGCGGTAGCCGAGGCCGCGCTCGGTCTCGATGACATCCGCCCCGAGCTTTTTGCGCAGGCGGCTGATGTGCACCTCGATCGTGTTGCTCTCGATCTCGGCCCCGAAGGCATAAAGTTTGTCCTCGAGCTGCGCCTTGGACAGGAGCTGGCCGGGCCGCGACAGGAAGGCCTCGAAGAGCGCCCATTCGCGGGCGGTCAGGGCGACGGGGCGGCCGTCCTTGTGGATGCTGCGGGCGGCAAGGTCGATCTCCATCGGCCCATGGGAGACGATGGGGTTGGGGTTCCCCGCATAGCGGCGCGCCACCGAGCCGATCCGGGCGGACAGTTCCGCCAGATCGAAGGGCTTGACCAGGTAGTCGTCGGCCCCTGCGTTCAACCCCTCGATCCGGTCGCTGATCTGGTCAAGCGCGGTCAGGATGATGACGGGCGTCACATCGCCCTTGGCCCGCAGACGGCGCAGAAACGGAATGCCCCGGCCATCGGGCAGCATCAGGTCCAGCAGCACAAGATCGAAGCTCGCCCCGGCCATCGCGTCCCCGGCCGCATCCAGCCGCTGGACCCAGTCGACCGAATGGCCATCGGCGGCTATCTGGTCCCGCACGGCAGCTCCCAGAACTGTATCATCCTCGATCAGCAAGATGCGCATGGTCTTCTGCCGTCCCTTTGGCCCCGGGTTGGTTTGCTTCTGACCCTCTCTCCTGACAGCAGGCTGAAGCCCTGGATCAGCCGTCTTCAGGCTGCCGTCAGCTTCGGCGCGCATCACATCATCCAGACTGGCCGTAACCCGGAGTGTGGCCCATGCGAAAGACCCTGACAATTCTTGCTTTTCTGGCGGCCCTGCCTGCCGGTGCCGCACTGGCTGATGATGATTGCTTCGTTCCGATGGCCGACTGGCAACCGCGCGAGGCGGTGGCTGAGTTCGCCACCCGGCAAGGCTGGGAGGTGCGCCGCATCAAGATCGACGACGGCTGCTACGAGATCGACGGCCGCGACGCGACGGGCCGCGCGATCGAGGTCAAGCTGCATCCCGGCACGCTGCAGATCGTCGAATTCGAATTCGAGGATGACGACCACGGTCGCGACCGCGAAGGACAGGAAGATGACTGACCATGTTTCCGTGCATGAAAAGGCCACGGTGACAGGGCGAGATCCACAGCGCCGGGCCCACGACCAGTCCCCTGTGACGCCGGGTACCATTCCTCAAGTCGGCCCGAACGGAAGGTTTTCTGACATGTTGTATTCCGGTCCGGCATTTGCCGCCATCGCCGTTCTGTTAGGCGCCGCCCTTGGCGCGCAAACCTATGCCCCGTTCGGCATCGAGTCCGCCATGAGCATCGCGGTCGGGTCCGCCGCGATTGTGGCCATGGGCATAGCCCTGGTGCTGTCGGCGCGCCCGGCTGTGATCGAACCGTTCTTCGGCGGGCTGGATCGCATGTATGCCGTCCACAAGTGGCTGGGGATCGCGGCCTTGGGGCTGATGGTCCTGCATGACCAGCTTGAACCGGAGATCGAGGATTTTGTGGCAGAAACCAACCTTGGCGAATTCGCCGCCGAGGTCGGAGAAATTGCCTTCTACGGGTTCATCGCGCTGATCGCGATCAGCTGGATCAAGCGGGTTCCCTTCACCAATCTGGAATTGCCCTGGCCCTTGTGGCGTTTCACGCACCGGTTCATGGGGCTGTTGTTCGCGATTGCCGCGTTTCACCAACTGGCCATCGACAAGCCCGAAGGGGTGGACCCGATGCTGGCGCTCTACCTCAACACGTTCAGCCTTGCGGGGCTGGTGGCCTGGGTGTTCACGCAGTTCATCAACCCTTTTCTGCGCCCGCGCGACTATGCGCTCGACTCCGTCACGCGACACGGTGCTGCGACCGAGATTGCCTTGCGGCCCACAGGGCGCGGAATGCGCTGGCGTCCTGGCCAGTTCGCCTTTGTCTCGGTTCCCGGCTCGGGCCCCGGCGCTGGCCTTGACGAGGCGCATCCTTTTACCATCGCTTCGGCCCCGCGCGCCGATGGCAGTCTGCATTTCGGGATCAAGGCGCTGGGGGATTGGACGCGCAGCCTGCCGGACAAGCTGGTGCCGGGCCAGCGGCTGCGCGTTGAGGGGCCCTATGGCCGGTTCCTGTTCCGACGCCGGGTGCCGCGTCAGGTCTGGCTGGCGGGAGGCATCGGCATCACACCCTTCCTGGCATGGGCCGAGGCGCTGACCGAGGCAGACCGCCAGCAGATCGCGCTGATCTGGGCCGTGAACACCCAGGACGAAGCCTTTGCCGCCGACCGTCTGCAAGCCATCGCCGCAGGTCATCCGGGCTTGAGCGTGCAGGTCGTGGCCAGCCGCACCGAGGGGCGACTGACGGCCGAACGCCTGGTCGCGATGGTGCCCTTCGAGATCGCCGGGTCGGAGCTGTTCTTCTGCGGGCCCTGCGGGTTGCGCGACGGCATCCAGAACGGGCTCAAGGCGATGGGCCATGCGCCGCGCCGCGTTTACTCCGAAGCGTTCGAACTGCGCTGACACGCAGCCGTGCCGGAACCGGGTGTACAATCGGTTCCGGCCTGTGCCCGGCATGAGGTTAGGGCGCGTGTTTTCTGACACCAGGCTGAAGCAGAAACCGGCGTCCCATCAGCAAGGCTTCAGCGGCACACGACAGAATCGGTTCATCCAATCAAGGAGCTACCGCCATGAAATCCACAATTCTCGTGTTGCTCGCAACTGCCGCCGTTATCGCGGTCCTTGCCGCGCCCACATTGACAGCCCTTGGTCGCGGACCCGGCACTGCGCCAGCCACCGTCACGGCACCGGCGCAGCCCGGCGACACTGCGGCCACGCCTGCGGGTGCCGATCTGGCGACGCAACAGACATCGGATCAGGGCGACGACGATGACGATTGAGATGCCCCGCAAGTCCGCATCAACCCATCCCTCCATGCCCGGCAACATCGCCTGACCCCGTTCTCCGACCACGCCTGTCCCTCGTGGTCTGACTGGCCCCGCCCTGTCCCGGCGGGGCCTTTTTCTTCCTGACGCCAAGCTGAAGCAGAAAGCGGGACTGCGTCAGGAACCGCTCAGGTCCGGGGCGCACCTTGGCAGCATCAGATCCAAGGAGATCGAGCCATGACTTCCCGATTTTCCCTTCTTTTCGCCTCGACAGCGCTGACCGTGGCGCTCGGGCTTCCGGCCTTCGCCGCGACGCAGATCCAGGGCAACGCGCAGGTCCAGTGCAGCGGCGTATGCGCCGCCGTGTTCAATGCGGACGATCTGTCAGTGCCTCTCATCCGGGTGAGCGGTGACGATGAAGACGATGATGACGGCGGATGGGTCCGTCGCGGGCACGCCGACGATGACGACGATGACGACGAGGACTGCGACGAAGATGACGACGAAGATGACGATGACGACGCCTGCACTGGCGCTCTCGGCAACCCCGCGCCTGCTGGAACCGTGGCCCCGCCTGCGAACGGGCTTTTCGGCAACGGCGCACCGCCCGTCGCCGTGACCAACTGATCCCGGATATCGAATGTTCCGCCCTGCGGGGCGCGCCTCATCTCAGAAAGGAAACCCGATGAAGTCCCTTCTTGCGACCCTCGCCCTGACCACGGCGCTGACCCTGCCGGGGCTGGCAATGGCCCGACCCGTGACGTTGACCACCACGATGAACAGCTATGGCGGCGATGGCGCCTATCTGGCGCTTTACGTCACCGATGCTTCGGGCGCCTATGTCGGCAGCCTCTGGATGGCGGGCGGAAAGTCGAAATACTACGAGCACCTGAGCGACTGGTATGCCGCGACGGGGGGTGACCCCGCGCAGATCAACGGCATCACCGGGGCCAGCGTTGGCGCGGGCCGGACGCTTGAGATCACGTTGGACCTTGCCGATGCGCTCTTCGACGCGGGCTACACCCTGCATATCGACGCCGCGGTCGAGGATATGCGCGACAGCCCGAACGAGATCGCGGTGCCCCTGACCGCAGCAGGCGCAGGCACGCCCGTTCAGGGCCGCCGCTACATCGCCAGCTTTACCTATCAGTAAGGGGTTTCCCATGATCCGCGCGCTTCACCGCTGACCGGGGCTTCTGGCCCTTGTCCTTGTGACCGTCCTTGCGCTCAGCGGTGCGGCGCTGTCGGTCTTTCCCATGGCCGAGCGGCTGGTCGCGCCGCAGGCGGTGGCGGGGCAGAGCGTGGCGGATCTTGCCGCCCGCGTGGCCGCGACTCATCCTGGGCTCGAGGAAATCCGCCGTTCCCCCTCGGGCACCATCACCGCCTGGTGGTTCGACGGCGGTACGCCGGGGTCAGCCGTGATCGACCCCGCGACGGGCGCAGACGTCGGCTCGGCCGACCCGAACCCGGTCGAACGCTGGCTGACCAACCTGCACCGGTCGCTGTTTCTGGACGATGCCGGGCGGCTGGTGATGGCTGCGGGAGCTGCCGCGATGCTGGTGCTGGTCCTTTCGGGGGCGGCGCTGGTGGCGCGGCGCACCGGCGGATGGCGGCGCTGGTTCGCGCGGCTGCGCGGCCCGTTGGCGGGGCGGCTGCATGTGGAGGTGGCGCGCATCGCGGTTCCGGGTCTGGCCCTGTCGGCCACGACGGCGCTGTGGATGACGGCCTCGACCTTCGACCTTCTGCCCGATGGCGCGGCACGACCGGCAGAGCCTGCGGCGGTCAGCGAGCAGATGGATTTCCCGCTCGAACGGATGGCCGCGCTGCAGGATGTTCCGGTCAGCGCCTTGCGCAAGCTGAGTTTTCCCTATGCGGGCGATGCGCAGGATGTGTTCACTCTCTCCACCGATGCAGGCACCGGCCTGATCGATCAGGGGACCGGCGAGCTCCTGTCCTGGGCAGACCTGACGCCATGGCAGCAGGTCTCGGAAACCATCTACATGCTTCACACCGGTCAGGGTGCGGCGGTCCTGGGGCTGGTCCTCGGCCTGATCGCGCTGAGCGTCCCGGTGATGGGTGTGACCGGCGCGCTGATCTGGGTTGCAGGGCGGCGGGGTCG
>JBKHWC010000128.1:0-5472 GCA_046569765.1 Alphaproteobacteria bacterium | reverse complement strand
ATGTCGAGGCCGGCTGGCGGGAGGACCGCGACCCTGCGCCGTGGTTTTCCAGCGCCGCCTATCTTGAGGATCATCCCGATGTGGCGGCGGCCGGGGCCAACCCCCTGGCGCATTTCCTGCAATTTGGCGTTCAGCAGGGCCGGCAGGTCCGCCCCTCGGCCCTGGCCCACCTCCGCGCGGCGGGCGGCGGTCCACGGGCGGGCTGGACCTATGTCCCCGTCTCGGCGGCGCCTTCGACCCTGGCCGCGGCGACGGCCCCCGACTCCCCCCTCTACCAGTTGGTCGCCAGCGCCTTCGACCGTGAATACTATCTGAGCGAAAATCCCGACGTGGCGCAGGCGGGCCTTGACCCCATTGCGCATTTCCTGGAGCGGGGCTGGCGGGAGGGGCGTAATCCCGCCCCGTGGTTCTCGGCTGACGACTATCTGGACCTGTATCCCGATGTCGATGCGACCCAGGTCCCGCCCTTCGTCCACTATCTGCAGATCGGTCATGGCGAGGGGCGCGTTGCGCGGCGGGACGAGTCGGCCCCGGCCTCAGCCCCCGCCTCAGCCCCCGCCGAGGCGACGCTTGACGCCGCGACCCTCGACCTCGTGGCCGCCGCTTTCGACGACCGCTTCTATCTGGCCGAAAACCCCGACGTGGCGGCCAGCGGACTCGATCCTGTGGCGCACTTTGTCGAGGCGGGCTGGCGAGAGGGCCGCGATCCGACGCCGTGGTTCTCGGTCTCCGACTATCTGGAGCTCAATCCCGATGTCGCAGCCTCGGGCATGCATCCCTTCGTGCATTATCTGCAGGCTGGCCGGCAGGAGGGGCGGGCGCCCCGCCTCGAGCTCGGCTTTCGCTACCGGATCATCGCTGGCCTGCAAACGCTCGAAGCGCGGGTCGAGGCGACCGAACGCTATGATGTTCAGGCGACGCCGGGCGACGTCGACGCCCTGGCGGCCCTGTTGGCGGAGTCGCGCTCTGGCCTGACCGACCTGCATCTGACCTTCAGCCACGACGACTACACGGCCAATCTGGGCGGGGTTCAGCTCTGCCTCCAGCGCGAAGCCGCCGCGGCGGCCGACACCGGTCGTGACCATCTGCGCCTCTATCCGGCCAACCCCCGGCCGATGCTGCGCCGCCCGGGCGAGACCGAACTCCTGGGCGTGGTCTGGAACGGGGTCGCGGCCGGCGTCTTCAGCCGCTCAACCCTGACCCAAGGTCTCGCCGAGCAGCTGGCCGAGGTCGCGCCGGGCCGTCGCAGCCTGGCGATCCACAGCCTGCTTGGCCATTCGGTTTCCGATGTGCTGCGCATCGTCCGGGCGGCGGGGCTCACCCAGGGCTGGTTCTGGGTCCATGATTTCGCCAGCGCCTGCGCCAGCTATCACCTGCTGCGCAACGATGTGGCCGATTGCGGCGCCCCGCCTGTGGGCAGCGCCGCCTGCGGGGTCTGCGTTTACGGGCCGCATCGGCAGTTTCACCTGGACGAGCACGCGCGCCTGTTCCAGACCCTCGACCTGTCCGTGGCCGCCCCAAGCCAGGCGGCCCTCGACACCTGGCGCCGCGGCGCCGGCCTTGCGGCGACGCAGACCGTGGTCGCGCCCCTGGCCAGACTTGTGGCGCGGGCGCCCCTGGCGAGCCCTGCCGCTGAGCCCGAGCGACCGTTCCGGCTGGCCTTCCCAGGCCTGCCTAGTCCGCTCAAGGGCTGGCCGGTGTTCCGGGAGTTGGTCTTGAAGTTTGCGGACGATCCCCGCTACGAGTTCCTGCACCTGGCGCGGGACCCCACGAGGGGCCTGCCGCTGACCTTCCATTCGGTGACCGTGACCGAGGACGACCCCAAGGCCATGCAGACGGCTCTGGAGTCCCTGGGGGTGGACGCCGTCATGATCTGGTCCCTGTGTCGGGAGACCTTTTCCTTCACCACCCATGAGTCCGCCGCCGCCGGCGCGGCGATCCTGACCGGACCCGACAGCGGCAATGTGGCGGCCTTTGTCGCGACGACGGGGCTGGGGCGCGTGCTCGAAAGCGAGGCCGCCCTGTTCGAGATGTTCGAAACCGGCGCCGTGCTCGACCTCCGCCGGTCTGCGCGCCGACCCGCCCTTTGCGATCTCAGCTACAGCCGCCTGACCATCGACCTTCTGGACGGGGAGGCGGCCCCATGAAGGTGCTCTGCTATTCCAGCTTCACCTTCTCGTATCTGAACCGGGCTCGGGTGCTCTTTTCGACCCTCCGGCGGTTTCATCCCGACTGGGAGCTGGTGGCGCTGATCACCGACGAGCCGCCGCCAGGTTTCGATTTCAACCCGGCCAGCGAGCCTTTCGATCGGGTCGTCTGGGCGCAGGACCTGGGGATCGAGGGCTTCCGCAGCTGGCTGTTTCGCCATGACGTGGTCGAGGTTTGCACGGCGGTGAAGGGCCCCTTCATCCACCAGGCCTGCAGCCAGGCCGACGTCGCCATCTATCTTGATCCCGACACCGCCCTCCTGGCCCCGCTCGATCCGTTGATCGACTGGCTGCAGACCGACGAGATCCTGCTGACGCCACACCTCATCGATCCGAACACGGAGCGCACGGCGATTCTCGACAACGACCTGTCGGCCTCGCGCACGGGCATCTTCAATCTCGGCTTCGTGGCCATCCGCACCACAGGCGAGGGCGCGCGCTTCGCCAGGTGGTGGAACGATCGGCTGCTCGAATACTGCTACGACGACATGCCCCGCGGCCTGTTCGTTGATCAGCGGTGGTGCGACCACGTTCCGGCCCTGTTCGACAAGGTGAAGGTGGTCCGCGATCCCGGCTACAACGTCGCAAGCTGGAACCTCTCCCAGCGCAAGATCGCCATCGACAAGGCCGGCGCGATCACCGTGAACGGCGCGCCCCTGCGCTTCTGGCACTTCACCAAGCTGGGGCCGACCGGCGACCTGATGACCAAGAAGTACGCCGGCGACAACTTCGAGGTCTATGAGATCTGGAACTGGTACAAGCGCCAGGTTGCGGCCGCGACCGACTCCGCAATACCGGCCCGCTACTGGGCCTATGAGGCCTATTCAGACGGGACGCCGATCGACAAGAGCCACCGGGTGCTCTGGCGGGAGAGCCCCGACCTGCAGGCTGCGTTCGAAGATCCTTTCGCCGCCGGACCAGGATCCTACCTGGCCTGGCTGATCGCCGAAGGTCGCGCCCGGGGGAGCGCAGCATGACCCAGTCCGCATCTGGTCCCGCCGCGCCAGCCTTTGAGCCCGCGGCGAGGCATGAGGTCCACCCCCTGCTCGCCAAGGCCCAGCAGGTCGTCGAGCGGCAGGCTCGTCTGGCCGATCAGGCGCGCCGGACCGAAGATGAGCTGCGCCGGATCGAGGCTGACCTGCGCCGGGCCGAGGATGACCTGCGTCGCAACGAGAATGACCTGCGCCGCACCGAGGATGACCTGCATAGGGCGGAGGTCGATCTCGCCGTGACGCGCGCGCGCCTGACCCTGGCCCTGGATCGCGCCCTGGGCGGCCGGGCCCAGGCTGAGGCGGACGGGCGCGCGGCCTTGATCGCCGCCCATCGCCGGGCGGCTGTCCAGCGACCGCGACGCCACAACCGGATGTCGCGGCGGATCGATGGGCTTCTGGTTCGGCTGGGTGCGCCTGGGCGCGCGGCGATGATCGCGCGATCTGGCCTCTGGAGTGATCCCGCCGGCGGGCTGAGGGGGCGCCTGGCGCGTTTCCGCGCCATGGCGGCCTATGCCGCGCAAGGCGCACAGCCGGGCCTTCGGCCGCCGGGACTCTTCGATCATGACGCCTATCTGGCGCGCTATCCCGATGTCGCCGCGGGCGGCGCATCGCCGCTCGCCCACTATCTGGCCAGCGGCGGCCGGGAAGGTCGCGTCCCCCACGTCCTGTTCGATGTGGACTTCTATCTCGCCCGGCACGGGGCCGCGGTGGGCGCCACGGGCCTTTCGCCGCTGGAGCACTATGTGCGGATCGGCGCCGCCGAGGGATTTGATCCCCACCCGCTGTTCTGTGGCGACTGGTATGTGTCTCGACGTCCCGACCTCGCCGCCTCGGGGGTCAATCCTCTGGCGCATTATCTGAGCCAGGGTTGGCGCGAGGGCGTGAGCCCCCACCCGCTGTTCGACACGGACTTCTATCTGGAGCAGGCGGGGCGGGGCGGTCGCGGGCAGCCGGCTCTGCTGCACTATCTGACCGAGGGCTGGCGGAAGGGCTTCAAGCCTCATCCCCTGTTTGATCCGGCCTGGTACCTGGACCGGTATCCTGACGTCGCCGACATGGGCGCCGAGCCCTTGGCGCACTTCGTCACCCTTGGCGGGTTCGAGCATCGCGACCCCAGCGGATGGTTCTCCTCGTCGCAATATGCGTCGGCCAAGCCCGGCGGCCTGGCGCCGGAGGCCAATCCGTTGATGGACTATCTGGCCGGCGGCGCCTGGGGCCTGGGCGCCGTGAAATCGGGCTTCGCGCCCGCCGCCTATCTGGCGGCTCGGCCCGAGCTGGCCGAGAGCGGCATGACCCCCCTCGAGCACTGGGCCCGCAACGCGCACGTTCGATAGGCGTCAGGCGCCGAGCGCCGCCAAGGCGCAGCGGATGTCTTCGTAATAGGCCGGCGCATAGTGAAAGGGGCTCAGCCCCCAGCGGTGCCCCGGATCGGCAAGCCGGTTCTGCGGGGCTGCGGCGATGATCCGCGCCTGGGGCACGGCGGCCATGAAGGCCGCCTCGTAGCGCGCCAGCTGCAGATTGTGGGCCGCCAGGCTCGTCGGACGCCCCTCCCAGATATGCGGCTCGCCCTGCAGAGCCATCTCGGCGCCATCCTTGTCGCGCTGGCGGTCGGCCCAGCGGGCGGAGTGCAGGATGATCTGCGCCTGGCTCAGGGTGCTGGCCTGCAGCAACAGGGCCACCTGATCCAGGGCGTTGCGCCAAAGGCGATCGCAGGCTTCCGAAAGACGCGGGACCTGGCGACGTTCGGCGAAGACCGGCGCCTCAAGCCAGCCGCCGCTCTCCAGTTCCCAGCTATGCGTGATGATCTCCCCGCCCGGCAGGGCGAGCAGGTCGAAGCGCTCGTCGATGAAATCGAAGATCAGGTGGGTCGGCCGGTGTTCGATCACCTTGGCCAGCCCGCTCTTGGCCAGATCGGTCTCGACGGCCATCCGCTGATAGCGGGTATGGGCCTCCCCCCTGACCTCATAGCCGGTCACCGGGTCGGACAGGAGACTCGGCAGGCTGGTGCGCGAGACATAGAGCAGGTCCGCCGGCGCCTGATCGCGCAGCGGCCAGAGGTCGCGGGTGATGCAACTGCCGATGACGGCTATTCTCGCCATGGGTCCTTTTCCAGACGGTCTTGACCGCGCCATAGCATGTTCGCCCCATAAGGGGGCCGCCATTGACTCGCCCAGCGAGCCTCGTCATGTGTCGCGGCCTCAATCGCTCCAGGCCTGTGGGGCGCCAGGCTCCGATGGACGCCCGTACGCATGAAGATCCTCAATCCGTTCGCG
>JBKHWC010000127.1:0-5503 GCA_046569765.1 Alphaproteobacteria bacterium | reverse complement strand
ACGATGCGCGCCGCGTCGTCCACGGAGAGAAGCTCTGCCCCGACACCGGGATGGGCGAACCAGACATAAGCGGACTGTTCGGTCATCGAGGCCAGCGCCTCGAGTACGGAGCGCGAGGGCATGCCGTTGATGGAATCGATGCCATGGTCGCGCTGCAGGGCCGCCGCAACGCGCCCGATGTGCCGCTCGCGCATGTACCACCACATGTCGGCGTAGCGCTGGTCGACCATCGTCGCCTCGATGAAGGCGCGCATGACCTTGCGATGCTCACGATAGTGGGTCAGGTAGCCACGGTTCGAGTCGACGATGGTCTCAAACGGGGCGGAGCGGAAGGTCTGGGCCCCGTTCGCGCGACTGGCCGCGTACAACTGATTGTGTATGTCATGGATGATGGCCAGAAAGACATCGTCCTTGTTGTCGAAATATCGGTACAGCGCACCCATCGACAGGCCCGCGCGGTCGGCCAGGTCGCTCATGCGCATGGAGACGTAGCCTGATTCGCCAAAGACCTCGCGTCCGGCGTCGAGAATGCGGGAAAGGGTCGCCTTTCCTTTTGGCGTCGTCGGGGTCGGCAGCTTGGGTTCCGGTGGTTTTCCTTGCATCTTCCCGCGCTTTAAAAAAGTGACGTCACTATTGCTTTTCTTAGCCGAGAGGATAGGCTGGGTGCAACAAAAGAACAACCGACGACCCGGAGCGGTCGATCCGGAATAGGGAACAAGTCCATGGTGCAGGACAATCGCACCGGCTCCGCGCAGGCGGAGTCCGGGACCGAAACGGTCATGCTTGGCGACATCTCGGTGGCGTATCGCCGGGTCGGACGCGGGCAACCCGTCGTGTTCGTTCACGGTCTGGCCGAGGACGGCGACAGCTGGGACCCGATCCTGCGGCGCCTTTCCCGGGACGTGACGGGCTATGCACCGGACCTGCGGGGGCATGGCGATACGACGGCAGGCTCTGGCAATGGCACCGCGACGCAGCTGGCCGACGATCTGGGGGCCTTCCTGAAGGAGGTGACAGGTCCCGCGATCTGCGTTGGCTTCTCGCTGGGTGGCGTCATCGTTCTGGAGGCGGCGCTGCGCCACCCTGACCTGGTGCGCAAGGCTATCGTGGTCGGCACCTCGAGCAAGGTCGGCCGGGCGGCTGTCAGCTTCTTTCAGGACCGCATCGCCCAGGTTCAGGCCGACATGGACGCCTTCCGCGCGGGGCTTGCCGCCGATACCGCGGCGCAGGTCGTCCGCGACCACGGGCGGGTCGCCGAGATTGCCGCCCGTCGCATCGCCGCCGTGGGCAGCGGTGCGGGCTATGTGAACGCGGCCCGCGCCATGATCGCCATGGCCGCCGAGCCGATCACCGAACGCCTGCGCGGCATCACGGTTCCCGTCCACATCATCCAGGGCGCCGCGGATGCCTTCTGTCCGCAAAAGGCGGCGGACATCCTGCGTGAGGCCGTGCCCACAGCCAGCTATGCCGAAATTCCTGATGCGGGCCACCTGATGACGGTCGACCAGCCCGACCTTCTCGCGGCGGAAATCGCACGCGCCCTCAAGATTTGACCGATACTGGAGAAGACGCCATGAGCGACATCAAGACTGCCATCGTCACTGCGGCCGCCGGCGCCGGGATCGGCGCGGCGATTGCCCGCCAGCTTGCGGCCGATGGCATGCGCGTCATCATCACCGACCTGCACGAAGGCCGGATGAGCAAGCTCTCGGAAGAGCTGTCCCAGGTCGTGGGCGTCGAGTGTCCCTGGTACAAGCTGGACGTCAGCGACCATGCGGCGGTCGAGGCCGTTTTCTCGCAGGTGGCCGAGCGTTATGGCCGGATCGACGTGCTGGTCAACAACGCGGGCTGGTCGAAGATCGAGCCGGTCGCGGAAATGTCGCTGGACACCTGGAAGAAGTGCCTGGACATTGACCTGACCGGCACCTTCAGCTGCATGCGCCACGCGCTGCCGCACATGATCGCGGCGCAGTCGGGTGCAATCGTCAACATCTCGTCGATTTCCGGTTGGGAGATGACGACCGAACACGGCGCGGCCTATTCGGCGGCGAAGGCTGGCGTCATGGCGCTGACCCGCGTGGCGGCGGCCGAGAACGGCAAGAACAACATCCGTGTCAACGCCATCGCCCCTGGCCTGATCTACAACGACTTCCTGCGCCGCATCTACCCGGACGAATTCTTCGACAGCTATCTGGCGACGAAGGCCGTCCTGAACCGTCTGGGCAAGCCCGAGGATGTCGCGGCGCTGGTTTCCTTCCTGGTCAGCGACAAGGCAGGCTACATCACGGGCGAGACCTATGGCCTGAGCGGCGGGGTCCATCCGCATGCCTGACCAATCGCTGGTACGGGCGGCACCGGCAGCCGCCAGCCTGATGGAGGCTTTCCGCAGCCGGGAGCTGTCTCCGGTCGAGGCGTTGAGCGCCTGGCTAGACCGCGTCGGTGAGTGTGACGCCCGGCTGGGGGCGATGGTCCTGCGGCTGGACAAGTTGGCGCTTGCCCAGGCGCAGGCGGCGGAACAGGCCTGGCGGGCGGGAAAGGCGGGACCGCTTGCGGGTGTGCCGGTCTCGATCAAGGATACCTTCGATATCGCGGGGCAGTCAGCACGCGCGGCTCGCGCGTGTTCGGCCGGAACGTGGCGATGGAGGACAGCGGCGTGATCCGCCGTCTGCGCGCGGCGGGCGCGGTGTTCGTCGGCAAGACCAACACGGCCGAGTTCGGTCAGTCTGCCACCAGCGAGAACCTGCTGGGCCCGGTCACGCGCAATCCGTGGGACACCGCCACCACGCCGGGCGGGTCCAGCGGGGGGGCCTCGGTCTCGGTCGCGGCGGGCTATGTGCCGCTGGCGCTGGGGGCGGATGGCGGCGGCTCGATCCGTATTCCGGCGGCGATGACGGGGATCTTCGGCTTCAAGCCCAGCTATGGCCTCTGCCCGGACGAAGGCGGCTTTCGCGGGATGAGCGATTTCTGCTGCCCGGGACCGCTGGCCAATTCGGCGCAGGACGCGCGACTGTTCCTGTCGGTTCTGGCCGAGCGTGATTTTTCCCGGCAAGCCGACGCCCGCAAACTCCGCATCGGCTTTTGCCCCCGGCCGGATGGCCGTCCAGTGCATCCGGCGATCCGTTCGGCCATGGTCAAGGCGGCACAGCTTCTGCAGGACCTCGGCCATGCCGTCGAGGAAATCCCTCTGGACCTTTCCGGCTGGGACGAAGCCTTCGGCCCCCTGGTCCTGGCCGAGGAATGGCGCGAGCGCGGGCATCTGCTGGACTACTGCCGGGAGGAGCTGACCGACTACGAACTGGCAAGCCTTGAGGCGGCCGCGAACCTGACCCCCGAAAAGGTGGCTTGTGCGCGGGTCCAGCACGGGGTCTACCGCGCCCGGCTGGCCGAGCTTTTCGCCCAATACGACGTGCTGTTGCTGCCCACGACCGCCGCGCCCGCCTTCCCGATCGGGCAGCGGCCGAAAGAGATCGACGGTCAGCCTGTCGGTCGGCTGTGGGGGGCCTTCCCCTTCACCTCGCCCTTCAACGTGGCGGGATTGCCAGCCGCCGCCCTGCCCGCCGGTCTGGCGGATGGCCTGCCGGTTTCCGTGCAGCTGGTCGGTGCCAACGGGCAGGACTCGGCCCTGCTGGACCTGGCCCAGGACCTTGAAGAGGCCTTGGATTTCCGCGCCATGGTCGCGGCCAGCCGGGCGGTCGAACATGTCTGACCTGCGCATCTCGGATCCGCAGCCCGGGGTTCGCGTCCTGACCCTGGCCCGGCCCGCAAAGCGGAATGCCTTGTCGCTCAGCCTGATCGCGGATCTGCGCGCCGCGCTGGAGGCGGCCGAGGCGGAGGGCATCCGGGCCGTGGTGCTGGTTGGAGAGGGCAAGGGCTTTTCGGCGGGCGCGGATTTCACGGAACTGCAGGGCGATGCCTCGGACCTGGAGTATGACACGGCGATGTCGGGGCTGACCGGGGTCCTTGAGGACAGCCCGATGATCTCGGTCGCGGCGATCCACGGGGCCTGCATCGGGGCCGGTCTGGACCTGGCGCTGGCCTGCGATTTCCGGCTTGCCAGCCCCGACGCCGTCTTTGCCCTTCCAGCCGTGCAGATGGGCATCCTCTACAACCCTGCGCGGCTGGCGCGGGTCCTGCCCATGCTGTCGCATGGCGCGGCGATGCGTCTGCTGCTTCTGGCGGACCGGCTGACCGCGACCGAGGCACAGGCGGCCGGGATCGTGACGCATCTGCTGCCGGAAGCGCAGGCGCCCGAGGCCGCCGCCGTCGCTGTGGCGGTGCGGGCGGCGAGCCTGCCTCCGCAGGCGCAGGCCGCGGCGAAGGCCTTCGTCGACGCGTTCCACGGGACAGACTTCAACGAGGCCGAATGGCAGGCGCGCCGGATGGAGCTGCTGGCCTCGGACGAACGCCGCGAGGCTTTGCGCCGCGCGAGGGGAGAGAGCAAATGACCAAACCCACGACCTTCCACGACCTGATCGGCCTGGACCTTGGCCCGCAGGACGTCAGCTGGACCGAGCGCGACGCGATCCTCTACGCCCTGGCCTGCGGCGCCCGGGCCGAGGAGCTGGACCTGGTCTACGAACGCGACCTGCGGCCCCTGCCGGGGATGGTCGCGGCGCTGGGCCTTTGGGCGGTGGAACGCTGCGGGGAGCTGGGGGTCTATGACCGCAAGAAGTCGCTGCATGTCTCGCAAGGCATCGTGATGCACCGGCGGATGGCGCGGGCGGCGGTCGTGCCGACGCGCGGCCGTGTGGTGGCGGTCTGGGACAAGGGCAAGGCGACCATCGTCGAGATCGAGGTCTCTTCGGACGTCTTTACCGCCAGCTATTCGATCTTCCTGCCTGGCATCGGCGGCTGGGGCGGCGCGCAACCTCCAGCGGCCGAAAAGGCCGAGGCCCCCGCCCTTGCGGCGGTCGGCAGCTACCAGACCTTGCCCCAGCAGGCGGTGCTCTACCGGCTGACCGGCGACCTGCATCCGGTGCATGTCGATCCCGAAGTGGCCAAGGGCTACGGCTTCGACCGGCCGATCCTGCACGGGCTCTGCACTCTGGGCATCGCCTTGCGGATGCTTGGCCCCGCCGTCAACCGCCACCCGTCCGAACTGGCCACGGCCACCGCCCGCCTGAGCGCCCCGGTCCTGCCGGGCGACGAGTTGTTGCTGCGGGCGGCCGCGCTGAACGACGGCATCGCTTTCGACGTCATGGTCGCCGACCGGGCGGTCCTGAAGGACGGTTTCGCAAGTTTTGCGGCACCGAAGAACTGAACAAGACCAAAGACAACACGGGAGTTACCAATGAAGATCAGTATCAGAAAGGCCCTCGCCGCTACGGCGATCTCGCTGCTGGCGGCAGGCGCTGCCTGGGCGGAGAGCATCAAGATCGGCGAGATGTCGTCCTATTCCTCTGCCCCGCAATCCACTGAAGCCTATCTGTTCCATCCCGGATGATCACATTTCCCCTCGGCGATCTGCCCTGTTCATGGCAAGATCGGTTTTGAGGGAGCTTCG
>JBKHWC010000126.1:5304-5611 GCA_046569765.1 Alphaproteobacteria bacterium | reverse complement strand
TACCAGCTGAGCTATACCCCTACGCGAGGCAGGGGTTACGGCAGGCCGGGGGGGAAATCAAGAGGGGATCGGCGGGGTTCGCTCTGGTCGGGCAAAAACGGTCGGGATAGGATTCGCGCAGCGGCGCATTGGGGGGACGGTGACGGGGATCGAGGCGGAATTCGCGGGCAGGCCCTGGGCGGCGGTGCCCGAGGCAGAGATGGCGGCGGGGCTGGCGGTCCCCTCGATGCTGCGGCCGGAGGAAAGCCGGTTGTATCATTGGCTGGGGCGCCAGGTCGGGGGCAATGGGGCGGTGGTGGACCTGGGC
>JBKHWC010000126.1:0-5294 GCA_046569765.1 Alphaproteobacteria bacterium | reverse complement strand
CGGCGGCTCGGCGGCGCGGCTGTTGTCTGGTCTGGAGCGGGCGGGCTGGACCGGGAAGCTGCACGGCTATGACCATTTCCGCTCCTCGCGCCGGTTCTGGGAGAAGTTCCTGCCGGGCGAGCCGCTGCCCGACCATGACGAGGCCGACATCCTGCCCATCGCGCAGCGGCATCTGGCCCCCTGGGCGGACCAGGTCGTGCTGCACCGGGGCGAGATCGCCGAGATGCGCTGGACGGGCGGGCCGATCGAGATCCTGGCGGTGGATGCAGCGAAGGGCGCGGCGGTGGCCGACCATGTCTCGGCCGAGTTCTTTCCGGCGCTGGTGCCGGGCCGGTCGGTGGTGGTGCAGCAGGACTACCTGATCTCGGTCCAACCCTGGCTTTGCGCGCAGATGGTGGCGCTGCGGGACTGCTTCCTGCCTCTGGCCCTGGTGGCGAAGGATTGCGTCGTCTTCCAGTGCCTGCGTGTCCCCTCGCCCGAGGAACTTGCGGCGGCGCGGACGCTGGACCTGACCGACGGTCAGCTGATGCAGCGGGTGCGGGCGGCGGCGAAGTGGCATGAGGGGATGATCGACCGCGCACGGTTCCAGGCGATGCTGGGACAGATCAAGGCCAATCCGGGCGTCCGGCTGGGCTGGCAGATGCGCCACGCCGAACGCGCCCGGCGTGCTGAGGGCTGGCTTCCGCCTGGACGGACCGGGCCGGCCCTTGCACCGCGCACGACGGGGGAATAGCTGAGGCGGGATAGTGCGCCTCTGGAGGTAGCAGATGATCCCTGCCCGCTTTTCGCCCATCCTGTTCGGCCTGATCCTTTCGGGGCTGATGAGCCTGATCGTCTCGGGCCTGTCCACGTTGCGGGCGCTGGGGCTGGTCGAGGGCTTTGTGGGCCTGTGGCTGGGCAACTGGGCGGTAAGCTGGGCCGTCGCCTTCCCGACGGTCCTGGTCATGGCGCCGATAACCCGGCGAATCCTGACGCGGCTGGTGCAGCAGGGCTGAGCCTGACGCTTCGGACTGTGCGGATGGGCCAACGCTCCTCGTGCGACTTCGTCTTCTCGTCGCAGGATCCAGCGCGACGCGTGACGAAGCCATCGAGGAGCCGAGCCGGGTGGTTCAGCCTGGCTCCTGACCCTGCCCCTCAGAGATAGCGACCACCGCGTTGCAGGACCTCGATCTGATAGCCGTCGGGATCTGCGATGAAGAAGAAGCGGGCGATCACGCTGCCGCCCGGGGCGAAATCGACCAGCTTGCGCGGGGCCAGACCGGCAGCAGTCAGGCGCGCATGTTCGGCGTCGACATCCGCGACACTGACGGCAAGATGCCCATAGCCGTCGCCGATGTTGTAAGGCTCGGTCCGGCCCTTGTTGATGGTCAGCTCGAGTTCGAAGGTCGATTCGGCGTTGGAGAGATAGACCAGGGTGAAGGTCTCGAAATCCAGCCTCTCGGCCACCTTGAGGCCGAAGGCCGTCTCGTAAAAGGCCAGGGACCGCGCCTCGTCCAGGACACGGATCATCGAATGGATCGCCTTCGCCATTGCTCACCTCATCTGCGATTGGCCGATATGGATAGGCCGTTCAGACGGGCGCTGGTAGGGGCGAAAGAGCCGGGACGGGGGTTGCCACTCATTCGTGAAGCTATGGTCCCCGGCTGCGGGTGACCGGCCAGCCGGACCGAGGTGCATCGACCGTTCAGCCGCGAACCAGAAATGACCGGGCAAATCTGCCTTTGCCGAAACGGGAAACGGGCCGCCCTGAAGGACGGCCCGTCTTGCAGCGCCAAAGCAGGGTGGGCGATATCGCCCACCCCAGGACATGTTTCCGACCCGATCAGGCGATGATTTTCGACACGACGCCGGCGCCGACGGTGCGGCCGCCTTCGCGGATGGCGAAGCGCAGTTTCTCTTCCATCGCGATCGGGGCGATCAGCTCGACCTCGAACTTCAGGTTGTCGCCCGGCATCACCATCTCGGTGCCTTCCGGCAGCTTCACGGTCCCGGTCACGTCGGTCGTGCGGAAGTAGAACTGCGGACGGTAGTTCGCGAAGAACGGCGTGTGACGGCCGCCTTCTTCCTTGGTCAGGATATAGGCCTCGGCTTCGAACTTGGTGTGCGGCTTGACCGAGCCGGGCTTGCACAGCACCTGGCCACGCTCCACGCCGTCACGGTCGATCCCGCGCAGCAGGGCGCCGATGTTGTCGCCGGCTTCCCCGCGATCCAGGAGCTTGCGGAACATCTCGACGCCGGTGCAGACCGACTTCTTGGTGTCGCGGATGCCGACGATCTCGACTTCGTCGCCGACGTTGATCACGCCACGCTCGACCCGGCCGGTGACCACGGTGCCGCGGCCCGAGATCGAGAACACGTCTTCGATCGGCATCAGGAAGGGCTGGTCCACGGCGCGGGCCGGGGTCGGGATGTATTCGTCGACGGCCTTCATCAGCGCGTGGATCGAGTCTTCGCCGATCTCTTTCGACTCGCCGATCATCGCCTGGTGGGCCGAGCCCTTGATGATCGGGATGTCGTCGCCCGGATATTCGTAGGACGACAGCAGCTCGCGCACTTCCATCTCGACCAGTTCGAGAAGTTCCGCGTCGTCGACCAGGTCGACCTTGTTCATGTAGACGACCATGTAGGGGATGCCCACCTGACGGCCGAGCAGGATGTGCTCGCGCGTCTGCGGCATCGGGCCGTCCGACGCCGCCACCACCAGGATTGCGCCGTCCATCTGCGCCGCGCCGGTGATCATGTTCTTCACATAGTCCGCGTGGCCAGGGCAGTCGACGTGCGCGTAGTGACGGTTCGCCGTCTCGTATTCAACGTGCGCGGTCGAGATCGTGATCCCGCGAGCCCGCTCTTCCGGCGCGCCGTCGATCTGGTCATAGGCGCGGAATTCGCCGTAGTACTTCGTGATCGCCGCCGTCAGCGTCGTCTTGCCATGGTCAACGTGACCGATGGTCCCGATGTTCACATGCGGTTTCGTCCGTTCAAACTTTGCCTTCGCCATCGCGTTTTCCGCCCTTGTCCAGAAAGGGGCCGGGAGGGGCCCTTGTTTACACGCGCGGCGACTTAGCCCGGTGGGGCGGGAAATTCAAGCCTGATTGGGGCCAGTCCTCCTCGTACGACTTCGTCTTCTCGTCGGGGGTCAGCGAGGAGCGGGACGTCAGGTGAAACGGTTGTCGCGCGGAAAGCCGCGCGGGGCCATCTTCCCGGCGCTGGCGCGGGCGCCGGTCCATTCGACCAGGTCGCTTTCGGTACGGGTGCGACCGGCGGGGTCTTTCCAGGACAGGCCATCGGCCTTGTTGAAGGTGATCGCGTCGGACAGGCCGCCGTCCTTGTACTTCTGCAACCTGACGCCCTTGCCCTTGGCCATTTCCGGCAGTTCGGACAGCGGGAAGACAAGCATCTTCCGGTTGTCGCCCACCACGGCGATCGTGTCGCCCGTGACCGGGGTGCAGACCGCGGTCTTGACGCCATCGCGCACGGTCAGCACGGCCTTTCCTGCCTTGGTCTGCGCCAGCAGTTCCTCGGACGGGACGATGAAGCCATCTCCGGCCGAGGACGCCAGCAGGTACTTCTGTCCCGGCCTGTAGACGATCAGATCGGTGATCCCGGTATCGTTCGGCAGGTCGACCATCAGACGCACAGGTTCCCCCATGCCACGCCCGCCGGGGAGGTTCGCGCCCAGAAGCGTGTAGAAGCGCCCGTTCTCGGCCACGAGCAGGATCTTGTCCGTCGTCTCGGCATGGAAGGCGAAGCGGGGGCCGTCGCCGTCCTTGAACTTCTGTTCCGCCGCCAGATCGACATGGCCCTTCATCGCCCGGATCCAGCCCATCTTCGAGCAGATCACGGTGATCGGTTCCCGGTCGATCATCGCCTCGTAGGGGATCTCCTCGATCTCGGTGGCGTCGGCGAACTGGGTGCGGCGGCGGCCAAGCTCGGTATGCTTGCCATAGACCTTCCTGACCTCGTCCAGTTCCTTGCCGATGCGCTGCCACTGGCGGCGCTCGCTGTCCAGGAGGTCGGCCAGGTCGGCGCGTTCCTTGGTCAGGGCGTCGCGTTCGGCGTTCAGCTCCATCTCCTCCAGACGCCGCAAGGACCGCAGGCGCATGTTCAGGATCGCCTCGGCCTGGACCTCGGTCAGCACCCCCTGCCCTTTGGCGGGCGGCTGGTAGTCCTTCTCCGACGTCGCCCGGATGTGCGATTTCGACCAGTCCTCGGCCATCAGCGCGGCCTTGGGGTCGTTGTCGTAGCGGATGATGTCAATCACGCGGTCGAGGTTCAGGAAGGCGATCAGAAGGCCTTCCAGCACCTCAAGCCGGGCGTCGATCTTCTCGATCCGGTGCAGGCTGCGGCGGCGCAGGACGTCGCGGCGGTGGTCGAGGAAAGCGCGCAGGACCTCTTTCAGCGAGCAGACCTTGGGGACCTTGCCGTCGATCAGCACGTTCATGTTCAACGAGAACCGCACCTCGAGGTCCGAGTTCTTGAACAGGCTGCCCATCAGGACCTCGGGGTCCACGGTGCGGGCGCGGGGTTCCAGGATCAGGCGGATGTCCTCAGCGCTTTCGTCGCGGACGTCGGCCAGGAGGGGGACCTTCTTGATCTGGATAAGCTCGGCCAGCTTCTCGATCAGCTTGGACTTCTGCACCTGGAACGGGATTTCCGTTACGACGATCTGCCAGGTGCCGCGGCCCAGGTCCTCGACCTCCCACTTCGCGCGGGTGCGGAAGGCGCCGCGGCCGGTCTTGTAGGCCTCCAGGATCGAATCGCGGGGTTCAACGATCACGCCGCCGGTCGGGAAATCGGGGCCGGGGATCTTCGCCACCAGGTCCTCGTCCGAGAGGTTGGGGTCCTCCAGCAGGGCGTGGCAGCCGTCGATCAGTTCGTCCAGGTTGTGCGGCGGGATGTTCGTCGCCATGCCCACGGCAATGCCGCTGGAGCCATTGGCCAGAAGGTTCGGGAAGGCCGCAGGCAGGACGACCGGCTCTTCCAGACGACCGTCGTAGTTCGGGCGGAAGTCGACGGCGGTCTCGTCGATGCCTTCCATCAGCGCCTCGGCGGCGGCGGTCACGCGGGCTTCGGTGTAGCGGCTGGCCGCCGGGTTATCGCCGTCGATGTTGCCGAAGTTGCCCTGCCCGTCGACCAGCGGGTAGCGCATGTTGAAATCCTGCGCGAGGCGCGCCATCGCGTCATAGATCGCCTGGTCGCCGTGGGGGTGGAAATCCCCCATCGTGTCGCCGCTGATCTTGGCCGACTTCAGGAAGCCCCCGGTCGGCGTCAGCCGCAGCCGACGCATCGCCCAG
>JBKHWC010000125.1:0-5767 GCA_046569765.1 Alphaproteobacteria bacterium | reverse complement strand
CGAAAACGAAGCGGCGGAAGGCGATCTTGGCCAAGTCGGCGATGATCGATGTCGCGAGGCTCGAGAAATCCAGCTTCCCCGTCCGGACGAACTCGGCGACGGCCTCTTCGCCCGCCCGAAACGCGCTGGTGATCGCCTCGCCCACGCCGCCGCCCCAGTTCGCGGCCTGGGAGGCATAGGTGGAGAGCGCCTCGCTGACTGCCGCCCAGCCGGTTGCCGCGATATCGGCCGCGGCAGCCACTTCCTCGGCCGTCTGCAACGGGCCTCCGCCGCCGCCCGCGCCCCCGGCCGCCGGATCGTCGGGCGTGATCGAGATTTGCAGCGCCCGATCGCGGACGTCGTTGAAGTATTCCGAGAGCGGCGAGCCTGAGACGATGCCGCGGATTTGCGCCGCCAGGGCCGCGCGACGTTCGGCATCGCGGGCCGCGTAAGGGTTCGCCACGCTGTCGATGCGGAAAGTGGCGGGGTCCAAGGTGGACAAGGCAGGATCAAGGCCGACCGCCTCAAGGGCCGCATTCGCCGCCTCGGCAAGAGCGTTGATCCCGGCCAGGGCCTTCTCGATCATCCAGTTGACGGCATCGATCACGGCATTCGCGGCGCCCACCGCGAGGGCCCCGCCCGCATCCGGCACGCCCTGGAAGGCGTAGGTCGCACCTGCGGCAGCGACCTTGAAGGCATTGATGACGAGGTCGCCCATCCAGATGACGCCGTCGACGATCCGCTCCCAGGCCCAATCGGCCCAGGCGACGGCGTTGTCCCACCAGCCGCGGATCGTATCGAAGACGGGCTTGCCGATCTGATAGACGTTCTCCGCAAAGACCTGCCAGGCCGCCCGCGCCACATCCGTGAAACTCACCTGCGCGCCGGTGGTCTCGTTGATCTCGTTCCGCATGCCCGCAATTGCCGCCGAACCCAGCGCCACGGCGGCCGTCACCAGCGGGAAGCGTCCGGCGACTTGCAGCACCCCTTGGCCGAGGGTTCGCGCCATGCCGCCCAGATCGCGAAAGAGCGCACCGACACCGCCATTCCCAAATCCATAAATCTGGGAAATCTGGCTGCCTTGCTGCGCCATGACCATGAAGGGATTCATGCCGCCTGCGAGCGACACGCCGATATCCTGAAGCTGGAAGGACAGGTTCGCCATGCGGTGGCTGGCGTTGCGGGTCGCTGTGCTCATCCCGCCCAGCGCCGAGGTGCGTGCCTTGATCGCCGCGATGCTGGCCAGCGTTGCCTGCCGTTCCCGCGAAATCGCCGCCGTCATCTCCGCCGCGGAAATCGCCCCGACCCGGTGCGCCTGCCGGATCTCGGTCAGGGTCGATCGATACTCCCGCACCACGGAGAAGAGCGGGTTGTGCTTGGCGCGAAGGTCATCCAGCGCCCGGCCATAGGCTGCAACATCCGCCGCGTCGCGTGTCATCCCGCCCGACACGCCGGTGGATCGGTTCACCGTGTTCATGACCGAACCCGATACGGCACCTGCCTGGCGCAAGGCGCTGGCCGCCCGAGCGGCACGATCTGCGAGGTCCTGCATCTGGCGCATGGCCTCGCCTGCCGAGACCCCGGCTGCGTTGAGCCCCGCCGCCGCCCGTGGGCCCGCTGCCTCGATCAGGGTCAGCGCGCGGGCGCCTTCCTGGCCGATGCCGACCAGTTCGGCCTTCAGCGCCTGCCCGCCGGTCGCGACAAGGCGCACCGAGACCCGGCGTTCAGATCGACTCGTCATGGTTCTGGGTTCTCACTTGGGCGTTGATGCCGCGCACGGCGAAGGGTTCGATCAGGGGCAGAAGCTCAGCCGCGATCAGCCGGTTCAGGCCCGCGCTTCGGCCATGGCCAAGGCGGCGGTCATGTCCCAGCCGACCACCCCGCCGGGGATGGCGCGAAACTGGCCGCGCAAGGACTGGGCCAGTTCCCAGACCTGCCAGGCTTCCAGCGTGCGGGGGCGGTGGAGATCAGCGGGGCAGGCGGGGCAAGGCTTTACGCATCCTGCGCAGTAGCCTTCGCCCCCGCCGAAGTGCCATTCGGCAAGGGCGCGGAGGCGTTTCCCTCATCGGCCAGGATCAGGCCTTTGGCGACATAGTCGGTCTGGAAGCGCTGGAAGAGCGGGAAGAGGTCCAGCAGTGCGGCAACCGCTTCGGGCGTCGGCGGCACAGGATAGCCCTCGGCATTGCCGACGCCTTCCCAGTCGAGGATTGCGAGCGACCCGATCGCCTTGGCCAGGGCAACGGCCACCTGATCGGCCGGAGCGTCTTCGAGCAGGCTCGCGACTTGGGCGTCGCTGCGGGCGGCGCCGATCAGGGCGGAGGTCAGGGGGGCAAGGCGCAGGCGAACCCCGCCGCCGAGGTCGAGCCAGGCCGGTTCAGGGGAAAGGTTCAGGCGGATCATGGAGGGGCTCCTCAATAGCTGGTGGTCGTGTTGATAAGGACGGCGGTGCACATGCGGGCGGGCGAGGTGGCCCTCGCCGCTTGCCATTCGAAGGTGGCCTGCACGCCCTGCGGCCCGTTGATCGGGATGCGGGGGCGGGGCAGGTAGGCGGCGTGCACGGTGAAGGTGAGGGAGGCGGTTGCCCCGAGGCTCCACGCGAACACGAGTTCACACGGGTCACCGGCGATCGCTTGGTTCACCAAAGTTAGATCGGCAAAGCGGGCTTCGATCGATCCCGTGAGAGCGGCCATCGACGGGTCGAGCCCTTCGAGAAGGCCATCGTTGCGGATGGTCTCGATCCGGTCGAGGTTGTTGGCATAGGACACCTGCGCCGAGACGATATTGCCCAGCGCCGCCCCGTTCCGCGTGATCGACCCCTGAAAATTGCCGAAACGCTGCAAGGGCAGGGTGGCATCGGTTAAGGTTCCGGCGGCCGTCGTGGCCGCAACCGTCTCGCCCCGGCCGATCAGGCTGACCGTCGCCGTCAACAGCCCAGAGCGCTGCGATTGCCACTGGATGCGATCGGCGACGAGGCCGGAATACATCGCAAACCGCGGCACATCGGGCATCTGCGTCTCGATCGCCATGCTGGGCAGCGTGAAGCCGCCCGACTGAAACGTGTGCGTCCGCGGCGTGGTGCCGGTGGCCGTGGGCTGCCCGAAGATTGCCTTCAGCCAGAAGCCGAGGTTCTCGGCATCCATCGGAATGACGACATCGCCGTCCACATTGACCGCATCGCGGATCGGCGCCTGCGGGTCGCGGCCGTAGCCCAGAAGCTCGGGCGACAAGAGCCCCTGTTCGGAGCCGAGGGTCGTCGTGGCAAAGGGCATCCGGCGATAGCCGCTGGCGGGCGGCGTGCCGTAAACGGATTCAAAGGCGAACGCGACTTGCTTCCGCGCGCCGGGCTGGCGGGCCATGGGTCAGTCCTTTCGGGGTGGGGTCAGGTCAGAGAAGCGGGTCGGTCGTGGCATAGGCGAGGATCACCGGGATCACCGCCGCCTTGAGACCCTCGTTGCCGTCGATCGCCAGCAGCACCGGTTCCGGCGCCTCGGGCGTGATGTAGTCGCAAAGGCCGCCCAGCGTCCGGTCGGCGGCCAACGCAGCGCCGATGGCAAGGCGCAGGGCGTCGAAGGCAGCATCGCGGACGGCCGGGGTGCCATCGACCACCACTTCGATCTCGGCCCGGTGTTCAAAGTAATAGCCCGGCGGAGAGAGCCACACCTCCGGCGGCCCCGGATCGCCATCGCGCATGATCACCACCCCGGCAGCAGGCACTTTCTCCGGCAGGATCGCGTTGCGCAGGACCTTGGCCCCTGGCGGCATTGCGCCGGATAATAGGCTATGGAGCGACGCGAGCAGGCGCTCGGTCGTGGATTGCGTGGGCATGGGCGGCTTCCGATAGGTCTCTTGGGCCAGAGGGCTTTGCGCGTGGCATTGACTTGTCGATTGGACTACTCAGTGCTTGGCGGCTACGTTTGCACGAGAGGGTTCAACTGCTTGTATGGGATAGCGAATGCACGTTTTCGATCTGCCTCCGGCCATTGCCGACTTGGTTGCCGCCCGAAACCATGTCCGCGACTACTACAAGGACCTGCTCGCCCGCGGCGGCCACGAGGTCAGTCTCGAGTACACGCTGGACGGGAACCTTGTGGGCGATATCGGAGAGGCGCTGGCGGTCGAACTTTTCGGGATCAAGCTGGTGAGCAACAAGTCTCATCCAGGCATTGATGGTCGTAGCCCTTGCGGAAAGACGGTGCAGGTCAAAGCCACCGGCCGCGGTTTGGGGCCAGCATTTCGCCCGGTTGAAACCCGGGCAGATCATCTTCTGTTTTTCGATCTCGATTTCGACCGCTGCAAGGGCACCGTTTTCTACAACGGGCCCGAGCATCCGGTGATCGCGACGTTGCCCGCATCGTGGGTCGGCCAGCGCCTCGTTTCCAGATCCCGGCTTCTTGCATTGAACCAGGCGCTCAGCGACGAAGACCGATTGCCGGTGATTGGGCTTAAGTCGCCAGATTAGGGTTCGTCGCGGCGCGGTGAGGCCAGCTTCACATCGGTCTTGCCGAAATCGTCCCCGACGAAAAGAAGGGGGCAGTTTCGTTCCGCCGCCAGCCCATAGGCAAAGCAATCACCGAAATTCAGCCCAGCTGGATGGATACCCTTTCCCCAAGTCCGATAGGCAGCAGCAACGGCATCGGCCCCTGACTGTGTCACGGTTACAATCTCAATTCCCAGCCCTTCGATCAGCTGTTGCATTTCGGCGCCCACCGATCGGCGATCGGCGACGATCATGGCCTCGGCGAGCGTTCCCGCCGAAATGCACAGGGATTCCGCTTCATCGAGAACCTGCATCACGATGTCGGCGTCTGGCTCGCCCAGAAGGATTGCCATCAAGGCCGAGGTATCAACGGCGATCACTTCGGCAGGCCATCGTCATCATAGAGGAAGTCCTGGCTGCGGGCGGCACTCGCCCCAGCCGTGATCTTCGCCATAGCGCTGCGCTGGGCAGCTTCCATGACCGCGCGGCGGCGATCGCGTGTCACCGCAGGGACGACGGGAACCAGCCTGACGGCAGCTTTGCCATGCCGTGTCAGCACAACTTCATCTCCCGCCTCGGCGCGGCGCACAAGTTCGGTCAGATGGCCCTTGGCCTCGGTGATGGAAATCTGCATAGCGGCCTCCCGTGATGGGCATAATATGGACTATCATATGGTCCAAATCAAGCCGTCACGCCTTCCACGCCCCCAAGATCGCTCCCGGCAGCCGCGCCGTCGCATCCCGCGCCAACCCATTAAGGTCCAGCTTCTTCGGCATCTTCACTTGCCGCAACAGCAGGAACACCGGCACGGTTTGCGCCCCGGTCAAAACCCCATCCCGCCGCCGTCGCCCGCCCTTGGACGCGGCCAGCCCCCGGTTGTTCAGCCGCGCATCATCAGCAACCAGCAGGCTGGGCCCGTTCCGGCGATAGACGAAGCGCAGGCGCATGCCGGTGCGCTGTTCCCAGCGCCAGGGCGTGATGCGCTGGCGGCCGAGGCCGGTGACGCCAGCCGCGGGCAGGGGGATCGCCAGCCAGAGGCCATCCTTGCCGCGGATCAGCACGCCGCCGTCGAAGGCGTGCAGGATGTCTGGCGCTTTGGTCCATACGAGGCTGGCTGCGCGTAGGCTGGTGCCCGAACGGGGGAAGTCGGCCTGCCGGACAGAGTTGGCGAGGCGCGACCCAAGCCCCGATGCCCGAACTTGCCCCCGCCAGTCTGTTGATTTCCACCGAGAACTGACCCGGTTAGCGTCCTAATTTCCATTGAGAATTGACCCATGTGACCCTTCCCCCACGCGACGAGCGCAGGGGGGC
>JBKHWC010000124.1:0-5866 GCA_046569765.1 Alphaproteobacteria bacterium | reverse complement strand
AGCGCACCGGATCGATCGGCTCATGCGTCGGACCCGAGGTCACCACGACATGCTTCCCCGCCAAGGGTCCCCCGCCCAAGGCCGCCGAAATCGCCTGAACGATCGCCGCAGGCTCCGCCATCCGCCCCGGCCCATATTCGCCGCAGGCCATCTCGCCCGCATCCGGCCCGACCATCAGAACCCCGTCGCCCCGCAACACGCCAAGGTTCCGCTGCGTCGCCGGATGCTCCCACATCCGCACATTCATCGCGGGCGCCACCAGCACCCGCTTGTCTGTCGCCAGAAGCAGGGTCGAGGCCAGATCGTCCGCCCGCCCGGTTGCCATCTTAGCCAGAAGGTCCGCCGTCGCCGGGGCCACGACCAGCAGGTCCGCCGACCGCGACAACTCGATATGCCCCATCTCGGCCTCGGAGGTCAGGTCGAACAAGGCCTCATGCACCTTCGACCGCGCCAGCGCGCCCACCGACAAAGGCGTCACGAACTCCGACCCTGCCCGCGTCAGCACCGGCACGACCGAGCCGCCCGCCTTCTGGATCAGCCGGATCAGCTCCAGCGCCTTGTAGGCCGCGATCCCGCCGCCGATGATCAAAAGTATACGCTTGTCCGCCAGCATCGGCAGGTCCCCCAGACGGCCTGCTCCAAGGTGTAGGGGGCAGGCCCGGCAAACTCAACTCCCCCACCGGCTTTCATACTGGTCCAAATATCCCCGCCGGAGGCCGCCGAGCGCTGTCGCGTTCTTCACGCGACAGCGCGAGACAAAAGGCTTGCGCCGCAAGGCGCGCAATTGGATCACCGCCCGAACCCCGGCACTCAGGCCAGGAAGTGGCGCACCTCGCGCGACTGGGCCTCCAGGCTGCGGCGCATCTTGGCGAAAGCGGCGGCTTCCAGCTGGCGGACGCGCTCCTTCGAAAGACCCAGCTCCTCGCCCAGCGATTCCAGTGTCCGCCCTTCGCCCTTCAGCTTGCGCTCGGCAACGATATAGCGCTCGCGCGGGTTCAGTCCCTGCATCGCCTTGACCAGCCAGCCGCGCAGCCGCTCGCTGTCATGCGCGCCCTCGAAGGCATCGGCGGCCTGCTGGCCCTCATCCTCCAGCGCCTCGATCCATTCGCGGCCCTCCTCGTCCGAGGACTGCGTGGCGTTCAGCGAATAGTCGCTGCCGGAAAGTCGACCCTCCATCATCTCGACATCCGCGACCGGGACGCCGACCTCGGCCGCGACCATCTGGCGCAGCTGGTGCTGGTCCAGCGCTTCACCGCGCTGGCTCGCCTCACGCTCCAGCTTCGCCTGGACCCGTCGAAGGTTGAAGAACAATGCCTTCTGGCTCGAGGTGGATCCGGTCCGCACCATCGACCAGTTCCGCATGACGTAATCCTGGATCGAGGCCTTGATCCACCAGACCGCATAGGTCGAGAACCGCACCCCCCGGTCGGGATCGAACTTGTCGGCGGCCTTCATCAGGCCCAGGCTCGCCTCCTGGATAAGGTCGTTCATCGGCGCACCATAGCG
Organism: Alphaproteobacteria bacterium; assembly: GCA_046569765.1. Lineage (GTDB taxonomy): Bacteria > Pseudomonadota > Alphaproteobacteria > Rhodobacterales > Rhodobacteraceae > Tabrizicola. Next base: position 4,360 of record JBKHWC010000124.1, on the reverse strand, counting down.
GCGGAACTTGGCGGCCATGCTGATCGCCAGCCGCATATAGGCGGTGATCAGCCGGTGCAGGGCGCGCTCGTCGCGATGATCGCGCCAGGCGCGGGCAAGACGCAGCTCGGTCTCGGCGTCCAGAAGCTCGGCCTTCATCGCTTGGCGCGACATCGTCAGGTCGCTATATCCGTCAAGTGCCATGACCACCTCCAGATCAGCCGTCCGCGGCGTGTTCGCCTGTCTTTGCCCCTTCTACGAGGCCAACCCGTGACCGGATCACTCCCGCCCCTCACCCTTGTCGTCGGCGGCGCCCGGTCCGGGAAATCCGCCTTCGCCGAACGGCTGATCACCGCCTCGGGCCGGGCCCGCCGCTACATCGCCACGGCCGAGGCGTGGGACGACGAGATGCGCGACCGCATCGCCCGGCACCGGCAGGACCGAGGCGCCGCCTGGACCACGGTCGAGGCCCCGCTGGACCTCGCCGCCGCACTTGCCGCCGCCCACCCGGACGAGGCGGTGCTGGTCGACTGCGCCACGCTGTGGCTGACCAATCACCTCCTCGCCGAACATGACCTGCCCACTGAAATCTCGCGCCTTCTCACCGGCTTGGAAAGCTGCGCCGCCCCCGTGATCGTGGTGTCCAACGAAACCGGCTGGGGCATTGTTCCCGACAACGCACTGGCCCGCCGCTTCCGCGACGAGCAGGGCCGCCTGAACCAGCGCCTCGCGGCCGAGGCGCAACTGGTCGTCACCGTGATCGCCGGCCTGCCGCTGGCGCTGAAGGGGGCCCTCCCGACCTGACGCAAGGTAGGGTGGGCGGTATCGCCCATCCTGCGCCCACCTTTCCCCAGCCACCGAAAGCCTCCCATGACCCGCTTCTGGCTCGTCCGCCACGGCCCCACCCATGCCAAGACCATGATTGGCTGGACCGATCTCGCCGCCGACCTCTCCGACACCGCCGCCCTGCGGCGCCTCGCCGACCACCTCCCCCCGGACGCCCCCGTCATCTCCTCCGACCTCTCCCGCGCCATCGCCACCGCCGACGCCCTCGGCCCTCGCCCGCGCCTGCCCCACGATTCCGACTTGCGCGAGATCCACTTCGGCGCCTGGGAACAGCGCGCCTTCGCCGAGGTCGAGGCCGAATCCCCCGCCCTCATCCGCGCCTTCTGGGAAACCCCCGGCGACATCCGCCCCCCCGAAGGCGAAAGCTGGAACGACCTCACCACCCGCACCTGGGCCGCCCTGGACCGCCTGCACGGCCAGGCGCCCGAGCTGATCGTCGTCGCCCATTTCGGCCCGATCCTCGCCGCCCTGCAGCGGGCCCGACAGATCACCGCGACCGAGGTCTTCGCCCATAAGATCGACAACCTCTCCGTCACCTGCCTCACCCTCACCCCGCCCCAGGTCCACGCCGTCAATCACCTTCCGTGATGCAGCTCCGCACAAATCATCGTTTCCCTTCCCCGCCGCCCTCCGCTTCACTGGCACAAAAGGACACCCCATGACCTATGACCTCGTGATCGGCGACCGCGCCTATTCCAGCTGGAGCCTGCGCGGCTGGCTCCTCTTCGACGCCTTCGGCATCCCCGTCCGCACCCTCTCCGCCCGGCTCTACACCGACGAACTGCCCACGCTGCTCAAGGATTTCCACCCCGCCCGCACTGCCCCCACGATGCGCACGCCCGAGGGTACCATCGTCCCCGAAACCATCGCCATCGCCGAGGAACTGGCCTCCCGCCACCCCTCGGCCGGCATCTGGCCAAGCGACCCCCACGCCCGCGCCACCGCTCGCGTCCTCGCCGCCGAGATGCACGCAGGCTTCACCGCGCTCCGCTCGCACTGCCCGATGAACCTGCGCGTCAGCTACACCGACTGCGCCCCGCCTGCCGAGGTTCTCGCCGATCTCCGCCGCCTCGAAACCCTCTGGTCCTGGGCGCGCGAGACGACCAACTCAGAAACCCCGTGGCTCTGCGGCGCCTATTCCGCCGCCGACGCCTTCTTCGCCCCCGTCGCCAGCCGCATCGCGACCTACAACCTGCCAGTCAGCGCCGAGGCGATGGCCTACGTCAATGCCCACCTCGCCCACCCCGGCGTCCGCCGCTGGCGCGCGATGGGCATGGTCGACGGCCCGGACCAGGACTACTACCGCCGCGATTACCTCCGCCGCGCCTGGCCCGGCCCCGCACCATTGCCCGCCCAGGCCGTCGACGGCCTCGACACCGAAAACGCCACCTGCCCCTATTCCGGCAGACCCGTCACCCATGCACTGGACCTGAACGGCCGCCGCTTTGGCTTCTGCAACGCCTTCTGCCGCGACAAGACCGAGGCAGACCCCGAGGCCTGGCCGCAGTTCATGGCGCTTTACCAATCGTAAACCATTCCGCCCTACCCGTTAACCAAGGTGAATCGGGTGGCGCGGCATGGAACGGATCAGAACGGCCGGGGGCATTTTCTGTCCCCAAATATCCCCGCCGGAGGCGCACCCGAGCCGGTTGCGCGCCCTTCGCGCGCAGAGGCGAGACAAAAGGCTTGCGCCTGCCAAGGCGCTCAATCCGAAAACCGCCCGCACCCCCGGGCGCACCGCATGACCGCCCGCACCTACACCGTCGCCTTCGAAGGGGTCGAGGCCCGCCTGGTCGAGGTGCAATGCGCCGTCTCGGCCGGCTCTCCCTCCTTCACGCTGGTCGGCCTGCCGGACAAGGCCGTGTCCGAGGCGCGCGAACGCGTCCGCGCCGCGCTCCAGGCACTTTCCATCGCCCTGCCCAGCAAGCGGATCACCGTCAACCTCTCCCCCGCCGACCTGCCCAAGGAAGGCTCGCATTTCGACCTGCCGATCGCCGTGGCGCTCCTCGCCGCGCTCGACATCATCCCGCGCGAGGATGTCGAGGGCGTGGTCTCGCTCGGCGAACTGTCGCTCGACGGGCGCCTGATCGCCGTGGCCGGGGCCCTTCCCGCAGCCATGGCCGCCGCGGTCGAGGATCGTACCCTCCTCTGCCCCCGCCCCTGTGGGGCCGAGGCCGCCTGGGTCGGCGCGACACAGGTCCTCGCGCCCGCCTCCCTGGACGAGGTGCTGCACCATTACACCGGCCGCGCCCCCCTGACCCCAGCCGAGGCGGGCGAGGTCACCGGCACCGCCAACCCCCGCGATTTCCGCGAGGTGAAGGGCCAGGAACGGGCGAAACGCGCGCTGGAAATCGCGGCGGCGGGGCGGCATCACCTGTTCATGGTCGGCACCCCCGGCTCGGGCAAATCCATGCTCGCCGCCCGCTTGCCCGGCATCCTGCCCCCGCTCTCGGCCCCCGAGGCGCTGGAAACCTCGATGATCCATTCCCTCGCGGGCCTGCTGACCGAAGGCGGCATTTCCCGCGACCGCCCCTTCCGCGAGCCGCACCATACCGCCTCGATGGCCGCCATCGTCGGCGGCGGACGGGGGGCAAAGCCCGGCGAAATCAGCCTCGCGCATAACGGGGTCCTGTTCCTGGACGAATTCCCCGAATTTCCCCGGACGGTGCTCGACACGCTGCGCCAGCCGATCGAGACCGGCACGGTGATGGTCGCCCGCGCGAACGCCCATGTCCGCTATCCCTGCCGCTTCCTGCTGATCGCGGCGGCAAACCCCTGCAAATGCGGCTATCTCTCGGACCCCAACCGCGCCTGCGGCCGCGCGCCTGTCTGCGGCGAGGATTACCTGGGCCGGATATCGGGGCCGCTGATGGACCGTTTCGACCTGCGGGTCGAGGTCCCGCCGGTCGCCTTCGCCGACCTCGACCTGCCCGCGACGGGCGACAGCTCGGCCAGCATCGCCGCGCGCGTCGCGGCGGCACGCGACCGCCAGAGCGCCCGCTTTGCCGCCCATGCCGGGCTGCGGGTGAACGCCGACCTCGAAGGCGCGGCGCTGGAGGACTTCGCGACGCCGGATGCCGAGGGCCGAGAGCTGATCTCGCGCGTGGCCGAACGGATGGGGCTCTCGGCCCGAGGCTACCACCGCATCCTGCGCGTGGCCCGGACCATCGCCGACCTCGACGGCAGTACCAATGTCCGCAAACCGCACATCGCCGAGGCCGTCAGCTTCCGCCTCTCTGTCTCGGTGGGGGGATTGTAGGGTGGGCATATTGCCCACCCTACCCCGCCCCCCGCGCGAGCGGCCAGCAAGCGCGAATTTTCGAACGTTGCGGCGGGCGTTGCGGCCGGAGGAGAGCGACCATCCAGCGCGCGCCCTGGCAACGCAGGTCGAAGGAAAAGACCAACGGCCTCCTGCGCCAGTTCCTGCCCAAGGGGGCCGACCTGTCGGCCTCCCCCCCCGCGACCCCGACCGGATCGCGAGGCTCTCGACCGACCGGCCTGCAGGACATTCGGCCGGACACCCACCAGCCGAAGC
>JBKHWC010000123.1:0-6000 GCA_046569765.1 Alphaproteobacteria bacterium | reverse complement strand
GCCGTCAACGCCATGATTTATATGCGAAATATCACGATTACGACAGCGAAATCAGCGACTTACTTGGAGAATGTGGGGTCAGGGGGCGCGTCGATAGTGGACATGGCTTACGGCTTTCACGGGGCAATATGAAACTCTAGTCGTGTGACAATGCGATGAAAACCAAGGCGCGACAAGGCTTTGAGCGATCAATTGCCCGCGCTCACGGCAAACAACCGGGCCTCACTGTTTCCCTCGCGGCAGATGTGGCAACTCTCGCGAAACGGTTAACGAGCATTTTCAATCTTGGGTAGAAATCACCCTCGCCCAGGGCTTCCAGATCGTTTCGGCCTGGGATCGGGGCAGGATTCGGCTGGGTGGGGTCATCAGCAACCGTCCGTAAAGTCCGCGCCAGCCATCCTCTCCCATCAGAGTGGCAAAGCGCGCCTTGCGCCAGGCAACCGCGGCGTGATGCAGAGGGCCAAGGACCGGATCCCTCAGAAGCGCCTCGCGCAGCGGGCGGCTGTCCAGGCCCAGGATCGTCCGGTCCTCGACCGCTTCGAAATTGCGCTCGACCCAATAGTCCATGCCCAGGCGGTCCGCCCCATGCACGGCGCGCCCCCGATCGGCCTTGACCAGGTAGCTCTCCACCGCCCCCAGCGCATAGTGGTTCAGCTGCACCAGCCGATGATTGTCCTGGCCCAGCGGGCTGAAGATCCGGCCTCGATGATAGAGCGTCGGCAATTCCCGCCCCGAGCCGTCGAACCAGCGCGGCCGCGCCTCCGCATCCGGGCTGCGCGGGCGGTGGACGCCCAGCTTCCGATAGGCCCCGTCATTGCGGTACAGCGTCTTGAACAGCATCGCCCGCCACGGCCAGTACAGCACAGCCGGCGCGGCGCGCGTGAAGGTCTCGGTCACTGGCAGGTCGTCGTAGCGCACCACCCCCGCATTGCCGAACAGCCGCCAGGTCAACGGGATCGCGGTGGCCTCGGGCAGCGCGTCCAGCAGGGCCGAAAGGGTGCGGTCGCCAACATGGACATTGACGAACTCGTCGATATCCAAGGGCAAGAGCCAGTCTGCCCCCCGGACCAGGGGATGCCGGTCCGCCCGCTTCAACGCCGCCCATTGCGGCCCCTCGGGATGCGGCCCCGGATTCGGGACATGGGCCAGCCAGCCCATCGTCGCCAGCCGGTCCAGCATCGCGTCCGTGCCGTCGTCGCAATCGTTGGACAATACCAGGAAATCGGTCACCCCGACCGCCCGGTGGTGCGCCAGCCACTCCAGCAGGAACGCGCCCTCGTTCCGCACGGTCAGGACGGCTGTGATCTTCACCGCGTCTCAGCTTTCATACTGGCCCAAATATCCCCGCCGGAGGCTCCGCCGCCCGTCAGGAGCGCGCCGGTCAATCGGTTAGCATGACCGGCGCGAGGTCCAAATCAGAAAAACGCCTGGATGCCGGTGATCGCGCGGCCCAGGATCAGGGCGTGGACATCATGCGTGCCCTCATAGGTGTTCACCGTCTCCAGGTTCACCATGTGGCGGATCACCTGGAAATCCTCGGAAATCCCGTTGCCGCCATGCATGTCGCGCGCCCAGCGCGCGGCGTCCAGCGCCTTGCCGCAGTTGTTGCGCTTGACGATCGAGATCATCTCCGGCGCCGCATTGGCCTCGTCCAGAAGCCGCCCGACGCGCAAGGACGCCTGCAGGCCCAGCGAAATCTCGGTCATCATGTTGGCCAGCTTCAGCTGGTAAAGCTGCGTCCCCGCGATCGGCTTGCCGAACTGCTTGCGGTCCAGCCCATACTGCCGCGCGGCATGCAGGCAGAACTCGGCCGAGCCCATGACGCCCCAGCTGATCCCGTACCGCGCCCGGTTCAGACAGCCGAACGGCCCCTTCAGCCCCTCGACATGCGGCAGAAGCGCGTCCTCGCCGACTTCCACGTCCTTCATCACGATCTCGCCGGTGATGGACGCCCGCAGGGACAGCTTCCCCCCGACCTTCGGGGCCGAAAGCCCCTTCATGCCCTTCTCCAGCACAAAGCCCTTGATCTTGCCGCCATGTGCCTCGGACTTGGCCCAGACGACGAAGACATCCGCGATCGGCGCGTTCGAAATCCACATCTTCGACCCGTTCAGCACATAGCCGTTCGCGGTCTTCTTCGCCGTGGTCTTCATCCCCGCCGGGTCCGACCCCGCATCCGGTTCCGTCAGCCCGAAACAGCCGATGAACTCGCCCGAAGCCAGCTTCGGCAGATACTTCATCCGCTGCGCCTCGGTGCCATAGGCATAGATCGGATACATCACCAGGCTCGACTGCACGCTCATCATGCTGCGATAGCCCGAATCGACCCGCTCGACCTCGCGCGCCACCAGCCCATAGGCCACATAGGACGCCCCCAGCCCGCCGTATTCCTCGGGCACGGTCACGCCCAGCAGCCCCATCTCCCCCATCTCGCGGAAGATCGACGGATCGGTCGCTTCCTCGCGATAGGCCGCGATCACGCGCGGCTGCAGCTTTTCCTGCGCATAGGCCCGCGCCGCATCGCGCAGCATCCGCTCTTCCTCGGTCAGCTGGTCGTTCAGCCGGAACGGATCCTCCCAGTCGAAGCGCCCCAGGTCCGGGGCATCCTTGGCTTTCAGTTTCGGTGCGTCGAGCATCTCTGGCCTCCATTCGTTGTGCATACTATTGCACGAAAGGGCGGGGGCCTGCTATCGAACTCCTCGCACGGGTTCATGAGGGAAACTCATAATGCTCCCCCGCCGCTACCTCCCGCCGATCCCGGCCCTGATGGCGCTTGAGGCCGTCGACCGCCTCGGCACCGCATCCGAGGCGGCGAAGGAGTTGAACCTTACGCAAGGTGCCATCAGCCGATCCCTGCAGGCCCTTGAACAGCAACTCGGCGTGCCGCTCCTGATCCGCGAACGCCAGCGCCTGCGCCTGACGCCTGCCGGGCAGGACTATGTGGCCGAGGTGCGCAAGGCCCTCCACCTTCTCGCCTCCGCCTCGATCACGCTGCGCGCCAATCCCACGGGGGGCGCGCTCAACCTCGCCATCCTGCCGGCCTTCGGCATGCACTGGCTCGCCCCGCGCCTTGCCCGCTTTGCCCAGACCCACCCCGAGGTCACCGTGAACCTCTCCACGCGCCTGAGACCCTTCGACTTCGTTCCCACCCAATTCGACGCCGCCATCCACTACGGCCGCCAGGACTGGCCGGGGGTGCATTACCTGAAACTCATGGACGAAGAGGTCCTCGCCGTCGCCGCCCCCGGCTTCCCGCCCATCGCGACTGCCACCGAGATCCTCGCCCACCCGCTTTTGCAACTCGACTCGCGCAGCGGCGACTGGGGCCGCTGGCTCGCCCACCACGGCCACCCCGGCCTGCGCCCGCCCGGCATGATGTTCGACCAGTTCGCCACCCTCACCCAAGGCGCGATCCACGGCATGGGCGCGGCCCTGATCCCCACCTTCCTGATCCAGCGCGAACTGGCCGAGGGCCGCCTCGTGCCGATCTTCGGCCCCCCCGTCCGCGCGCTCGGCTCCTATTACCTCGTCTGGCCCGAGGCCCGCCCTGACCGCGCGCCGCTGCGCTCCTTCCGCGACTGGCTCGCCACCGAAACGGCTTGACCCATCCCCCCCGCCCCGACAACCTGCCGCAAAGCCCGGAGGACCAAGTGACCGCCATTCCACAGGATATCGACGCCGTCGAAACCCTTCTGGCCGGGCAGGGCTATGTCGCCTCCCGCGCGCTGGCGACTGTCGTGTTCCTATCGCTGAAACTCGGCCGTCCGCTATTCCTCGAAGGCGAGGCCGGGGTCGGCAAGACCGAGATTGCCAAGACACTGGCCACTGCCCTCGGCCGCCGCCTGATCCGCTTGCAGTGCTACGAAGGGCTCGACGCTGCCTCTGCCGTGGCCGAATGGAACTTTGCCGCGCAGATGATCGCGATCCGAACGGCCGAGGCCACCGCCGACCGCGACACGCTGCAGGCCGAGCTTTTCACCGAAGACTACCTGATCGAACGCCCGCTCCTCGCCGCCATGCGCCCGCAACCCGGCGGCGCGCCGGTCCTTCTCATCGACGAACTGGACCGCACGGACGAGCCGTTCGAGGCCTTCCTCCTCGAAGCCCTCTCCGACTTCCAGGTCACGATCCCCGAGCTTGGCACGATCAAGGCCCCCGAACCCCCCATCGTCATCCTCACCTCGAACCGCACGCGCGAGGTGCATGACGCCCTGAAGCGCCGCTGCCTCTACCACTGGGTCGACTACCCCAGCTTCGACCGCGAACTCGCCATACTCCAGGCTCGCGTCCCCGAGGCCCAGGCCGCCCTCTCACGTGAGGTGGTGGCCTTCGTCCAGCGCCTGCGGCATGAGGACCTGTTCAAGAAACCCGGCGTGGCGGAAGCCATCGACTGGGCCAAATGCCTCCTCGCCCTCGACGTGATCGCCCTCTCGCCCGAGGTCATCGCCGACACCCTTGGCGCGATCCTGAAATACCAGGACGACATCGCGAAGATCCACGGCTCCGAAGCCAAGCGCCTCCTCGATGAGGTCAAACGAGAACTGGTCCCGGCATGACCTTTCATACTGGTGAAAATATCCCACGGGGGGGCCGGGGGGTGTGAAACCCCCCGGGGTCAGCCACCCCATGCCGACCTATCCCGATCTCCCCCTGCCCGAAGACGGCAAACTGGCCGAGAACCTCGCCCATTTCGCCCGGGCGCTGCGCAAGGCCGGCCTCCCCGTCGGCCCCGGCCGCACCCTCGACGCGATCCGCGCCGTCGAGGCCGCGGGTTTCGCCCGCAAGGACGACTTCTTCCACACCCTGCAAGCCGTCTTCGTCTCCCGCCCCGAGGAACGCAGCGTCTTCGCCCAGGTCTTCCGCCTCTTCTGGCGCGACCCCCGCTACATGGAGCACATGATGTCCCTCATGCTGCCCCAGATCCGCGGCGTGGCCGAGGACCGCGCCGCCCAGGCCGCCGAGAAACGCGCGGCCGAGGCGCTCCTGGACGGCCAGCTTCCCCCCATGCCCGAAACCGGCGAGGCCCCCGAACAGATCGAGATCGACGCCTCCGCCACCATGTCGGCCGAGGAGCGGCTCAAGACGCTCGACTTCGAACAGATGTCGGCCGAGGAAATCGCCCAGGCGAAACGGATGCTTGCCCGCCTTTCGCTTCCCGTCCGTCCCCTCATCACCCGCCGCAGCCAGCCCAGCCCCGCAGGCCACCGCATCGACGCCCGCCGCACCCTGCGCGAGGCCTTGCGGCATGGCGGAGAGATCACCACGCTCGCCCGCAAGGCACCCGTCACCCGCTGGCCGAACCTGGTCGTCCTCTGCGACATCTCGGGCTCGATGTCCGACTACAGCCGCATGGTCCTGCACTTCGTCCATGCGGTCGCCAACCGGAAAGGCCAGGGCTGGGCGAAGGTCCACGCCTTCACCTTCGGCACCCGCCTGACCAACATCACCCGCCACCTGCGGGCCCGCGACGTGGATGCCGCACTGAAAGCCGCGGGCTCCGAGGCGCAGGACTGGTCGGGCGGCACCCGGATCGGCCAGTCGCTCCACGCCTTCAACCGCGACTGGTCGCGGCGCGTGCTGGGGCAGGGGGCCGTTGTCCTTCTGATCACCGATGGCCTCGACCGCGACGACGCGGGCCTCCTCGCCAAGGAAATCGAACGCCTCCACCTCTCCTGCCGCCGCCTGATCTGGCTGAACCCGCTTCTCCGCTGGACCGGCTTCGCCCCCAAGGCCGCCGGCATCCGCGCCATGCTGCCCCATGTCGACAGCTTCCGCGCCGGGCACTCCATCGCCTCGCTCCAGGCTTTGGGCCAGGCGATCTCGGACCCCGGCGACGGGGGAGAGAAGGCCCGGCTCATGGCGCTTCTCCGCGACCCCGACCGCTAAGCCAAGGTTATCCCTTGGCAAACCCGTGATATCGCATATCAGGGCAGCAATGCCCTTGTTATCGGACATTCGCCCGCAGGCGGTCCTCGATCGGATCATACCCGCCTGCGTCGG
>JBKHWC010000122.1:4029-6358 GCA_046569765.1 Alphaproteobacteria bacterium | reverse complement strand
ATCCGGGGCTGGTGGGCGAGACGGTGCGCGTGCCCGCGTCCGAGGTGATCCACATCCTCGACCCCGTCGAGGCAGGCCAGCTGCGGGGCGTGTCTCGCTTTGCGGCGGCCGTGGTGAAACTCTTCACCCTCGATCTCTACGACGATGCGGAACTCGAGCGGAAGAAGACGGCGGCGATGTTCGCGATGTTCATCACGTCGCCCGCCCCGGAAACCGCCCTCGATCCGGCCGAGGACGATCTCGAGGTCGAACCCGGACAGGTGGTGCGGCTGGATCCGGGCGAAGATGTCACCACGCCATCCACCCCGGACTCGGGCAGCACCTATGAGCCCTTCCAGTACCGCACGCTCCTGCAGATCGGCGCGGCGCTGGGCGTGCCCTATGGCTATCTCACCGGCGACACGGCGAAGGGCAACTTCTCCAACACCCGGATCGCGCTCGTGGACTTCCGCCGCCGCATCTCGGCCTTCCAGCATTCGGTGATGGTCTACCAGCTGTGCCGGGCAGTCTGGACGCGCTGGATGGATATGGCCGTGCTGGCGGGCGCCATCGACCTGCCGGGTTACGCTAGCGACCGGCGAGCCTGGCTCGCCTGCGACTGGCTCCCCACCAAGTGGGACTGGATCGACCCTGCCAAGGATGCCGCGGCCGAAATCCTGCAGATCGAGGCGGGCCTGAAATCCCGCACGCAGGCCATCGCCGAGCGGGGATACGACGCCGAACAGGTCGATAGGGAAATCGCCACCGAACGCAAGCGCGAGGCAGAGCTGGGTCTCGACTTCCGGCGGCCGGGATCCCCGGCGCAGGCGGCGGGTGGCGGCGCGGGGCCGGATGATTCCGAAGGCCAGCGGCAGGATCAGCAGGACAACAGAGATCAGGACGACGACGGCGAGGACCGGGAACCCCGGCCCACGGAGGACGCATGATGCACCACACCCAGATCGCCCAGCGCGTCTTCAACACACCGCTGATGGTCGATCCCGCCAAGGCGCTGGCCTTCCTGACAGGCCTTGGCCCTCGGATCGTTGGGCGGGAAGTCAGCATCGAAGGCTTGGAAATCTCGGCCGAAGATCGGGATCCCGCCAACCTCCCTGCCCGCGCCTCTCTCTTCGGCGACGACCTGACCAGCCGTCAGGCGCGAAACGGAAGCCAGCCCTTCGCGGTCGTCGATGGAATCGCGGTCATCGAGATCGCGGGCACGCTGGTGCATCGCGGTGCGTGGATCGGGCAATCCTCCGGGCTGACATCCTACGAAGGGATCGCGGCGCAGCTGCAGGCAGCTGTCACTGATCCTGCGATCCGCGGTATCGCCCTCGATATCGACAGCTTCGGCGGCGAAGTGGCCGGTGCTTTCGACCTCGCGGATCGTATCCGGGCGGCACGGGCGCAGAAACCCGTTCAAGCCTTCGTCGCCGATCATGCCCTCTCGGCCGCCTATGCGTTGGCCTCCCAGTCCGACCGGATCATCCTGCCCCGCACCGGGGCAGTTGGCAGCATCGGCGTCGTGGCCATGCACAGCGACATGAGCGGGGCGCTCGACCAGAAGGGCATCGCCGTCACGCTGATCCATGCAGGCGCGCGCAAGGTCGATGCGAACCCTTACCAGCCCCTGCCCGAGGCAGTCCGCGACCGGATCGCGGGCGAGTTGGAGGACCTGCGGCAGCTCTTCGCCGAAACCGTCGCCGAAGGGCGCGGTAGACGCCTCGACACCCTACGCGCACTGGGCACCGAAGCCGCCGTCTTCCGCGGCGAGGCGGCGGTTTTTGCCGGTCTGGCCGACGAGGTGGCCGATCCCGTCACCGCCTTCCGCGCGTTCACCGCCGCACATCGCGGCACAACCACCCCCAGAGGAAAGGGCCCGATGATGACCACTGCCCCCGAAGACAATGCGCAGCCTGCGGCCGCGCCTGCAGCCAGCACCCCGCCGGAACCGGCCCCGCTCGCGGCAATCGCACCGCCGCAGACCGCGGCGGCCGCGATGTCGCCCGAAGCCATCCGCGCCGAGGCGGCGGAGGTTGCGCAGGTCTGCGCGCAGGCCGCCCGGCTCGGCATTCAGATCGATGCCGCCGATGCCGTCGCCAAAGGTGTGAAACCCGAGGCTCTGCGCGCCAAGGTGCTGGCCGATCTTGCCGCGCGCAGCGATGCCGCAGGCATCATCGCCACCGCTCCTGCGGCTGGCACCAAGGAAAGCCCCATCGTCGCGGCTGCGAAAAAATCGGCCGCCGCCTCGCGCTGATCCCGGCTCATCCCATCCCCCAACATCCTGGAGACTGAACCATGCCCGTCCTGACGGAACCGCCCAGCATGGGCGATGTCCTCAAATATGAGG
>JBKHWC010000122.1:0-4019 GCA_046569765.1 Alphaproteobacteria bacterium | reverse complement strand
CCCCCAACATCCTGGAGACTGAACCATGCCCGTCCTGACGGAACCGCCCAGCATGGGCGATGTCCTCAAATATGAGGTCAACCCGAACTACACCCGCGAGGTGGTGACGCTGCTCGCAGGCATGCCCTATCCCGTCGGCTCGGTGCTCGGGAAAATCACGGCCAGTGGCAAGTACACCCTGTCGCCCGCGACTGGGGCCGACGGCTCGCAGGTCGCCACGGCTGTCCTCCTCTATGCCGTCGATGCCACGCTGGCCGATGCCGTGGGCATCGTCGTCGCCCGCGGCCCTGCCATCGTCTCGCGTGCCGCCCTCGCCTACGACGCCACCGTCGATGACGGGGCCAAGATCACCACCAAGATCGGCCAGCTGGCCGCCGTCGGCATCATCGCCCGCGACGGCGTCTGATCCCCCCTCATCCCTCGGAGCATCCCCATGACCCTCGTCCGCAATCCCTTTGACGCTGGCGGCTATTCGCTGGCCGAGATGACGCAGGCCATCAACATCCTGCCGAACCTCTACACCCGCCTCGCCCAGATCGGCCTTTTCCGCTTCGAAGGGATCAGCCAGCGGTCCGTCATCATCGAACAGTACGAGGGCGTCCTGAGCCTTCTGCCCTCCGTCCCCCTCGGCGGCCCGGCCACGGTCGGCACGCGCGAAGGCCGGTCCATGCGGTCCTTCGCCCTGCCGTGGATCCCACATGATGACGTGATCCTGCCCGCCGACATCCAGGGACAACCCGCGCTGGGTGCGTTCGACGCGGCTGATCCGCTGGTCGAGGTGATGAACCGCAAGCTGCTGCTGATGCGCCGCAAGCATGCCCAGACCCGCGAGTACATGGAGATGAACGCGCTGCGCGGCATCGTGAAGGACGGCGCGGGCACCACCCTCTACAACTACTTCACCGAATTCGGCCTGACGCAGATCTCTGTCGACTTCGTGCTGGGCACGGCTGGAACGAACGTGCAGGGCAAGGTCCGCGAGGTGCTGCGCGCCATCGAGGACAATCTGCTGGGCGAGGCGATGACCAGTGTCCATGCCCTCGTCAGCCGGGAGTTCTTCGACAAGCTGATCGCGCATCCGAAGACCGAAGAGGCCTACAAGTTCTACGCCGCGACCGGGGCCCAGCCCCTGCGCGAGGATGTGCGGCGCAACTTCCCCTTCGGCGGAATCCTGTTCGAGGAATACTCCGGCACCGTCACCCTCTCGACCAAGGCCACCGAACGGCTGGTTCCGGCGAACGAAGGGATCGCCTTCCCGCTCGGCACGATGGACACCTTCACCACCTATGGCGGCCCGGCGAACCTGCTGGAAACCGCCAACACCATCGGCCTGCCGCTCTACGCCCGCCAGCATCTCGACGAGAAAGGCCGCTGGATCGACGTGATGACCGAGGCCTCGATCCTGCCGGTGAACAAGCGGCCGCGGCTTGCGATCCGCCTGCACACCTCGAACTGACGCCGGGCCGCAATCGTCATGTCCGTCTTCGCCGCCGCCATGGACCGCATCTTCAGCCATGCGTCAATGGCGGCCCCGGCCCTCTGGATCTCGGCCACCACCTCAGAGGAACGCCAGATCCGCATCATTCGCCGCGCCCCGGATCGCGTGACCGACTTCGGCGCGGGCCGGTTCGTCAGCGACACCATGGTGGTGGACGTGCGCGTGGTCGACCTGCCCGCCCCTCGGCCGGGCGATCTGATCGTCATCGGCACCGATAGCCATATCATCCAGGGGGAACCGCTGCGCGACCGGGAACGGCTGATCTGGACGCTGGACCTGCGCCCGGCGTGACACGATGAAACTGAAGCTCGAAATCGATCCCGACATCGTCGCGATGATGCAGGCGGAAATCGCTGCCGGTAAAAGGGCCGTCACGACCGCGATGCGCGAGGCGGGCGCGGGCCTGAAATCCGCCTGGCGCGGCCAGATCACGGGCGCGGGCCTCGGCACCAGGCTCGGCAACTCGATCCGTCTCGCAACCTATCCCAAGGGTAGCGAAAGCCTGAACGCCGCGGCGCTGGTCTGGTCGAACGCGCCAGTGATCGTCAGCGCGCATGACACGGGGCCGCTGATCCGGTCGCGCAACGGGTTCTGGCTGGCCATCCCCACCCCGGCCGCAGGCAAGTCCACCCGCGGCGGCCGGATCACCCCCGGCGAATGGGAACGTCGCACGGGACTGCGGCTGCGCTTCATCTACCGCCGCCGGGGCCCGAGCCTGCTGGTGGCTGAGGGGCGGTTGAACAGCAAGGGACGCGCCGTGGCATCCCGCGCGAAGACCGGTCGCGGGCTGACCACCGTGCCGATCTTCCTCCTCGTGCCGCAGGTCAAGCTGCCCAAGCGGCTCGATCTGGCGCGGGATGCCGAGCGGGCCATCGACGCCGTGCCGGGGCGGATCGTGGCGGGCTGGGTGGAGAGCAGGTTCTGAAAGGGACCGTCGACACGCCTGCCGGATTGGCATATATTGCCAATAAACCTCAGTGAGAGTCCCATGGCCACCAGAAACGTTGTCCTGACCGAAACGCAATCCGACCTTGTCGACCGCCTGGTGGCATCCGGCCGGTATCAGAACGCGTCCGAGGCCTTGCGCGCTGGACTTCGTCTCCTCGAACGAGAAGAGGCCGAGATGACCGATCTGCGTGCTCGCCTGACGGCGGGTCTGGACGAAGCCCGGCGCGGGGATCTGGCCGAGGGAAGTGGCGAGGATGCCATCCGTCGGGCTTTTGCCACGGCACGTGACAGATCCTGATGCCGAAACCCTGGCGCCTGACCAGGCGGGCGGAAAGCGCGCTGACCGACATTGCGCGCTGGACCATCGAGACCTTCGGGCCGAGACAGGCGGCCGCATATGAAGACGACCTGATCGCGACCTGTCGAGGGATCGCCGAAGGAACCGCCCTTTCCCAAACCTGCCGCCAGATGATCGACCCCAACCTGCCCGAGGATCTGCGTTTTGCGCGGGCAGGCCAGCATTTCGTGGTGTTCGTTGAGGACATCAAGCAGGTGATCATCATCGATTTCTTGCACAGCCGCGCTGACCTGCCGCGACGACTGGCGAACCTGCCCCTGCCGAAAGGCGGCGGGGAACACTGACCCGGGCTTGTCCCGGAACCCCGGAACAAGAGATGCCCACCACCCGCGAGACTGTCCTCGCCGCGCTGCACGCGCGGCTGCAACCGCTTGCCGCCCTCACCCTGCGTGACGAGGTGCTGCCCGAGAGGATCCCCGCGGCCGGGCTGATCATCCTGCGCGACGGCCAACCCGGTGAGCCGGAGGTGACGCTGTCGCCGCTGCGCTACCACTACCAGCACCGGGCCGAGCTGGAGGTCGTCATCCAGGCGGGCAGCGGCCGTGCCAGTGCCTTTGATGACCTGAACGCCGCCATCGGCGCGGCGCTGGAAGCGGATCGGACGCTGGGCGGCCTTTGCGACTGGGTCGAAGCCGAAGCCCCGGCCTCGGTCGACCTGCCGGTCGAGGGCGCCGCGGCCCTGAAGGCGGCGGTGATCACTGTCGTCCTGCACTATACCACCACCGGCCCCCTGGCCTGACATCCCCCACATAGGAGACCCCCATGGCACGCGCACACGGCGCGCGGGCGCAGATGGCGCTTGCGTTCGAGACGGTTTACGGCACCCCGCCCGCCAGCGGCTATCGGCTGATGCCTTTCGCCCGCACCACGCTGGGCGCAGAACAACCGCTTCTGAATTCTGAGCTTCTCGGCTACGGCCGCGATCCGCTGGCCCCAATCAAGGACGCCGTCACCGCCGATGGCGAGGTGGTGGTGCCGATCGATGTGGAGGCCTTCGGCTTCTGGCTGAAGGCTGCCTTCGGAGCCCCGGCCACGACGGGGACCACGCCGAAGACCCACACCTTCCAGTCGGGCAACTGGACGCTGCCCTCCATGGCCATCGAAGTGGCGATGCCCGAGGTGCCGCGCTTCGCGATGTATGCGGGCTGCGTGATGGACCAACTCAGCTGGCAGATGAACCGATCCGGCCTGCTGACCGCGACCGCCCGCCTTATC
>JBKHWC010000121.1:4041-6366 GCA_046569765.1 Alphaproteobacteria bacterium | reverse complement strand
CGCCCTAAGGTCTGGCCGAGGACATGGGCCAGTGACCGGACCTCCGCCACGAAAGCCAGCCGCCCGCGCCGGATCTGACCGATGGCCCCTCGCCGCAGAAGAACGCGCTGCGCCGGGCTCGACCAGTTCACCCGCCAGACCTCGACCGCTGCATTGTCCCATCGGCCGTCGAAGATGTCGGTCTCGGTGATCCGGTCGGAGGACAGCACGCCTTGGGCATCCTGCGCATCGACGGACAGGTCCGACCCAGACCGCACTTCTGACGCCGTCAGCCCGCTTTCGGGTTCGAACTCGGTCCCGTCAAACGACAGGTTCCGGTCGTGGTCGGTGAAGCCGAAGGTTACGCCATCGGCGCGGGTGATCCGCCAGCACCAGGCTAGCGTCGTGGTGCCGTCGTCGAGATGGGCCTGCAGCGCAGGGTTCAGGGATTTCATGTGCGGATTTCCACGAGGGGGATCGAGGTGATCGACCCGAGGCGCTCGATGTCGAGGGTGACGTCGAGGGCGTCGGTGTCGAAGCGGACGGGAACGTCGAATTCGAAGCCTGCGGTGATGGCGACGCCTGGGGCCGGGGCGGTGGTGAAGGTGATCAGGCCCGTCGCGGTCGAGACCGACCAGCCGGAGACTTGCGGCGTGCCGTTCAGGGCGATGGTCACTGTTCCTGCGACGGGCTTGGTGATGGCCCGCGTCCAGGACTGGGCGCCGGAGGTGTAGCGCTTGGTCAGCTGAAAGGTGTTCGTGCTGCCGTTGCCGGTGCCGATGGGTTGATCGGTTGAGGTCGGGGTCTGCGACGGCAAGCAGGATTTGAAATCGGCCCAGTCCTTGAACCTGAACCCATGCAGACGGCCGTTCCTCGCCTCGAAGAAGGCGACAACCGCTGCCAGATCGTCGGCGCGGCGGATGCCGTAGGCGACATCATAGCGGCGGCGCGAGTTGGCCCAGCTGGCGTTGCGCTCCTCGGCACCGCTCGCCAGTTCGACAATCTGCGTGCGCCGTTCGGGGCCGCCGCGCGCGCCCCGGCTGATGTTGTCCGGAAACCGGACCTCGTGAAACGCCATCACATCCCCCTTCGGCCCAGCGAGACGGCGCGGGCGATGTCGCTCGCGACCTGCGTGCGGGACTGGCGGAAGCTCTCGGCGTCGCGGGCGTTGATCGTGACATTGACGGTTGAGGCGCCCGCCTGGCCGTAACCGGCCGCCTCGCGCCGGGAGAGAACCCGTTCGCCGCGTTGCAGGATCGCGGGCACTTCGTCGGGCCGCAGACCGGCCCAGCCGCCATTGTGCATTCGGGGCGCGCCCGCGAAGGCCAGCGCCGGGACCATCCGGCCGGGGCCAGGGGCGCCGACCATGCCGCCCGCATGCAGGATGTTGGCGAATATCCCGCCCGCCCCGCCCAGCGCGCCGGAAAGGGCGTTCGCAATAGGGCCGAGGATGAAGCGCCGGGCGGCGAGCTTCGCGAGGTCGGCGATCATCGAGGTGACCAGGTCGCGGAAGTCTAGCTTTCCGGTCTTGACGAAGTCGCCGATGGCGTTCTCGGCGCTCTGGAAGGCGCCCACCAGCGCGCTGCCGATATCTCCGCCGATGTCGCGCGCCTTTGCGGCATAGTCGCCGAGAGCCGCCGTGACCGCCTGCCAGCCGGAGAGGGCCGTGTCCGCGCCCTCGGCCGCCGCAGCTCCGGCCTCGCGCGCGGCACCGCCAGCACCATCGGCGGCGACAGCGGTGTTGTTCAGCCCCTTGGTCAAGGCGTCGGCCGCTCCAGCCGCATCCGCCAGTGCGGTCTCTGCCTCGGTGCCCGTGCCGGTCACGGCATCCTTCAGCGCCTGCCAGCTGGCGAGCGGCCGACTGGCAGCGTCAGCCAGCATGCCCGCGGCCTCGCGATAGCCATCGGCACGGGCGCGGGCATCGTCGGCCATCGCGCCAAGCCCGAGATCGGGCGGTTCCAGATAGGTGCGTGACAGCGCGGCCGAAAAGGCGTCTGCCGCGGCAGCACCGGCAGCGGTCGCGGCGCCCTCGAAGGGATTGCCGATACGCCCCAGTTCCACCGGGTCGAGGATGCCGATCCGCACGCCACCTTCACCCGTCGCCCATTCGGGCAGCAACGCCAGCGCCGCGTTCAGGGTTTCGATGAAGCTGTTGATGCGGGTGACGACGCCGTTCAGCATCGCCTCGACGCCGGAGATCAGCCCGTTAGCGGCCTGGAAGGCGAAGTCGCCGATGGCGCCCGGCAGGCTTCCCCAGATCGCGACTGCCGCGTCATAGGCCCCCTGGAAGATCGCGGCCGTCCGGTCGCCGAAGCTGACGACGCCCGCGATGGTGCCTTCCAACGC
>JBKHWC010000121.1:0-4031 GCA_046569765.1 Alphaproteobacteria bacterium | reverse complement strand
TCGTGGGGTTGAAGCGGAACCTTCACGGCGCGCAGAACTTCGGCCTCGTAAGCGGCGAGGTGGGTGCGAAAGACCCGGAAGGCCTCACGGATCCCAGCATCCAGATCGGCGGGCATGCCGCGCGGCATCCGCGCCGGATCGGGCGGCCCGGCAGCAGCGGTATGGCCGATGCCGAAGGTCCAGACGTCCTTCACATCGAGATAGGGTCCGGGCACGACGCCTTCGTGCCGGATCAGGGCGAGGAGCCCCCGGTCGGTGGTCTGCATGGCAATGATCCTTTTGGGATTTCAGGGGGCGTCGTGGCGGCGCTCGAGCGCGGCGGTCAGGGCCTCGATCCGGGCGAGGATGTTGGCGATCCGCTCGTCAATGACGGCGATGCGGCGGTCGGCCTCGACGATCTGGCGGTGGTAGAGCGGCGAGGTGGAGAGCAGTTCGGCCACCCGTGCTTCCAGCGAGGTCAGCCTGGTGTTCTGCGTGCCCGCCCACCAGATCGCGGCCCCGCCCTGCGCCGATAGCGCAAGGGCAAGGCTCAGGTAGGCGGCCATTGCGCCCATGCGCACGGTCGTGGGTTCCGACATGGGATCGGTCTTTCAGAGGCGGAGTTCGACGAGAGGGATCGAGGTGATCGACCCGAGGCGTTCGAGATCGAGCGTGACGTCGAGGGCGTCGGTGTCGAAGCGGACCGGGACGTCGAATTCGAAGCCTGCGGTGATGGCCACGCCTGCGGCCGGGGCGGTGGTGAAGGTGACGAGGCCGGTCGCGGTCGAGACCGACCAGCCGGAGGCTTGCGGCGTACCATTCAGGGCGATGGTGACGGTCCCGGCGACTGGCTTGGTGATCACCCGCGTCCAGGACTGCGCGCCGGAGGTGTAGCGCTTGGTCAGCTGGAACTGTGTCGCCGCCCCGGTTCCGGTGCCGATCGGCTGGTTGGTTGGCCCCGGCGTCTGTGATGGCAGGCAGGACTTGAAATCGGCCCAGTCCTTGAAGCGGAAACCGTGGAGGCGGCCATTGCGGGCCTCGAAGAAGGCGACGACCGCCGCCAGATCGTCGGCGCGGCGGATGCCATAGGCGACGTCGTAGCGGCGGCGGGAGTTGGCCCAGCTGGCGTTGCGTTCCTCGGCCCCGCTTGCCAGCTCGACGATCTGGGTGCGCCTTTCGGGACCGCCGCGTGCCCCGCGGCTGATGTTGTCCGGAAAGCGGACCTCGTGAAATGCCATGACTGGTCCTCACATACCTCTCCGGCCCAGCGACACGGCACGGGCGATGTCGCTAGCGACCTGCGTCCGGGATTGCCGGAAGCTCTCGGCGTCGCGGGCGTTGATCGTGACGTTGACGGTGGGCGCGCCCGCCTGGCCGTAGCTTGCTGCTTCGCGGCGCGACAGCACACGCTCCCCGCGTTGGAGGATCGCGGGCACTTCGTCGGGCCGCAGCCCGGCCCAGCCACCACTGTGCATGCGCGGGGCATTGGCAAAGGCGAGGGCCGGGACCATTCGGCCGGGACCTGGGGCGCCGACCGTCCCGCCCGCATGCAGGATGTTCGCGAAACTCCCGCCCGCTCCGCCCAGCGCGCCGGAGAGGGCATTTGCGATGGGGCCGAGGATGAAGCGGCGTGCTGCGAGCTTGGCGAGATCGGCGATCATCGACGTGACCAGATCACGGAAGTCGAGTTTGCCGGTCTTCACGAACTCACCAATGGCGTTCTCGGCGCTCTGGAACGCTCCCACCAGCGCGCTGCCGATATCGCCACCAATGTCGCGCGCCTTGGCGGCATAGTCGGCCAGTGCGGCGGTGACGGCCTGCCAGCCGGTCAGGGCCGTGTCCGCGCCCTCGGCTGCAGCAGCCCCGGCCTCGCGTGCAGCGCCGCCAGCGCCATCTGCGGCGGTGGCGGTGTCGTTCAGCCCGGAAGTCAGGGCATCGGCAGAAGCGGCGGCATCCGACAGAGCGGTTTCGGCTTCGGCCCCCGTGCCGGTCACGGCATCCTTCAGCGCCTGCCAGCTGGTGAGCGGCCGACCGGCCGCATCGGCGAGCATGCCAGCCGCTTCGCGATAGCCATCGGCCCGGGCGCGGGCATCGTCGGCCATCGCGCCAAGCCCGAGATCGGGCGGCTCGAGGTAGGTCCGCGACAGCGCGGCGGAGAAGGCATCTGCGGCGGCGGCACCGGCTGCGGTCGCGGCCCCTTCAAAGGGATTGCCGATACGCCCCAGTTCAACCGGATCGAGGATGCCGATCCACACCCCGCCTTCGCCCGTGGCCCATTCGGGCAGCAGGGCCAGCGCCGCGTTCAGGGTCTCGATGAAGCTGTTGATCCGGGTGACGACGCCGTTCAGCATCGCTTCGACGCCCGAGATCAGCCCATTCGCGGCCTGGAAGGCGAAATCGCCGATGGCACCGGGCAGACTGCCCCAGATGGCGACGGCAGCGTCATAGGCCCCCTGGAAGATCGCGGCCGTCCGGTCGCCGAAGCTGACGACGCCCGCGATGGTGCCTTCCAACGCCGATAGTCCCGCCGCCTTCAGCCCCTCCCATCCAGCCGCCATCCGCGCGAGGGCTGCATCCAACAACAGGCCGATGCGCGACCAGACCTCGCGGGCCAGATCGCCGAGCAGCCGGAAGGCCTCGCCCACCCCGCCGACCCGAGTGACCAGCTGCGAGAACTGATAGACCAGCTCGCCCGCGCCGACGATCAGCGCGCCGATGCCGGTACGGATCAGAGCGCCGCGCAGGAATACGAGCGCCGTCGCGAGCCCGCGCACCGACAGGGCGGCTGCGGCAAGCCCCGCGACCCAGCGCCCGGCCATGACAGCAGCGAAGGTCGCGGCATACGTGGCGAGACGGCCGAGGTTGCCGATCAGCGTGTCGATGGCAGATCGTAGGATCCCGCCGTCGGAGGCAAGTGCGACGAAGGCATTGGCCAGTGCCTCGATGGTCGGCGCCACTGCGACCGCGATCCGGTTGCGCAGACCCTCGAAGACGAGGGAAACGGTGCCCAGCGCCAGTTGCGTGCGGCGCAGCGCCTCCAGCGCATCGCCGTCCAGAACCGCGCCAAGGTCGGATGCCTGGTCGCCAAGTCGGGCCATCTCGGCCCCGCCGTTCCGCAGAAGTGGCAAAAGGCGGGTGGCGTCCGAGGCCATGGCCTCGAGATAGAAGGTCATCTCCTGCTGGCTAAGCCCAGCGCGTTCCAGTGTGTCGACGTAAAGCTGCAGCGCCTCGGGGCCTGAGAGGCGGGCGAACTGGTCTGCGGTAACGCCCACGCGCGGGGCGACATTCTCGAAGAAATCTGCCATCGGCCCGCCGCCGGTCTGCAGGAAATCCCCGACCCGGTCGTTCACGTCCTTCAGGATGTCGGCCAGCTTCTCTTGTTCGATGCCAACGGTGCGCGCCCCGGCCGACCAGCGCTGCAGGGCCTCGGGCGTGGCATTGGCGACCTGCGCGAACTGCCGGATCTGGGCGGCACTCTCGGCGGTGGATCGGACGATCAGCCCGAGCGAGGCAGTCGCGGCGGCAGCGGCGGCCCCGAGGGCAAGGCCAGCCCGGCGCGCAAAGGCGGCCAGCCGGGTGTTGGCCAGTTCCATCTCGCGTGACAGGCGGCCGAAGCCACGGGCACCGGCCTCGCCGACGCCCTCCAGTTCGGCGCGCACGCGCCGTCCGCCCTCCGCGACGAGGCGGACGGAGACCTTCCTCTCAGCCATTGCGGCGTCCTTCCATCCGCTCGTTCAGTTTGCGCACCATCACCGCCTCGATCTCGGGCAGCAGTTCGGCGGCGATCAGGGCGTTGACGCCCAGCGCCTCTGCCAGTGAAAGCGCGGCGCCCATGTCCCATCCGATGACGGCCCCCGGTGCGATGCGCAGCTGGCCGCCGAGGCGCTGGGTCAGGTCCCAGACCTGCCAGCCCTCGACTGTCAGCGGCCGGTTCAGTCTTGCGGGGCAGTCCGGGCAGGGGCCGGTGCAGGCCGCGCAGTAGCCCTCGCCCCCGCCGAAGGACCATTCGGCGAGGGCGCGGAGGCGTTTTTTTCCTGTTCCACCAGC
The DNA here is from genome assembly GCA_046569765.1 of Alphaproteobacteria bacterium. GTDB lineage: Bacteria > Pseudomonadota > Alphaproteobacteria > Rhodobacterales > Rhodobacteraceae > Tabrizicola. The sequence goes on along the minus strand of JBKHWC010000121.1, from coordinate 5 downwards.
AGGCC
>JBKHWC010000120.1:0-6401 GCA_046569765.1 Alphaproteobacteria bacterium | reverse complement strand
CGCTGGCAGAAGGATCCTCTGTCGAGTCCTCGGCCGGGGCCAAGAGAAGTAGGACATGATCGCAATAGGCCCTTTCCGCCCTCCGACGCGCGTCACGGCGACGGTAATGGTCGAACAAGCTGTTGCGCAGGATGCGGGCCAGCCAAGCATCGGTGTCGCGGATGGGTTTCGTCCGGTTCGTGGCGCAGATGACTTTCAGGTTGAAATCCTGCAACACGTCTTCCGCGGCACTCGGGTCAGCGATCCTTCGGCGCAAGTAGCTCAGATAAGCCTTTTGCCCTGTGGCGAGCCTTGTGCGCGGATCAGGTTCGACCGCACTTGAGGGCGGCGGTCCCTTCCGGGAAAGGTCAGTGTGGCGCATGGCGTTTTCCGTTCGCTGTCAATCGGGGGAAGAGAACCCCCGAAAAGACGCGCCGACGGCTGAGGACGGCAATTGCCTACGGAAGTTCTGGTGTCAGGCGAAGTCGGAAACTGCGCTCGGCGGTCGGAGCGGATCGTTCGGTCGGTGCTGCGTGCGGTCCGATTGTCCTTCGAACACCCACTGGATGCTGATGATCCAGATCGGGTGTTTCGCGTCGAATACGTTCTCAGCGACCACCACGGTCGGGAGCTGGCAATGATAGTTTTCAGTCGGCAGACTGCAGTCATCCTGTTGTGTCGCTGCTGAATGAGTGGAGGTGGCAATCGGCGGTTCGGATCGGGGAACGGCATCTGCGGCAAGGGAAGCGGTCAGGAGAGACAGGACAGTTAGCGCCATCACAAAGGCCGTCAGGACGGCGCGGAGCGCGCGCGACCATGAACCCATTTCCGACTGCCAAATTCCATCCATACGGCCAACCTGTAGCAATTGGACGAAACACACGTTGACTTAGATCAATGGAGACCGGGTCGGCACCACTGCCGACAGCACCGCACTGCGCTCTTCGGCGTTCTGCTGCAATGAGTGCGGTGATTGGGTGTAATGGCGATACCGCTCAAGCGTCTATTTCTCAGTGCGGGGCCGAGGCCCATGTCATCGGAGGACGACCATGAACGAGCACCATCATTCTTTTGGAAACCAAGCCTCTGGCGCCTGGTTCAGGACGCGCTGGGGAATGGCGCTGATCGGATTTGCCCTCATAAGCGCGCTTCTTCTCGTCTACGAGCACCGGGTTCACATCCCGTTCGGCAGCATTCTTGTGATCTTGCCGCTCTTTGCCTGCCTCGGGCTGCACTCGCTGATGCACGGCGGCCATGGGCATGGTGGAGGACACGGCAACCACGGCAGATCCGACAAGAACGTTGCATCCGGGCCTTCTGCGGCGACCAGAGTCGAGGACGAGAGAGGAAAGCAGTCATGACACCCGAAACCGCACCGGCTTATGGTCTCTGGCTGCTCGCTTTCGTCAACGCGGCGGTTTTCATCATCTTCGCCCTAAGCTTTACCAAGCCGCAGACTCCGCGCGACTGGCGCAGTTTCAGTGCCTTCAGCGCCTTCCTGGTGGCGCTGTTCGCTGAGATGTACGGCTTTCCCCTGACCATCTACCTTCTGTCCGGCTGGCTGCAATCTTCCTTTCCGGGCACTGATTGGTTCTCGCATGATGCCGGGCATCTGCCCGAAATGCTGTTCGGCTGGAAAGCCAATCCGCATTTCGGACCGTTTCACTTGCTCAGTTTCGTGTTGATCGGGGCGGGGTTCTGGCTGCTCTCGGTGGCATGGCCGGTGCTTTACGCGGCGCAGCGCGCCGGGCGGCTGGCGACGACCGGGCCTTACGCGCGGATCCGGCATCCGCAGTATGTGGGCTTTGTGCTAATCCTGACCGGGTTTCTGGTGCAATGGCCTACGATCCTGACGCTGGCGATGTATCCCGTGTTGATCTGGATGTACCTCCGCCTGTCCCGCAGCGAGGAGGCCGAGGCCCGCGCGCGGTTTGGCGCTGAATATGACGCCTGGGCACGTCGGGTGCCCGCCTATCTGCCCATGGGCCGTACCGACGGCGCAACGACCTGATCGGCACCACTTCCCCCATTCGGGTGGTGGTTATCGATCAGCACCCCACCCCGTCAGAAAGGAACACCGCATGAGCGACGTCAACACCGATCCGGGAACAGATCGCTTGGCCGCCCGCTTCCCGACCGCCTACACGATCCTCTTCGCGTTGATTGTGCTGGTTGCGGGCCTGACCTGGATCATACCCGCCGGTCGTTTCGACCGGGTCGAGAACGAGGCGGTCGGCCGCGAGATCGCGGTCGCAGGCACCTACAAGACGATCGAAGCCAACCCGCAGGGCATCCTAGACGTCCTGATGGCGCCGGTCGCGGGGTTTTATGACCCCGACAGCTATGCCGCGAATGCCATCGACGTGGCGCTGTTCGTGATTCTGCTCGGCGGTTTTCTGGGGGTCGTCAACGCCACCGGTGCCATCGACACCGGCATCCGCCGTGCGATGACCAAGCTGAAGGGGCGCGAGATTTGGATGATCCCGATCCTCATGAGCCTCTTTGCCCTCGGCGGCACGACCTACGGCATGGCCGAAGAGACGTTGGCCTTCTACGGGCTTCTGGTGCCGGTGATGATCGCGGCAGGTTATGATGCGGTGACGGGAGCGGCGATCATCCTGTTGGGTGCGGGGATCGGCACACTCGGCTCGACCATCAACCCTTTCGCGACGGTCATCGCCTCGAATGCTGCGGGCGTCGCCTTCACCGATGGGCTTCCGCTGCGGCTGGTGATCCTGTTGGGCGGCCTAGCAATCGCAATCACCTATGTCATGCGATATGCCGCCCGCGTGCGCCGCGACCCGTCGCAGTCGCGCGTGGCGGACCTTGCGGCAGACCATCGGGCCGCCTTTGCCGGGTCGGCGAATGGCGGTGACGCCACGTTGACCGCCACACAGTCGGTTGTCCTAATCGTCTTCGCACTGACCTTTGCGGCGCTGATCTGGGGTGTGTCCACGCAGGGCTGGTGGATGGCACAGATGGGCTCGCTGTTCATCGCCGCCGCCATCGTCGCGGGGCTGGTCGGTCGGCTGGGTGAGAAGCGGCTGACCGGGGCCTTCATCGATGGCGCGCGCGACCTTCTGGGCGTAGCGCTAGTGATCGGGCTGGCGCGCGGCATCGTCGTCGTCATGGAACAGGGGCTGATCGCCGACACCATCCTGAACGCCGCCGCCAACGCGGTGGCGGGCCTGTCGGAACTGGCTTTCATCACGCTTCTTTACTGGATCCAGGTCGGGATGAGCTTCTTCGTCCCGTCCTCGTCGGGCCTTGCGGTGCTGTCGATGCCGATCCTTGCGCCGCTGTCGGACTTTGCCGGGGTGGACCGGTCGCTGGCCGTCACCGCCTACCAGTCGGCCAACGGGCTGGTGAACCTGATCAACCCGACCTTCGCCGTGGTGATCGGCGGGCTGGCCATCGCGCGGGTGCCCTACGAACGCTGGCTGGCCTTCGTCTGGCCGCTTCTGCTGATCCTGACGATCTTCATCATGGCCGCCCTCGGCGTCGCCACCCTGCTCTGAACGGAGAAAGCCCATGTCCCAACCCTCCATCGGTGTCCATTCCGAATCCGGCCGCCTGCGCCAGGTGATCGTCTGCCGCCCCGGCCTCGCGCATCGCCGCCTGACGCCGGAAAACTGCGACGAGCTGCTGTTCGACGACGTTTTCTGGGTCAAGCAGGCGATCAAGGACCATGCCGTCTTTACCGACCTGATGCGCGCGGAAGGGATCGAGGTGCTGGACGCCAACGATCTTCTGGCCGAGGCGCTGGACATCCCGGCGGGCCGGGCCTTCGTGCTCGACCACCGCGTCACGCTGACCACTGTAGGCGCGGGCATGGTGGAGCCGCTGCGCCTGTGGATGGAGACGCTGCCCGGTGCCGATCTGGCGCGCTGGCTGATCGGCGGGCTGACGGTGGGCGATCTGCCCTTCGTGCCGGAAGGGCTGTTCGGGGCCTGGCTCGGCAAGTCCGGGTTCATCCTGCCGCCGCTGCCGAACATGATCTTCACCCGCGACAACAGCGCCTTCGTCCACGGCGGGGTATCGCTGAACCCGATGTTCTGGGCGGCGCGCAAACCCGAGACGCTGCTCACCACCGCGATCTACCGCCACCATCCGAAGTTCGCCGGCAAGGTGCGCGAACTTTTCGGCGATCCGGCGCGCGACTTCGGCTCGGCCAGCCTTGAAGGCGGCGACATCATGCCGGTGGGCAAGGATACCGTTCTGGTCGGCATGGGCGAGCGGTCCTCGGCGCAAGGCATCGGGCTGTTCGCGCAAGCCCTGTTCGACCAGGGCGTGGCGTCGCGCGTCGTCGCCTGCCGACTGCCGCGCACCCGCTCGGCGATGCATCTCGACACCGTGTTTACCTTCTGCGGCGGCGATGTGGTGACGACCTTCAAGGAAGTCGCCGACGGCATCACCTGCTTCGACCTGCGCCCAGGCGGGCCGGACAAGCCGTTCCGCGTCAGCGAGGACCGCCGTCCGATCTTCGAGGTTGTCGCGGAAATCATCGGCTTCAAGAAACTGAGGATCGTGCCCACCGGCGGCAGTGACCAGGCCGAGCGTGCGCGCGAGCAATGGAACGACGGCAACAACGTGGTGGCGCTGCGGCCGGGCGTGATTGTCGGCTACGACCGCAACGACGACACCAACGCCATGCTGCGCTCCGAAGGCATCGACGTGCGCGAAATGCCGGGAGCAGAACTGGGCCGGGGTCGCGGCGGCGGGCATTGCATGACCTGCCCGACGATCCGAGACCCGGCGTGACCTGAAAAGGAAAGAACCATGAGCTTCAACCTGCGCAACCGCCATTTCCTGACGCTGCGGGACTATACCCCGGCGGAAATCGGCTTTCTTTTGAAACTCTCGGCTGACCTGAAGGCCGCGAAATATGCCGGGACCGAACAGCAGATGCTCCGGGGGCGCGAAATCGCCCTGATCTTCGAGAAGGACAGCACCCGCACCCGCGTCGGCTTCGAGGTCGCCGCGCATGATCAGGGCGCGCATGTCACCTACCTCGGGCCGTCCGGCAGCCATATCGGCCACAAGGAAAGCGTGAAGGACACCGCGCGCGTTCTGGGCAGGGTCTACGACGCCATCGAGTATCGCGGCTTCGGCCAGGAGATCGTCGAGGAACTGGCCCGCTACGCCGGTGTGCCGGTCTACAACGGGCTGACCGACCAGTTTCACCCGACCCAGGTGCTGGCCGATTTCCTGACCATGCAGGAACATGCCGAAAAGCCGTTGCGCAAGATCGCTTTCGCCTTCCTTGGCGATGCGGGCAACAACGTCGGCGAAAGCCTGCTGATCGGCGGGGCGAAGATGGGGATGGATGTGCGGCTTGGCGGGCCTAAGGCCTGCTGGCCGAAAAAGCCGGTGATCGACGAGGCTCTTGCGATTGCGAAAGAGACCAGCGCGCGGATCACCGTGACCAAGGATCCCGACGAAGCGGTCAAGGGCGCGGATTTCCTTTACACCGATGTCTGGGTGTCGATGGGCGAGGCCGAGGCGAAATGGGCCGAGCGGATAAAACTTCTGACGCCATGGCGGATTGACGCTGCGATGATGGCGCGCACCGGCAATCCCAGGGCGCGGTTCATGCATTGCCTGCCCGCCTTCCACAACACCGAAACGGCGGTGGGCCGCGAGATCGCGGAAAAGTTCGGCCTGACCGAGATGGAGGTCAGCGACGAGGTGTTCGAGAGCGCGGCCTCGATCGTGTTCGACCAGGCCGAGAACCGGCTGCACACGATCAAGGCGGTGCTTGTCGCCACGCTGGGGGGCTGACCGGGTGCTGGTGGTCGCAGCCCTTGGCGGCAACGCGCTGCTGCGGCGGGGCGAGCCGATGACGGCCGTGGTGCAGCGTGCCAATGCGGCGCGCGCGGCGCTGGCATTGGCCGGGCTGGTGCGGGCGGGGCATGATCTGGTCATCACCCACGGCAACGGCCCGCAGGTCGGATTGCTGGCCTTGCAGGGTGCTGCCTTCCGACCCGAGGCGCCCGACCCGCTGGACATGCTGGGGGCGGGCACCGAAGGCATGATCGGCTATTTGATCGAGCAGGAGCTGGAGAATGCGCTGAGCCACGACCGCCCGGTCGCGACGCTGCTGACGCAGGTGGTGGTCGATCCTGCCGATCCCGCCTTCCGGCACCCGACAAAGCCGGTGGGTCCGGTCTATGCCGAGGCCGAGGCAAGGACGCTTGCCGCGCAGCGGGGCTGGACGATCGCCCCGGATGGCCCGTCCTGGCGCCGCGTCGTGCCCTCGCCGAAGCCGGTCGAGATCCCCGACCTGCGGGTGATCCGCCTGCTTTTGGCGCAGGGCGTGGTGGTGATCTGTGCCGGCGGCGGCGGCATCCCGGTGGTGCGGCGCGCCGATGGCAGCCTGGCGGGCGTCGAGGCGGTGATCGACAAGGACTACGCCAGCGCTC
>JBKHWC010000119.1:0-6454 GCA_046569765.1 Alphaproteobacteria bacterium | reverse complement strand
GAATCTGGAGTTCCAGACCGGCATCGCCAAGGACACGCTGCTTTTCGGCTCGATCCGCTGGGTCGACTGGTCCGCGTTCCGCATCGCGCCCGACGCCTATGCGGGGGCGACGATGGGACAGGCGCTGGTCGAATATTCCAGCGACCGCGTGACCTATAATCTCGGGATCGGCCGACGCTTCAACGAGACCTGGTCGGCGGCGGTGACACTGGGCTACGAACCATCCGACGGCGAGCCCACCGGGAACCTCGGACCGACCGACGGCTTCCGCAGCATCGGCCTTGCCGCGACCTATACGCGGGACAATCTGAAGATCACCGGCGGCATCCGTTATGTCGATATCGGCGATGCGACCACCAATCCGCCGGTCGGGGCTGCCTTCACCGACAACAGCGGCATCGGGGTCGGCATCCGGGTGGGCTACACCTTCTGAGCACGGACCGACGAACCCCGCCTCCGGGCGGGGTTTTTCGTTGTGGACCGCCCCTCGCCCGGCTAACAGAAGCGCCGGTGAGGTGACATGATGATCTACAGCTCCGGCGACGACTACCTGAAAGCCCCCCGCAAGCGGGTCATGCTGTTCGGCATGTCCGGCCTGGGCAAGACCTATCTGTCGAACCTGTTGCGCGACCACGGCGACTGGTTCCACTATTCCGTCGATTACCGGATCGGCACCCGCTACATGGGCGAATACATTGCCGACAACTTCAAGCGCGAGGCGATGAAGGTCCCGCTTCTGCGCGAACTTCTGATGACCGACAGCGTCTACATCGCCTCGAACATCACCTTCGACAATCTCGCGCCGCTCTCGACCTACCTTGGCAAGCCCGGCGACCCGGCCAAGGGCGGCGTGCCCTTCGCCGAATACATGAAGCGCCAGGACCAGCACCGCGCCGCCGAGATCGCCGCCACCCTCGACACCGCCCGCTTCATGGAGCGCGCCGAGGAAATCTACGGCTACCCGAACTTCGTCTGCGACACCTCCGGCTCGATCTGCGAGGTGGTGGAGGCCGAGAACCCCGACGACCCGGTGATGCAGCAGCTCTCCCAGACGCTGCTTCTGGTCTGGATCAAGGGCTCGGACGCCCATACGGCGGAACTTGTGCGCCGCTTCGACCGCGCCCCGAAACCGATGTATTACCAGCCGCACTTCCTTCATGCGGCGTGGGAAGAATATCGCGCAACCCATTCTGTCTCCGAAGAAACCTGCGATCCCGATCACTTTGTCCGCTGGACCTATGCCCGCGCCCTTGCCCACCGCCAGCCGCGCTATGCCGCCATGGCGCGCTGGGGCGTGACCGTCACGGCCGAGGAGGTGGTCGAGGTCCGTTCCACCGCCGATTTCGACGCGCTCATGGCCCGGGCCATCGACCGGACCTGATCTTGCAACCCGGGGCAGAACGCCCTAGCTCTTGGCCCTCACTCCAGGAACCTGACCATGCCGATCACCCTGCCCGAAACCCTGCCCGCCTATGACGTGCTGCGGTCCGAGGGCGTCATGGTGATGACCCCCGACCGCGCCGCGCATCAGGACATCCGCCCGCTGCGGATCGGCCTGCTGAACCTGATGCCGAAGAAGATCCAGACCGAGAACCAGTTCGCCCGGCTGATCGGCGCGACGCCGCTGCAGATCGACCTGCAGCTGATTCGCATGTCGGAGCACCAGACCAGGAACACCGCCGCCGAACACATGGCCGCCTTCTACCGCCCCTTCCAGGAGGTCAAGGGCGAGAAGTTCGACGGCCTGATCATCACCGGCGCCCCGATCGAACACCTGCCCTTCGAAGAGGTCACCTACTGGAAGGAACTCTGCGAAGTCTTTGACTGGACGCAGAAAAACGTCCATTCCACTTTCGGCGTCTGCTGGGGCGGCATGGCGATGATCAACCATTTCCACGGCGTCAAGAAGCACATGCTGGACCACAAGGCCTTCGGCTGCTTCCGCCACAAGAACCTTGCGCCCACCTCGCCCTATCTGCGCGGCTTCTCGGATGATTTCGTGATCCCCGTCTCCCGCTGGACCGAGATGAAACAGGCCGAGATCGACGCCGCCCCGGGCCTGAAGACCCTGCTCGGCAGCGACGAAGTCGGCCCCTGCCTGGTCGAGGATGCCGCCCACCGCGCGCTCTACATCTTCAACCACTTCGAATACGACAGCGACACGCTGAAGCAGGAGTACGACCGCGACGTGGCGAACGGCACCCCGATCAACGTGCCGCAGAACTACTACCCTGATGACAATCCCGCGCTTCCCCCGCTGAACCGCTGGAGAAGCCACGCCCACCTTCTATATGGCAACTGGATCAACGAGATCTATCAGACCACGCCATATGACCTGGACCAGATTGGCCGCTAGCCTCATCATCGCCGCCCTGACCCTCGCCGGTGTGACCCATTGGCGGGCCTCGGCGCGCGAGGCGGCGGCCGAGGCAGACTTCCCCCCGACCGGCGCCTTCGTGACCGTGGACGGCCGCCGGTTGCACTATGAAATCGCCGGGAACGGCCCGGACCTTGTGCTGATCCACGGGGCCTCGGGCAGCTTGCGCGACATGACCTTCGGCTTGCGCGACCGCCTGACCGACCGTTTCCGGGTGATCGCCGTCGACCGGCCGGGCCTTGGCCACTCCGACTCTCTGGAGGAGACCAGCCTTGTCGCGCAGGCCCGCCACATCAAGGCGGGCCTCGCCCAGCTTGGGGTGACCGAGCCTGTGGTGCTGGGCCAAAGCTACGGCGGCTCGGTGGCCCTGGCCTGGGCGCTTGAGGGCGGGCCGAAGGCGCTGATCCTGGTCGGCAGCCCCTCGATGCCCTGGCCGGGAAAGCTGGACCCCTGGTATCGCCTGACCGCCACCTGGCCGGGCCGTCAGATGGCAATTCCCCTCGCCTCGGCTTTCGTCCCACAATCCTATGTCGCCGCAGTCACGGCGGCAATCTTCGCCCCTGACCCGGTGCCCCCGGGCTATGAGGATCACATCGGCGCGGCCCTCACCCTGAGGCGTGAGACACTTCGCGCAAACACAAGCCAGATCAATGCCTTGCGGGCCGAACTTGTCACGATGGAGCCGCGCTATCCATCCCTGACCCTTCCAGTGGAACTGATCCACGGCACCGTCGATACCATCGTGCCGCTCGACATCCACTCCGCCCCGCTGTCACAGCTCCTGCCCAACGCGGCAGTCACGGTGATCCCAGGCGCGGGCCACATGCCGCACCACACCCATACGGAAGAGGTCATCGCCGCGATCCTCCGCGCGACATTGCGCTGACCGGCTCAATCGCCATACTGGCGCCAATGTAAGGAGGATTCAGATGACCCTGCCCTTCGACGGCGCAATCAGCCGCTACTTCCGCGAAGGCGCCCCCGATGAGGTGCGCGAGGCGATCGAGACGGCGGGCAAGGACGACATCCTGACCAAGTCCTACCCCTACCGGGAAGAGATGAAGGGCAAGGATTACGATACCCGAATGGACGCGCTGCAGATCGAGCTGGCAAAGATGCAGGCGGGTCTGAAGGCCTCGGGAAAGCGGCTTCTCGTCGTGTTCGAGGGCCGCGACGCCGCCGGCAAGGGTGGCACGATCAAGGCGGTAACCCAGAACCTGAACCCCCGCCAGGCCTATGTCGTGGCTCTGTCGAAGCCGACCGAGCGGGAAAGCCAGCAGTGGTATTTCCAGCGCTACGTCGACTGGTTCCCGGCCCGCGGCGAGATCGCGCTTTACGACCGCAGCTGGTACAACCGCGCGATGATCGAGCATGTCTTCGGCTTCTGCACTCCCGATCAGCGCGCGAAGTTTTTCCGGCAACTGCCAGAATTCGAACAGATGATCGTCGATGAGGGCATCGTGTTGCGGAAGATCTGGCTCGAGGTCGGGCGCGCCGAGCAGCTGAAACGCTTCCTGGACCGAGAGGGGGACCTGTTGAAGCAGTGGAAGCTCTCCCAGATCGACATCGACGGGCTGGCGAAGTGGGACGACTATTGCGCGGCGATCGACGAGACGATGGAAAAGACCCACTTCAAGCAGGCGCCCTGGACGGTGATCCTGTCGGACGACAAGAAGCGCGCGCGGATCGCGGCGATCCAGACGATCCTGGGATCGGTCGACTATCCCGGCAGGGATGAGGCGGCGATCGGCAAGGTGGACGACCGGATCTGCGGCGGGCCGAAGCTGCGGAAATGAAACGGGGCTACCACCACGGCAACCTGAGGCAGGCGCTGGTTGACGCGGCGCTGGCGCTGATCGCGGAGAAGGGGCCGCAGGGGTTCACGCTGTCCGAGGCGGCGAAGGCGGCGGATGTGACCCCGGCGGCGGTCTACCGGCATTTCGCGGGGCGGGATGACCTTCTGGCCGAGGTGGCGCGCCAGGGGTTCGACATCTTCGCCGCCCTGCTGGAATACGCCTACGATGAAGGGCGGCCGACCCCCCTTGCGGCCTTCGAGGCGACGGGGCGGGCTTACCTGGCCTTCGCGAGGAAGTATCCCGGCCACTACCAGGCGATGTTCGAAAGCGGCCTCCAGCCGGGGAAGCATCCGGATCTGGCCAGCGTCGCGGGCAAGGCCAGGGCGACGATGGACCGGGCGGCGGAGGGGTTGGTCCGGGGCCTGCCGGAGGGGCGGCGGCCGCCGTCCTCCATGGTCTCGGCCCATGTCTGGGCGGTCTCTCATGGGGTGGTGGAGCTGTTCCTGCGGGGCAACGGGGGCCCGCAGCCCTGGCCGGCGGAGGACCTGCTGGAGACGGGGATCGGGATCTACCTGCGGGGGTTGGGGTTGTTGTCGCCCGACCGATAAGTGAGTGTCCACGGTGGACAAAATCCGCAAACCTTGCCTTTTCAAAGATTTGCCCGCGGGCATTCAGGAATCGTTAAGAACGTTGCAAGGCCAGGCTTCGAGTTTTCGCAGAAAACTCGTTCACTGATTTTCTGCGAAAATCAGAAGAGCTATCGGAACAGCACAAGGGCCGAAGGGCTCCACGCGACGCGGACCTTGGTGCCGACGTCCAGCACCGGGCGGCCCGGCACGTTGCGCATCGACAGGCGCACCTCGACATCCGTCCCGCCAAGATAGACGTCGTAATAGGTCATGTCGCCGAAGTAGATCACCTCGTCGATCACGCCATCCGTCTCGCGTTCGGTCGGCTTCTGGTCATCGTAAAGCAGTGTCAGGGTTTCCGGGCGCAGCCCTACCACCGGGCTTTCGCCGGTCTTGGCCGGGGCTTGCGAGATATCCAGCGCCACGCGGCCCAGGCCCTTGGCATCGACCTCGACCTTGTCGCCGGCCTCGCTGAGGATCTCGGCCGGGATGAAGTTCATCGTGCCGATGAAGTCCGCAACCTTTCGGGTGGCGGGGCGGCGATACAGTGTCTCGGGGTCGGCCAGCTGGGCGATCTCGCCTTCGAACATCACGGCGATGCGGTCGGACATGACCAGCGCCTCTTCCTGGTCATGCGTCACCAGGATGAAGGTGATGCCGACCTGGCGCTGCAGCTTGATCAGCTCTACCTGCATGTGTTCGCGCATCTTCTTGTCGAGCGCGCTGAGCGGTTCGTCCAGGAGCAGCACCTTGGGCTTCAGGATCAGCGCCCGCGCCAGCGCCACCCGCTGGCGCTGGCCGCCCGACAGCGCATGGGCGGCGCGGTTGCCATAGCCCTTGAGGCCAACCATCTCCAGCGCCTCGGCCACGGCGCGGGCCTTCTCGTCCTTCGAGCGCGGGTCCTTGCGCAGGCCGAAGCCCACATTCTCGGCCACCGACATATGCGGGAAGATGGCGTAGCTCTGGAACACCATATTCGTCGGCCGGACGTTGGCGGGCACGCCCGCCATGTCCTTGCCGTCGATCATCACCACGCCCGAGGAGATGTCCTCGAACCCGGCGATGGTGCGCAAGAGCGTGGTCTTGCCGCAGCCCGAGGGACCGAGGAGCGAGAAGAACTCGCCCGCCTTGATCGTGCCGTTGATCCCCCGCAGTGCGTGGTAGTCGCCGTAGTATTTGTGGACGTCCTTGAATTCGATCATCGTCGGACGGTCAGCGGAAAAGGTCACAGGAAGCCTCCGGAATCTTTGCCCCCGGTCTTGGCGATGCCGCGGCGGCGGAAATACTCGGCAACGCCAAGCAGGATGATCGAGAAGAGGACGAGCACGGTCCCCAGCGCCAGCATCGACGGCACCTTCGCCGGGAAGCGGAACTGGCCGAAGATATAGACCGACAGGATCGGTTGACCCGAACCGAGGAAGTTCGAGATGATGAATTCGTCGAAGGAGATGGTGAAGCAGATCAGGAAGCTGGCCATGATGCCGGGCATCACCAGCGGCAGGACGATCAGTCGGAAGGTCGACCAGGGGGTTTCGCCAAGATCCAGCGCAGCCTCTTCCAGTGACTTGTCCAGGCTTTGGAAGGCCGAGGTCAGGATCGCCACGGCAAAGGGGGTGCAGATCAGCACCTGGCCCAGGATCACGGTAAACAGC
>JBKHWC010000118.1:0-6598 GCA_046569765.1 Alphaproteobacteria bacterium | reverse complement strand
ATGGTGCGGAGCGCAGTTCGCCACGGCCCGTCGGGCAGAGGCGCAGCCAGCTCGACGTAGACATCGTCGATCAGGGCGTCGAGCAGATCGTCACCGTCACCGCCGATGGCTTCGAATGGCAGGGGCGGCCCTACAAGTCGTTGTCCGCCATCGCGCGGGCCATCACCGGCACGCGCTGGAACGGCTGGGTCTTCTTCGGGCTTAAGAACCACAGGGGGCGGACATGACTAAGCCGCCCGAAAAAGCCAAGTCCGTCCGCAAGCTGCGCTGCGCGGTCTACACCCGGAAATCCTCCGAGGAAGGGCTGGAGCAGGAGTTCAACAGCCTCCACGCCCAGCGCGAGGCATGCGAAGCCTACATCGCCAGCCAGCGCTCCGAGGGTTGGGTGTTGGTTCGCGATCAGTATGACGACGGCGGCATCTCCGGCGGCACGCTGGAGCGCCCCGGATTGAAGCGACTGATGGCCGACATCGAGGACGGGCTGGTCGATGTGGTCGTGGTCTACAAGATCGACCGTCTCAGCCGTTCGCTGGCCGATTTCGCCAAGCTGGTCGAGGTGTTCGACCGGAACGGCGTGACGTTCGTCTCGGTCACGCAGTCGTTCAACACCACCACCTCCATGGGGCGGCTGACGCTAAACATCCTGCTCAGCTTCGCGCAGTTCGAGCGCGAGGTGACCGCCGAGCGCATCCGCGACAAGGTCGCCGCCTCTCGCCGGAAGGGCATGTGGATGGGTGGGGTGCCGCCCTACGGCTACCGCGTCGAGAACCGGAAACTGCTAGTCGACGAGGAAAGTGCCATGCATGTGCGCTGGATCTTCGCCCGGTTCCTCGAGATAGGGTCCTGCACGGAGCTGGCGCGAGAGGTCGGCGCGCGTAACATCCGCACACCGAGCGGGAACAGGATCGACAAGAAGTACGTCTATCGGATGCTCAGCAACCGCGCCTACATCGGCGAGGCGGTCCACAAGGGCGACAGCTATCCGGGCGAGCACGATGCCATCATCGACCAAGAGACATGGGACAAGGTTCACGTCATCCTGCAGGAAAGCCCGCGCAAGCGCGCAGCGCGGACACGCGCCGATACGCCCGCGCTGTTGAAGGGGCTGCTGTTCGGCCCGGATGGCGCGGCCTTCTCGCCAACTCACACGCGCAAGGGCGACAGGCTGTACCGCTACTACGTCAGCCAGACCGTGCTGAAGCATGGCGCCGGATCATGCCTGGTCGGCCGCATGCCTGCGGGGGAGATCGAGGCCGCCGTGATCGACCAGCTTCGCGCCGTGTTCCGCCAGCCTGAGATCGTGGCGGGCACGTGGAAGGCGGCACGCGCGCAGGACGGCGAGATCACCGAGACGGACGCCCGCGAGGCGCTGACCCGGCTGGACCCGCTGTGGGATGAGCTTTTCCCCGGCGAACAGGCGCGCATCGTGACCCTGCTGGTCGAGCGGGTGGACATCGGCGCCGCCGGGCTGAACGTCCGGCTGCGCATGGACGGGCTGGCGGCGTTGGCACGCGAAATCACCACCGACCTTGGAGCAGCAGCATGACCCGCGCCACGCCGATCCCCGACACCATCACCATCCATGTCCCGTTCCGCGTCGTGAAGCGCGGCGGAAGGAAGGAGATGCACCTCCCCGATGGGGCTGCAACCCAGCGCCGCCCCGACAATGCCCTCGTCAAGGCGCTGGCCCGCGCCTTCCGCTGGAAGCGCATGCTGGAGTCGGGAGAGTTCGCGTCGATCTCCGAACTGGCCGCGAGGGAAGGCATTGCCTTCACCTACATGGCGCGGATCCTGCGCCTGACACTGCTCTCGCCCGATATCGTGGAGACGATTCTGGACGGGAAGCAAGGGCCGGAGATCACGCTGGCGCGGGCTCTGGAGCCGTTTCCGGTTGAATGGTCAAGGCAGACATCAGATAGATAGCACAATCCCCTGAGCACCTTTTGCAAGCCGTGCCGCCAAGAGGGGGTAGTGCAAAAGATTGGCAGGGGCAGTATGGCCATCAAGAAGAGCGACATCTACCGATCCCTTTGGGAAAGCTGCGACCAGCTCCGTGGTGGGATGGATGCGTCGCTCTACAAGGATTACATCCTCACGCTCCTCTTCGTGAAATACGTGTCCGACCGTGCTGGCCAGCCCGACGCGCTGATCGAGGTGCCGCCCGGCGCGTCCTTTGCCGACATGAAGGCCCTGCGCGGGTCCAAGAACATCGGCGAGGGGATGGACACGATCATCGCTCGCATCGCCGAAGAGAACGACCTCAGCGGTGTAATCGACCGGGCCTTCTTCAATGATGCCGAGAAGTTCGGACGCGGCCAGAAGATGATCAATACGCTGACCGCGCTGATCAACATCTTCAGCAGGGAAGAGTTGAACTTCTCGAAGAACCGGGCCGACGGCGACGACATCCTCGGCGACGCCTACGAATACCTGATGCGCAACTTCGCGACCGAGGCGGGCAAGTCCAAGGGGCAGTTCTATACACCCGCCGAGGTCTCGCGGGTCGTCGCCGCCGTGGCGGGCGTCAGCCGCGCCACCAGCCCGAAGCAAACCGTCTACGACCCGACCTGCGGCTCGGGCTCTCTGCTCCTGAAGGCCGCCGAGACCGCCCGCGTGCCGATCACCATTTTCGGCCAGGAGATGGACATCGCCACCCGCGGCCTCGCGCGCATGAACATGATCATGCACAACCGCGCCACGGCCGAGATCGCGCAGGGCGATGCCATCGCCGAACCGCACTTCCTGGCCGACGCACATACCCTCCAGACCTTCGACTTCGTCGTCGCCAACCCGCCCTTCTCGGCCAAGGCCTGGGCCGCGGGGCTGACGGCTGAGACCAGATACGGCCGCTTCGACGATGGCGAACCGCCCGCCAAGAACGGCGATTTTGCCTTTCTCCTGCACATCCTCGCCTCGATGAAGGCCACCGGTTCCGGCGCAGTCATCCTGCCGCACGGCGTCCTGTTCCGCGGCAACGCCGAGGCCAGGCTGCGCGAGAAGATCCTGAAACGGGGCTACATCAAAGGCGTCATCGGCCTGCCTGCCAACCTGTTCTACGGCACCGGCATCCCGGCCTGCATTCTGGTGCTCGACAAGTCCGAGGCCACCGCCAACCGCCCCGTGTTCATGATCGACGCGTCCGGGGGCTTCATCAAGGACGGCCCCAAGAACCGCCTGCGCGAGCGCGACATCCACAAGATCATCGACGCCTTCGCCCGCCAACAGACGATCCCCGGCTATTCCCGCCTCGTCCCCTTCGACGAGATCGCCCGCAACGACTTCAACCTGAACATCCCCCGCTACATCGACGGCTCCGACCCCGAGGATCTGCAGGACATCACCGCCCACCTGCACGGCGGCGTGCCAGAGCGGGACATCGACGCGCTGGATGATTTCTGGACCGTCATGCCCACGCTGCGCGCCACGCTCTTCGGGCCGAACCTGCGGCCGGGCTATGCCGATCCGCTGGTCGCACCCGATGAAGTGCGCGCGACCATCCGCAACCATCCTGATTTCGCTGCCTTCCGCGCGCAGGTCACCGCCATCCTCGACGGCTGGATCACCGCCAACACCCCCCTCCTGATGGGGATCAAACAGGGCGACCACCCGCGCGACCTGATCCTGCGCCTGGCCGAGGACATGCTGACCCGCTTCGACGCCGCCCCCCTGGTCGACAAGTATGAGGCCTATCAGCGCCTGATGGCCTATTGGGCCGCCACCATGCAGGACGATGTGTTCATCATCGCGGGCGGCGGCTGGCTGGCGGCGCGTGATCTGCGCGAGGCGCGCAAGGAGACCAGCGACGACGGCAAGGTGAAATGGCTGGAAGAGGGCGACCTGACGGTGAACAAGGTCCGCCTTGTGGCCGATGTGATCCCGCCCGCCCTGATTACCGCGCGCTTCTTTGCCGACCTCAAGGCCGCGCTGGATCAGGCCACCGCAAGGGCCGAGGAACTGGCGCGCGAGATCGAGGAGCTGGCCGAGGAACACGGAGCCGAGGGCGGGCTGTTCGAGGAACTGATGGCCTATGGGGCCAAGCTGACGGCGGGCGGTGTGAAGGCGCGACTCAAGGACAAGACCATCGAACCCGACGAAACGGCCCTGCTGAAACAGGCGGCCCGGCTGTTCGAGGAAGAGGCCGAGGCGAAGCGCGCGGCGAAAGAGGCCGAGGCGCGGCTGACGCAAGCCGTGCTGAAGAAATACCCTGCCCTGACCATGGGCGAAATCCAGACCCTTGTGGTGCAGGACAAATGGCTGGCCGACATCTCCGCCGCCATCGGGGCCGAGGTCGAGGCGCGGACGGAGACGCTGACCGCCCGCGTGCGGGTGCTGACCGAACGCTATGGCCAGACCCTGCCGCAGATCATGGAGGATCTGGCCGGGCTGGAGGCGCGGGTGGCCAGGCATCTGGCAGCGATGGGGGTGGCGGGATGAGTGAAATCACAACGCTTCTACCCCAAGCCGACTTCGGACATCGCGTTCCAAGCGACTGGATCCTAAAGGAAATGCGAAGCCTCGGCGAGGTCAAGACAGGCCTAACGTACAAACCCGAGGACGTTGCCAAGCATGGCACGCTTGTTTTGCGCTCATCAAACATTCAGGACGAGCGGCTTGTATTCGAAGATAATGTCTTCGTTTCAAAGAAGGTGGGCGACGGTGCGACGGTGCGCAAAGGCGACATTCTCATCTGCGTTCGGAACGGAAGTCGCAGGTTGATCGGAAAGTCCGCGCTCATCACTGCCGAGGCAGACGGAATGGCCTTCGGCGCTTTCATGAGTGCCTTTCGTTCTGATCTTAGTCCCTATTTGATTTGGGTGTTTCAATCCGAAATTGTTCAGCGCCAGATCGAAGAAAACCTTGGCGCAACAATTAACCAGATCACGAACGCTACTCTCAAGGCGCTTAAGGTTCCTATGCCGCCCCCTCACGAACAACAGGCCATTGCCGCCGCGTTGTCGGATGCGGATGGGGTGGTGGCGGGGTTGGAGCGGGTGATCGCCAAGAAGCGCCTGATCAAGCAGGGCGCGATGCAAGACCTCCTCACCGCCCGCCGCCGCCTCCCAGGGTTCTCGGGGGAGTGGGAGGTGAAGCGGCTGGGAAGCCTTGGGATATGTCTGCGCGGTGTCAGTTATGACGGAAGCGCCGACCTCTTCGAAACAGAAACGCCTGACTCGATCATGCTTCTGCGGGCGAACAACGTACAGAATGGCGAAATTGTCTATTCCGATGTTCAGCACGTTCGAAAAGAACGGGTTAAGCCGGTTCAGTGTCTGAAGCGCGGCGATGTTCTTGTTTGCATGGCAAACGGTAGCCGGGCGTTGGTCGGAAAGGCCGGCGTGTTCTGGGGTGGCGACGGCTCGGCTTACACTTTCGGGGCTTTCATGGGATGCTTCCGCCCTGCTGCGGGTGCCGCCGCCGATGGGTATGTACCCTTCTTGTTTCAGTCGGACGAATACCGCGACCAACTCAACGTGATCTTATCTGGCTCTGCTATCAATAACTTGGCGCCAAGTCAGATTCTGGGCTTCAGCTTCAAGATGCCGGTGGATCATAGCGAACAGCGAGCCATCGCCGCCGTCCTCTCCGACATGGACGCCGAAATCCAGACCCTCGAGTCCCGCCTCGTCAAGGCGCGGGCGGTGAAGGAGGGGATGATGCAGAATCTTTTGACAGGGCGGGTCAGGCTGGTCTGACTCGGGTAACAGTATTTCAGGGGGTATTTCCATGGCCATCGGCGATCCGGAACGCGCCACGCAGAACCGCATGATCGCGCAGCTGTGCGGCGATACCTCTGGTAAAACGGGCGGCCTCGGCTGGCGCTATCTGGGCGATTGGCAGAAGCGCGAGGGCAATGCCAACATCGAGCCCGCCCTTTTGCGCCCCTGGCTGCTGGCCCGTGGCCATGACCCCGAGGTGGCGACCAAGGCCATCGCCGAACTGCAACGCGCCGCCCGGATGGACGGGCTGAAACTTTATGAGGCGAACCGCGCCACCTATGACATGCTGCGCTATGGCGTGCAGGTCACCCCCGGCCCTGGCGAGGCCCCCGTCACCGTGCGCTTTGTCGATTGGGACAACCCCGCCGCCAATGATCTGGGCGTGGCCGAAGAGGTGGCTGTGACCGCCAAGAACCCCAAGGCCTACAACAAGCGCCCCGATCTGGTGATGTATGTGAACGGCATCGCGCTGGGCGTGGTGGAGCTGAAGAAATCCACCGTCAATCTGGGCGAGGGCATCCGCCAGACACTGGACAACCAGCGCCCCGAGTTCATCCGCCATTTCTTCACCACGGTGCAGATCACGTTTGCAGGCAACGACATGCAGGGCCTGCGCTATGCCGCGATCCAGACCCCGCAGCCCTATTGGCTGGCCTGGAAGGAGGAGAGCACGATTACCAACCCGCTCGACCGTGATGTGGCGCAGATGCTGACCCCCGCGCGGTTCTTGGAGCTGATCAACGATTTCATCCTGTTCGATGCGGGCATCAAGAAAGTCACCCGCCCCAACCAGTATTTCGCCGTGAAGGCCGCGCAGGAGGCCGCGGCGGCGAAGACGGGCGGGATCATCTGGCAGACCCAAGGCTCCGGCAAAAGTCTGA
>JBKHWC010000117.1:0-6633 GCA_046569765.1 Alphaproteobacteria bacterium | reverse complement strand
GATTGTGTTTTCCAGGCCCCTGTCCGCCGTACGCGCCATGCATTCGGCATACCTTCCAGCCCCTCACCGCCGGATTGCAGCAGGGCAGCCCTGTGCGCTTGCTATGGGCCGTGCAGCGAGGGGATTTGTGCATGGGGTAGCCGTCAGGTTGCATCTTCGACCCTCCCCCCGTGGGTTACGTTGCCCACGACCGCTTGCGCGCCGTTTTCGACTGTCACCCGCTCAACCCGGACGACCTGTTGCCCCTTCGATCGATATCGCTTCAGGGTGTCCATCTGGGCGGTGTAGCTGCGAGTAAGCTTGTTCAGTGCCCGCTCTGCGGCGTCCTGTTGGGGTATTGTCTCGACATGGTTCAGTCGCCGGGCAAGCATCATAGTCGCCATGTGGATCGAAGCCATTTGCGTCAATAGCAGCGCCTCGGCGGCATCGCGCGGCTGCATGGAATCGACAAAACCCAAGGCGAAGTTGGTGGAATCCGCGTCCGCACTTCTCTTGTGGGAGCCGAGGCGGGCCAGCTGGCCCAGCAATCCGTCGGATACAGCGCGGTTGCCCGCGCCTTTCAGGATGCGGCCCCATCGCCCCTTTACCTTGACCTGCAAGACGCCTTCCCCGTCAAGCTCCAACTCGGTCCTTGGCAGATCGCGGTTCATCGCTTCCACTGCCCAGCCCTGCAGCGCCTCCTGTTCCTTTGCATCCTCGCTGGCGTCGAGAATCCCCTTCGACTGGGCCAGAGCATCCTTGAACGGCACAAGCGATGCTTTCGTGTCTTTTGGGGCCTCGGGTTTCTTGGCCATGGTGCCAGTCCTTCCTAATGACCCGACAGGAACGGCAGGATGCTGAGGCCCGCGCCCTTCGGGATGTTCGTCGCGGCTTTCGGCAGGAGCTGGTTCGCCAAATAAGCCTGCATCGGGCCAGACATGCGGACAGCGCCAGCCACACCCGGCAGAGCCGCGCCCGCAATCGCGCCGCCGACAGTGCCCATGGGGCCAAACGTGCTGCCTGCCGTGGCACCGCCAGCAGCCAGAAGGCCTTGCACACCGCCAGGGATGTTTGACCACCAACGCTGCGATGTGCCGCTGTTCGGCAGGGCTTCCATCACGTCGCCGCCAGCGCGGGCCAGCGCGCCAAGGTCGCCACGGTTGCCCCGCGCATAGGCGGATTCACCCTGCCCGATAACGGCCGATCGAACACGGGCGGGCGACAGAAGCCCGTCGCCTTCGCGCACGGCGGCTTTCTGGATTGCCAGGAAGTTGCGCCATTCGCCCCGTGCCGTCGCTAGCCGCGCCACATCTTCGGCACGGCCTGCCGCGTTAAGGGAACCCGCCAGCATGTCGTCAATCGTTTCAAGCGCCGCCCGCGCAGCCTCTCGCGTCGCTGCATCCGCGCTGGTGGTCAACTTGGACAGATTGGAGCGCCAGGTGTTGACCGTCGCCGCCGGGATAGTGTTCCCGCCGCGAAACGCCTTGGTAACGTCCTTGAAAATGTCGCTGACCAGCGGCGCGCGGTTGTTGGTCGGGGCCAGCTTCTTGTAAGTGCTGACGGCCTCGGAAAGTGCGGTGATCGACGTTTGGTCAGGCGTCACGTCAACGCCGCGCGTCACGTCATCGAACACCTGCCCGATGCGCGTTGCGGCCTCGTCCAGCACTTCCGGCGTTGCCCGCTTGGCGTTGATGCCCGCCGTCTTCAGGACCGCCTCGGTGAAAGCCTCCTGTTGCTCACCCATAAGGCGCTGGCCACCAGCCGTTGAACCTTCCCGATACATCAGGTTTTTCTGGCCGGTGCGCTGCCCCGCGCTGATCGGAACGCCGAAATCGTCCAGCACAGCCGCCAGCTTCAGCCGCTCTGGGTCGGCCCCGCCGTAAGGGCTGATCAGTGCCGAAGCGCCCTTCTTGAACAGATCCGGCAGGACACCGCCCGCCACAGCCCCAGCGAAGCGCGCGTAAGGCTCGAAGGCCGTCCCTTCGGTCAGTTGCCCCGCCGCCTCGGACGATGCGCCCGGAATGACGCCATACTTGAGCAAATTGCCACTGCCGCCGAAGGCCAGCGCGCCGGGCAGGAACTCACCGATGGTTCCGGCGAACTTCGCGGGAAGGCTCTCGCCCCGGTAATCCGTCGCGCCGCCGGTCAGGTTCGACATGCCTTCCGTCATGGATGCGCCGGAAAGGCTGCTTTGCGGGGCTTGCCAGTCGTCCGGGATGATGCCAAGCGCCTTGCCGCCTGCGGTCATGCCCTGATCGAACAGGTCGCCAAGCGAACCGGGCACACCGACAAGGCTTGCCGTCCCGCGCGCGATACCGGCAGCCGTTGCAGAGCCAGCATCCTTCAGG
Source organism: Alphaproteobacteria bacterium (assembly GCA_046569765.1). Taxonomy (GTDB): domain Bacteria; phylum Pseudomonadota; class Alphaproteobacteria; order Rhodobacterales; family Rhodobacteraceae; genus Tabrizicola. Next base: position 4,306 of record JBKHWC010000117.1, on the reverse strand, counting down.
AACCGTCCAGCCTGTTCGCCGTAGCTGTCAACGCCGTCGGTCGGATCCCCGATTACGTTGTCCTTGATTGCGTCCCAGGTGGTACGGCTCCTTGCTCGCTGTGCATCCAAGGCCGTGGCAGGGTTCTGCGTCATTGCCGACAGCTTCGCGAGGCCAGCCGTCATTTCGGGCGAATGTGCACCCGTGCCCCGGCGTTTCATCGTCTGTTCCTTGGCAACCCGCTCAATGACGCTGCGGTCGGTTCCGGCCGGGAATTCCAGAATCGTGCCATCAAAGAGTTGGGCGCGGATCGGAGCACCGCCTGGTGCTGCGCCTGCTTTCTCAGTTGCCAGAGCTGTGTCCGTCGCCCCGCTTGCGGGCGTGCCGGTTTCGGAGCCGACCTTGCGCGCGGCATCGACCAGCCGCTTGGCCGCAGGCAGATCGCCAGCGGCATAGGGTTTGCGGGCCGCGTCCTTCAGCTGGGCTTTAGTGGGGCCGGAAGGGGCGGGCTTGGCGGTTCCCATGCCCGCCGCAATTTCATCGACGGTACGGTTCTGTTCCTCGGGCGAGAGCGTCAAGAAGTTCTCCGACACCGAAACCCGCTTGCCGTTGATGTTCAATGTTACCATTCCGCTGCGCGCGTCTTTGGCACTAGCAGGAGGCACCGCCGCTCGGTTGGGCATGGCTTGCACGGCAAATGGACCAGCACGCAAGGCGTTCAGAATATTCTCTAGGGGGTCAGCCATGTTCGTTTCCTTTCCGAGATTCCGGAGTGATGGGGAGGGCTGCGAGAAGGTCGCGGGCCAAGGTGAGGGAAGCGGAAGGCGAGAGGGGCACGACGGCAATTTCTGCGCCATCACGCCAGACGTGCAGGACAGGGCCGGGGCGGATCGTCACCAGCATCATGCGACACCGCCTTTAGCTACTTCAGGGAAGCCGGGGAGGGCGCAGACCTCGGCCAACCGGGCAAGCGCGAGGGTGCGGGCCACCTCGTGCGCTTGGGCCTTGTGTTCCCCGGCTGCGCTCTGCAGCGCGTATGCGCCTCGTCCTTCCACATCAAGACCAACGGCCAGGGCATGAACTGCACCGGGAACCGGCAAAGCCCGATAGGCAGGGAAGGCCTCTGCCTCGGCCTCAGAAAGGGGGAACGCCATGGGCTTGCCGCCAGCCCGCAGCATTCGTTCAAATGCGCGCTGCAGGGCTGCCATGGCCTTCGGGCGGTCCACCGGATGCAGCCCGGTCTTGCCGCTATCGAAGCTGCAGGCGGCGGCGAGACGGGCCAGCGCGGGGGCCTTGGCAGCCAAGCGGCGGCGTTGCTCACGGTTCATGCCGCACCGCCTTTCCCGCCAGCGCGGGAGCATTGTCGCCATTGTCCCTCGCGCGTGCATCGCTGGGATTTGTCGCAATAGCAAAGGAGGGTGAAATACCGACTGTCTGACGTGCGCCCAAGGGACAATGGTGACAATGCTCAGCTTTAAGCTGCATTTTTCGGCCTCCGTTCCTGCCCTGCCCATGCAATTGCCTCTCTAGCCTCCGCCCGACGCCGGGCCTCCTGCTTGGCCCGGTCGGCGAACTTGACGTGCACGGCGGGGTTGACGATCCAATGCGGCGGCAGGGTCGGTCTAGGGTTGGGGGCCATTTCCAGCCACCCCAACGTTGCCAGTTGCTCGAAGATCGGGCGAATGTCGCGGTCGGTAATCCGCCGCATAGTCCGGTCGCCGCGCTGCACATCGCGATTTGTCATCACCGTCTTGCCGTGGGCAAGGATGAAGCTCGCGACGGCGGTTAGTCGGTCGTGGTCGTCCGACAGGCCCAGCACACCCGTATAAAATGCAAATGCGTGGCGCAGCAGGAAGCCGTGCAGGAAGTCCGCGACGCGGCGGGCCGTCGCTGCGTCAACGGCGATCCGCATGTCAGATGAGCCAATGTCCGCAAGCCGCGTTTTTTCGACGTGCTCCACACAGTGCCAGACGACGCAAAGCCGCGCGAACAGACCGTCATACTTGCCGATGTGCGATGCCAGCTTCCGGTTGATCGTCTCAAGCGACTGCAGCGCCAGGTGCCGCTCTTCAAGGTCGCGCCGGACGGCCTGCGCTTCTGCGCTGAACTCCAGCACACCTTCCCCCATCCATCCCGGCGCGGGCAGATTGTGCAGGGCCTCGATCAGTTCACGGTATCGATCATTCACCGGCGGCATTGGTTCGTCCCGGCCCATCGTCGCCGGGCGCAGCATGATCGGAAAGAGACGCTGCAGCAGGCCATCATCAACGCTGTCGCCCGCAATCTTGCGCAGCGGTTCGGGCTGTATGCCTCCAAGCATCGACACGGACAGGTTGCTGATGATGCCCGACCCGCGCCCTACGCGGTTCAAGGCGAACTCGCCGCCGTTGAAGCTGCGCAGCCAGAAGGCGCGGTCTGCAGATGCTCCCTTGCCGCCAGCATAGCGGTCCATCGCGCCGAAGAAGCCGCTCAGTTCATCCTGCAGGCACAAGACGCCATCTGGGCTTCCTTCCAGGACCTGCTGCGCGGCCTCAACTGTTGTGTCCTCGATCCGCAGGCGCTTCTGCATCGGCGCGGGACCGGTGCGCTCGTCCTTCGGCGTGTTGGTCCATTCGACCATCTGTCGCTGCCAGTCGCGCATCATCTGCCCGTCCAGTCGGCAGAGCGGGGCAGTCGCTGCCGAGATGATCGGGCTTTTCTTGGCAGAAGGGGCGCCGACAAGCGCTGCCCAAAGCCGGGCGGATTCGGTCCAGTCGGCGTGGCGCTTGACCTTGATCTTGATCCTGTCAGGGATTACCGCTGCGCAGGTCACTAGGGCCGCCATGGCAAGCCCTGCGGGGTCCGCACCCATCTGGTCCCCGTTCACGCGGGCGAAGTCGTCCAGGACGCGCGGCAGAAGCCCTTGCGGCAGTTCGGGTGGGGCGAAACTACCCCAGAGGTCAACCGGGTCGCTGTCGGCCCTTGGCGGGCCGCTGGCGTCACCCTCGGCGCTGCCTTCCTCAGCCCCGTTCGCCTCTCTCTGGGCGTCGTGCGCCCCTGCGGATGCCCGCCCAGCGCCTTGCGTCCATTCGGCCTCGTTGCGCGTCTCCGCGAACACCTCGGCAAACACCGCTTTGAACCGCTCCGAGCCTACCGCGCCCCTCAGCAGCGCCAGCGCTGGGGAGATGCCTGTAACGGTGCGGGGGGTACCGCTGGATTGCCAGACTTGATCTGCGTCCTTCACGGTGCAGGGCGTTGCCCCGATATACCGCAGCGAAAACTCGGTGAAGGAATTCCGCAGGCTCTGGCCAAAAGCGACGCGAAGCGAAACCGCCAACTTCACCCAATCCTCACGCCCCAGATCGTTCGGGGCTTCTGCCAGCAGCCGCCGGACAACCTCCATTGTCTCGGCTCCCGTCGCCTCGGTCTGCCCGAAGTCGAAACCGGTGTTGATCTTGCCAGCCGCCGGTCCCTTCTTTGCCTCGGCCCGCGCCGCCTCGGCCGCCTCGACCGCCGCCAAGGGAAAGGGGGGCAGATCGCCTGCCGCCAACGCGGCGGAAAGCGTCCGGCCTGTGTACTGGTAGCAAGCGCCGTTCTGCATGCGCGCGCCCGGGGCGATGATGTATCCGCCGTCGCCGCGCGTATCGATGTTGCTTGCCGCCTGCTTGGATGTGGTCCGCGCCCCCTCAATATGCCGGTAGAGGATCTGAATGCCGCCAGATTGCGTGCGGACGTGTACGGCGTCGGGGTGATCCAAGTGGAGGGAGGCAATCTGGGCTTCGCCGACTGCCTCGCCCGTTTCTCGGTCAATGTCGCCGTCGATCACGGAAAGCCCGCTCGCCGCACCGGTGGGCAGTCCGGGCACCGCGTTAGGCCACCGCGCCCACCACTTCTGTACGCGATGCTCATCACTGCTTGCGTCTTGGAACCCCTTCGGCGTGTAAGGTGCCTTTGCCCGCTTGGGTTTCCCGGATTGGTCCATGGCGAGGCCATCCGCTTCTAGGCAAGGGAACACGGGCAGGCCGGATCGGGCGAGCTTGATCGCCAGATTGAAGTTGTGAAGGCCCGCTGCGTTCATGCGCGTCCCTCCAGACCTCGACACGCCCGGAAGGACTTCACGCGCCCCAAGCCAGCCTTTACCGCTTCGATGGTCTCCGGGGCGCAGCCCAAAACCTCAGCCATATCTGCCGCTGTATCCCGGATGGTGTCGGAGTATTCGACGATCTGACCCAGAAGGGAGACAACGGTTTCCGCCTCGTCAGCCACATAGCATCCGACATTCCCCAAGTGGCCTGCCGCTTGACTTCAAGATCGCCTGATTTTGCTCGCTGGGCAAGCGTTTTTCGCC
>JBKHWC010000116.1:0-6932 GCA_046569765.1 Alphaproteobacteria bacterium | reverse complement strand
GCTTGGCCTTGTCACGCAGGGCGCGGGCATCTGCCAGCTTCACATCCGGGTAGGCTCCAAAAGACAGAACCTTTTCCTTGCCTGCGAACCTATACCGCATTCGCCACAGCCTGCCGCCCGATGGCGAGACGAAAAGGAGAAGCCCGCCGCCGTCCGGCAATTTCCGTGGTTTTCCAGAGGGATCGGGCTTCGCGCCACGACAGGCGGCATCGGTCAAGGGCATCTGAATCGGTCCTGCGGGTGGCTGTGGGTATCAGTAGTTCCGAGAATACCCGCATTCGATACCCACACAAGTTGGGTGGCCACAGCCAATCTTCCCGCAGAAGATGGCTCACAGTCTATTTTCTCAATGAAATCAATGGTCACTTCTGGCGAAGATCATGGGAAATCCAGCGAAAAGTGGGTATTGGAGGCGGGTACCGGAATCGAACCGGTCTACACGGATTTGCAATCCGCTGCGTAACCTCTCCGCCAACCCGCCGCGAGGAGTGGAGAGGGGATAGCGGATCGCTGGCCGGGCTGCAAGGGGCAGTTGCGGGGCGAGTCTGCGCGCGGGGGCCTGGCTCGGCAGCACGCGGCAGGTCGGGACCGAATGGCCCCGCTCGGGTGCAAGTCCCCTCAGTAGCCCGTCATCTCCAGATAGCCCCGGCCGGGGTGGCTGCCCTCGATGCGCACCGGCCCCTCCCAATAGGGGACCGAGGTTGCCATCCACGCCTCCGGGTTCAGCGCGCGCAGGGTGACGTCCAGTCCCCGCTCCTCCAGCCGCAGGCGCCAGACGACCGGCACCTCGCGCCCCGCGACCCGGTGGCGCTCCAGCGGGTCGGCCCGCAGCGCGCCGGGTTCCAGCGGATGCGGCGTCCCGTCCGGCTCGATCCAGGTGCCGGAACTGAACCCCGCCCCCCCGTCGCGCAACACGAAGCCCATCAGCTTCGCGCCCCCGTCAAAGGACAGCGAGACCCAGTCCCACCCGGTCTGATCCGCCGCCAGGGGCTGCGAGGACCATTCCCGGTCCAGCCAGGCATTGCCCGTCACCTCGAGCGCCCCCTCGGGCAGGTCCAGCCGCCCGGTCACGCGGTAGAAGGGCTGCGAGTAGTAATGGCTCGCCTGTCCGCCCTGCGACTTGACCGAAAAGCCCCCCGCGCCATGCGCGACCAGCGGCCCCTCTGCCACCAGATCCAGCGCATAGCCGAAGGCGTCGCCGGTGGCGGTCAGTGCCAGCCGGTCCAGCGCGTCCTCCTCTGGCCCGGCCCGCGACCGCATCTCCCAGTCGTCGATCCAGGCGCGGAAACCGCCGTCCAGCGTCACCCCAGCCTGTCCGACCCCGCCGCGCGCCAGCCGCTCGGCCACATGATGCGCCTGCGACGTCGTGACCGCCGCATGACCCATCCAGAGCTGCGGGCTTTCCCAGCCCTCGCCCTCGCCAGGGGCCAAGGCGGTGCGGAACAGGGTCCACTGCGCACCCATCTCGGTCCCGTCGGCCGCCGTCAGGTTCGCGGTCAGATACCACCATTCGATGCGGAATTCGGGGTGGGCGCCATGGTCGGCAGGAAATTCCAGGACATGGGCCGGGTCTGGCAGGGCGAAGCCCTCGACGGTGGCGCCCATGTCGGCGAAGCCCTGCGCCAGGGCCGGGCCAGCAAACACCAGCGCGGCAGCGAAAACCCTAGCGTTCATTGGCAAAGACCCTCAGCATCGCGGCCGGAGCCGTCCGTGCCAGCCGCCAGGCGGGCAGGGCGCCCGCCACCGCCGCCGCCCCCAGCGCAGCCAGCCCCAGCCGCAGCCAGTCGCCGGGGAAAAGCTGCATCGGCAGCCGCCAGCCGAAAGCCTCGACATTGACCACCGCCAGCAGCACCCAGGCCAACGCCAGCCCCAGGGGCAGCGCCAGCACCGCTGTCAGCGCCGCCAGCACCAGCGTCCGGCCCCAGTCCAGCGCCGCCAGCCGTCCCCGCGTCAGCCCCATCGCCCAGACGGGCGCAAGCTGCGGCAGGCGCAGGCCCGCCAGCGTCACCAGGCTCGCCAGCATCGCCAGGGCGGCGACCCCCAGCGTCAGCAGGTTCAGCGCGCCGGTCACCGCGAAGGTCCGTTCGAAGATCCGCAGGCTGAAGGCCTTGACCCCCGCCTGATCCAGCACCGCCCCCTCATCCAGCCCGAAGGAGGCCCGCACCTCATCGGCCAGTGCCGCGGCCCCCTCTGGCGCCACCCGCAGGGCAAAACGCAGCTCGGGCACTTCGGGATAGCGCGCCCGGAACGCCGCAAGCCCCAACATCACCTGGGGCGAGGGGTTGCCATAGTCCGAATAGACCCCGGCCACCGGCAGCGGCCCGCCCGCAACATCGACCGGATCGCCCAGTGCCAGCCCCAGCCGCCGCGCCATCTGTTCGTTGACCAGAAGCCCCGTCCCCGCGGCCAGCCGGTCCCAGACCCCCGGCACGGCCGCCAGCAGGGGCCAGTTCTGCCGATAGGTCGCGTGATCCGCCACGCCATAGACGCTGCCGGGCTGCCCCCCAAGCAACTGATCCGCCTCGACGATCGGCAGCACCGCCGCAACGCGCGGCTCCAGCCAGTCTTGCAGCGCCGTCGCCGTGGCCGCATCCGGCGCGGTGACGTACAGCTCGGACGCCAGCCGCTGATCCAGCCAGCCGGTGAAGGTTGCCCGGAAACTCGCCACCATGGTCCCGACCCCCACATTCGCCGCCACCGCCAGCAGAAGTGCCATCAGCGCCAGCGACAGGCCCGGCAATTGCTGCCGGGTATCGGCCCAGAACCAGCCTGAGACGACGCCCCGCGCAAAGCCCCCGGCCAGGGCCAGCAGGCGCGAAAGCGCCCAGGGCAGGACCAGCGCTGCCCCCAAGAGAAGCCCCGCCAGCACCGCGAACCCCGCCCAAAGGCCCTGACCCAGGACCAGCGCCAGAACCGCACCGGCCCAGAGGCCGAGCCCCGCCAAAGCCTGCGCCCGGCGGGCACGCGCACTCGCCCGGCCCCAGGCGCGCGGCTGGGCGCTGGCCAGGATCGGCAGCCGCCAGACCTGCCACAGCCCCCCCGCCGCCGCGGCCAGCGTCCCCGCGACCGCCATCCCGATCCCGGTTGCCCACCATTCGGCGCGCAACTCCAGCCCCCCCGGCACCGGCGCGCCGTAAAGCCCGCCCAGCGTCGCCGCAACATCCGGCAACAGCGCCGCCGCCACCGCATAGCCCAGGGCCACCCCCGCCACCCCGGCGACCAGCGCCAGCGCCAGCAATTCGGCCAGCACCAGTCCCGCCAGCCCCCGGGCCGAGACCCCCAGCGAGCGCAAGGTACGGAACACCGGCCGGCGTTGTTCAAAGGCCAGGCCCACGGCGGAATGGACGATGAAGATGCCCACCGCAAAGGCCAGGAAACCGAAGGCGGTCAGGTTCAGATGGAAACTGTCGGTCAACCGCGCCAGCCCTTCGTCCGGTGCGGCCTTGCGCAGGGTCAGCCCCTCGGGCAGCGGGCCGGGCAGAGGACGCGCGGGGTCAAGGATCAGCGCCGTGATCTCGCCCGGCCTGCCCAGCAGCCGCTCGACCAGCCCGATGTCCGCCAGCACCGTCCCCGGTGGCAGGTCATCGGACCGGATGATCTCCAGCCCCGCCAGCGCCGTGGCTTCCGTCTCGGGATGGGCCAGCGCGACCTGCCCCGCCAGGAGGCCCCCCGCGTCACTCAGCTCCGGCAGCCCGCTGACGCCCGCCTCACGCGGCAGGGTCAGAGCCTCCACCCCCAGCACCCGCAGCCCCCCGATACGTCCCTCCAGCACCGGCGAAACCGGCCAGCCCGCCCGGCGCAGCTCGGCATAGCGCGCGACGGTCAAGGGCCCCTCCAGCCGGTCCAGCCGATCCTGCCCCAGGACCGAGGCGGCTTGCGCATAGGCCGCCCGCGCTTCGGCATTGATCGCCTGCACCCCCGACCACAGCGCCGTCGCCAGCGCGAGGCCCAGAAGCAGCATCGCCAGTTGCAGGGGATGCCGCCGCCAATGCGACAAGAGGGCCGTCAGCGCCGTCACGCGACCCGCCCCCCGCGCAGATGTAGCCGCCGGTCCAGCCGCCCGGCCAGCCGCTCGGAGTGCGTGACCATCAGCAGCGCCGCGCCCGCCTCGCGCACCAGCTCCAGCATCAGCGCCAGGACCGCCTCGCCCGTGGCCTCATCCAGGTTCCCCGTCGGCTCGTCCGCCAGGATAAGCCCCGGCCGCCCCGCCAGCGCCCGCCCGATGGCGACCCGCTGCTGCTGGCCCCCCGACAGCTCGTCCGGGTATCGGTGCAAGAGGGCCCCAAGCCCCAGCGCCCCGGCCAGATGCGCGCTCCACCCGGCATCCTGCCGCCCGGCCAGCCGCGCCTGGAAACTCAGGTTCGCCGCCACGCTCAGCGAGGGGATCAGATTGAACTGCTGGAAGACGATCCCGATCCGGTCCCGCCGCAGCCGCGCAAGGCCGGCATCCTCCAGCCCCGACAGCGCCTGACCCGCCACCACGACCTCGCCCCCGTCCGGCCGATCCAGCCCGCCCGCCAGATGCAGCAGCGTCGACTTGCCCGACCCCGACTCGCCCGTCAGCGCCACGCTTTCGCCCGCCGCCAGCGCCAGGCTGACGCCATTCAGCACCGCCACCGACCCCTCGGCCGTGGGGTATGACTTGTGGACATCGTCGATCTGCAGCACGGCTCGCCCCCTGGTCTGCCCAAGCATCTAGCGCGCGGCCCGGATGCTCAACCCGCCATCCTGCCGCACTGGACCTATGCAAGGCGCGACTCTGGTCCTAAGCCGGCGCTGGTCGATGCAGGATGATGCGCGCCGATCTGACACGAAAGGACGACAGCCATGGAAGGCTTCGCAGGACTGAACGACATCGGGCAAGTGGTCGAGGCCGACCGCGCCCATGTCTGGCACCACCTCTCCCAGCACAAGCAATATGAAACTGTCGACCCGCGCGTCATCGTCGAGGGCAAGGGGATGCGCGTCTGGGACGCCAAGGGCAAGGAACATATCGACGGCGTCTCGGGCGGGGTCTGGACCGTCAACGTGGGCTACGGCCGCACCTCCATCGCCGATGCCGTCCGCGACCAGCTGGTCAAGATGAACTACTTCGCCGGCGCCGCAGGCTCGATCCCCGGCTCGGTCTTCGCCAAGCGCCTGATCGAGAAGATGCCCGGCATGTCCCGCGTCTACTACTCGAACTCGGGCAGCGAGGCGAACGAGAAGGTCTACAAGATGGTCCGCCAGATCGCCCACCGGCATCACGGCGGCAAGAAGTGGAAGATTCTCTACCGTGACCGCGACTACCACGGCACGACCATCGCCGCACTGGCCTCCGCCGGGCAGGACCAGCGCGCCATGCAGTACGGGCCCTTCCCGGACGGCTTCGTCCGCGTCCCGCATTGCCTGGAATACCGCAAGCAGTGGGACGTCGAGAACTACGGCCAGCGCGCCGCTGACGCCATCGAGGAAGTCATCCTGCGCGAAGGCCCCGACACCGTCGGCTGCCTGATCCTGGAACCCGTCACCGCCGGCGGTGGCGTCATCGTGCCCCCGCAGGGCTACTGGGACCGCGTCCAGGAAATCTGCAAGAAATACAACATCCTCCTGGCGATCGACGAGGTCGTCTGCGGCGTCGGCCGCACCGGCACCTGGTTCGGCTACCAGCACTACGGCATCAAGCCCGACTTCGTGACCATGGCCAAGGGCGTCGCCTCGGGCTATGCCGCGATCTCCTGCACCGTGACGACGGAAGCCGTCTTCGAAATGTTCAAGGACGACCCCGCCGACCCGATGAGCTACTTCCGCGACATCTCCACCTTCGGCGGCTGCACCTCCGGCCCCGCCGCGGCGCTGGAGAACATGCGGATCATCGAGGACGAGGGGCTGCTCGCCAACACCGTGGCGATGGGCGACTACTGCCTGTCGAACCTCGCCGCGCTGATGGAGAAGCATGAAGTGATCGGCGACGTCCGCGGCAAGGGCCTGTTCCTCGGGGCCGAGCTGGTGGCCGACCGCGCGACGAAAGAGCCGGTGGACGAGAAGAAGGTCCAGGCCGTCGTCGCCGACTGCATGGCGCAGGGCGTCATCATCGGCGCCACGAACCGGAGCCTGCCGGGGCTGAACAACACCCTCTGCCTCAGCCCCGCGCTGATCGCGACGAAGGACGACATCGACGAGATCACCACGGCGATTGATGGGGCGCTGGGGCGGGTGTTTGGGTAAGAACTGAGGCCCTTTGCGGGTTGAGGGGGTGTCCCGGGAGGGGCGCCCTTTTTCGATTGCGAGTTGCAACTTTAGCTTGCACGGCGTTCGCCCGATGTTACCTTCGGCTAGCGGATTAGTTTTGGTGTATCAATGGCTGATGCTAAAGTTGCAGAAGACGCAAGTTATAGGGCTTCCCCTCTGTTGTGAGTGGCAGCGGCGGGGAGTCGCGGCACCTTTACTTCCTATCGCCCGAGGCGATGCGAAAGCGAAAGCTGGCCCGTTCGGACGGTTTCACGATGGTCTTTGATCCTGCCAAGGGCCGCGACGTGAAGAAATTCGATTGGAAAATTGACCTTCTGGGCACCGGCGCACAAGCCGTTCTGCCGCCATCGCTTCACCCCGTCACCGGGCAGCCCTATCGCTGGGAAAGGCCCCTCGAACTGGGCTTCCCCCTTGCTATGCAGATTGACCCGAAGTCGCTGGCACAGTTTGGCGCACGACAGCAACAGGACGGCAGCGGGGAACCCGTCGCACCTCTGGACGTGGTGAATCAAGAACACTTGGCGCGCGCCCTTGAGGCTTTCAACGTGGATGACCGCGACGACTGGTTAAAAGTTGGCATGGCTCTGCATCACCAATATGCCGGATTGGCCGAAGGATATTCGACGGACATTCGCCCGCAGGCGGTCCTCGATCGGATCATACCCGCCTGCGTCGGGCAGTAGCGAAAAGGACGAGCTGTC
>JBKHWC010000115.1:0-7263 GCA_046569765.1 Alphaproteobacteria bacterium | reverse complement strand
CAGGACCAGTACGGCGCCGACGCCTTCACCGCGAACATCGGTGCGGAAGCGATCCGCGAGATGCTGGCGGCGATCGACCTGGACGCGACTGCCGAGCAGCTGCGCGAGGAGCTGAAGGAAGCCACTGGCGAACTGAAGCCGAAGAAGATCATCAAGCGGCTGAAGATCGTCGAATCCTTCCTCGAATCCGGCAACCGCCCGGAATGGATGATCCTGACCGTGCTTCCGGTGATCCCGCCGGAACTGCGCCCGCTGGTTCCGCTGGACGGCGGCCGTTTCGCCACGTCCGACCTCAACGACCTCTACCGCCGCGTCATCAACCGCAACAACCGCCTGAAGCGCCTGATCGAGCTTCGCGCGCCGGACATCATCGTCCGGAACGAAAAGCGGATGCTGCAGGAAGCCGTCGACGCGCTGTTCGACAACGGCCGTCGTGGCCGGGTGATCACGGGCACCAACAAGCGCCCGCTGAAGTCGCTGTCGGACATGCTGAAGGGCAAGCAGGGCCGGTTCCGCCAGAACCTGCTGGGCAAGCGCGTCGACTTCTCGGGCCGTTCGGTCATCGTGACCGGCCCGGAACTCAAGCTGCACCAGTGCGGCCTGCCGAAGAAGATGGCGCTCGAACTCTTCAAGCCCTTCATCTACTCGCGGCTGGAGGCCAAGGGCCTGTCCTCGACCGTCAAGCAGGCGAAGAAGCTGGTCGAGAAGGAACGGCCGGAGGTCTGGGACATCCTGGATGAAGTCATCCGCGAGCATCCCGTCCTTCTGAACCGCGCGCCGACGCTGCACCGTCTGGGCATCCAGGCCTTCGAGCCGATCCTGATCGAAGGCAAGGCGATCCAGCTGCACCCGCTGGTCTGCTCGGCCTTCAACGCCGACTTCGACGGCGACCAGATGGCCGTCCACGTGCCGCTCTCGCTGGAAGCCCAGCTGGAAGCACGCGTCCTGATGATGTCCACGAACAACGTGCTGTCGCCCGCCAACGGCAGCCCGATCATCGTGCCGTCGCAGGACATGGTCCTCGGCCTTTACTACGTCACGATGGAGCGCAAGGGCATGAAGGGCGAGGGCATGGCCTTCGCCGACATCGACGAGGTCGAACACGCCCTCGCCGCTGGCGAAGTGCACCTGCACGCCAAGATCAAGGCCCGCCTGCGCCAGGTCGATGAGACCGGCAACATCGTCTGGAAACGGTACGAGACCACCCCGGGCCGCCTGCGGCTTGGCAACCTCCTGCCGCTGAACGCGAAAGCGCCATTCGAACTGGTCAACCGGCTTCTGCGGAAGAAGGACGTCCAGACCGTCATCGACACCGTCTACCGCTACTGCGGCCAGAAGGAATCGGTGATCTTCTGCGACCAGATCATGACCCTCGGCTTCCGTGAGGCCTTCCGCGCCGGCATCTCGTTCGGCAAGGACGACATGGTGATCCCGGACAGCAAGTGGACCATCGTCAACGAGGTCAAGGACCAGGTCGCCGGCTTCGAACAGCAGTACCTCGACGGCCTGATCACCCAGGGGGAGAAGTACAACAAGGTCGTCGACGCCTGGACCAAGTGCAACGACAAGGTGACCGAGGCCATGATGGCCACGATCTCCGCTGTCCGCACTGACGACAACGGCGCCGAGAAGGAACCGAACTCGGTCTACATGATGGCCCACTCCGGCGCCCGGGGCTCGGTCATCCAGATGAAGCAGCTCGGCGGGATGCGCGGCCTGATGGCCAAGCCCTCGGGCGAGATCATCGAGACGCCGATCATCTCGAACTTCAAGGAAGGCCTGACCGTTCTTGAATACTTCAACTCGACCCACGGCGCCCGGAAGGGTCTGTCGGACACCGCGCTGAAGACCGCGAACTCCGGCTATCTGACCCGCCGTCTGGTCGACGTCGCGCAGGACTGCATCGTCCGCGTCCACGATTGCGGCACCGAACAGTCGATCACGGCCTCGGCCGCGGTCAACGACGGTGAGGTCATCGTGCCGATGGGCGAGCGTGTCCTTGGTCGTGTCGCCGCCGAAGACGTGATCGTCCCCGGCACCGGCGAAGTGGTCGTCGCCCGGGGCGAGCTGATCGACGAACGCCGCGCCGATGCCATCTCGGTCTCGGGCATCGCCTCGATCCGCATCCGCAGCCCGCTTACCTGCGAGGCCGAAGAGGGCGTCTGCGCGCTCTGCTACGGTCGCGACCTGGCGCGCGGCACGTTGGTGAACATCGGCGAAGCGGTCGGCATCATCGCCGCCCAGTCGATCGGCGAACCCGGTACGCAGCTGACCATGCGCACCTTCCACATCGGCGGCGTGGCCCAGGGTGGCCAGCAGTCGTTCCTGGAAGCGTCGCAGGAAGGCAAGATCGAGTTCCGCAACGCGAACCTTCTGTCCAACGTCAACGGCGAGCAGATCGTCGTCGGCCGCAACATGTCGATCGCGATCATCGACGAGGCGGGCCAGGAACGGGCCGCCCACAAGCTGACCTACGGCGCGAAGCTGCACGTCAAGGAAGGCGAAACCGTCAAGCGCGGCACCAAGCTCTTCGAATGGGACCCCTTCACCCTGCCGATCATCGCCGAAAAGGCCGGTGTGGCGCGGTTCAAGGACCTGGTCGCGGGGATCTCGGTCCGCGAGGAAACCGACGATGCGACGGGCATGACCCAGAAGATCGTCTCGGACTGGCGGTCGGTGCCGAAAGGCGGCGACCTCAAGCCCGAGATCATCGTGATGGACCCGGCGACTGGCGAACCCGTGCGCAACGAAGCGGGCAACCCGATCACCTACGCCATGTCGGTGGACGCGATCCTTTCCGTCGAGGACGGCCAGGAACTGCGGCCCGGCGACGTGGTGGCGCGTATCCCGCGCGAAGGGGCGAAGACCAAGGACATCACCGGGGGTCTTCCCCGTGTGGCCGAACTCTTCGAGGCCCGTCGTCCGAAGGATCACGCGATCATCGCGGAAACCGACGGCTATGTCCGCTTCGGCAAGGACTACAAGTCCAAGCGCCGCATCACGGTCGAGCCGGTGGACGAAACGCTCCAGGCGGTCGAATACATGATCCCGAAGGGCAAGCACATTCCGGTCCAGGAAGGTGACTTCGTCCAGAAGGGCGACTACATCATGGACGGCAACCCGGCTCCGCACGACATCCTGCGGATCATGGGGATCGAGGCGCTTGCCAACTACATGATCGACGAAGTGCAGGACGTCTATCGCCTGCAGGGCGTGAAGATCAACGACAAGCACATCGAGGTCATCGTTCGCCAGATGCTGCAGAAGTTCGAGATCCTCGACTCGGGGGACACGACGCTGCTGAAGGGCGAACAGGTCGAGAAGATCGAGCTGGACGAAGAGAACGCCAAGGCGGTGGCCCGTGGCGGGCGCGAGGCGAAGGCCGAGCCCGTGCTGCTGGGCATCACCAAGGCGTCGCTCCAGACCCGGTCGTTCATCTCGGCGGCCTCCTTCCAGGAAACCACCCGCGTCCTGACCGAGGCTTCGGTCCAGGGCAAGCGCGACAAGCTGGTGGGCCTGAAGGAGAACGTCATCGTCGGCCGCCTGATCCCGGCGGGCACCGGCGGGGCGACCAGCCGCGTCAAGAAGATCGCCGCCGACCGCGACCACACCGTGATCGAGGCGCGCCGGTCCGAGGCCGAACAGGCCGCGGCCCTCGCCGCCCCGATGGACGTGATGGACACCGATCTCGACACCGACACCGGTCTCGTCGACACGGTGGAAAGCCGCGACTAAGCCGGATCGGCTTGCAGAAAGGCAACAGCCCCGCCGGTCGCAGGACCGGCGGGGCTTTTCCATCGCCGTGCCCGCGCAATTCCCGCGCTGCTGACCTTGTGGACCCCTGGGCTGATACCTACCTCGCCTGAGATCACGCCAGAGAGAGGTCCGACCCATGCCCGTCCGTTCGATCGTCACCTTCGCCGACCCGGCGGACCTTGGGCAGACACCCGCAGCCCTGTCCCTGGCCATGGACTGGGCGGCGGGGCAGGGGGCGCGGGTCGTCGTCCTGTCCTTCCCGATCAACGTCTCGGGCGACGATCTGTCCGAGGACCCGGAAGCCCTTGCCCGCACCCGCGCGGCTGTCGAGGCGCTGGCCGACAAGGCCGGGGTTCCGGTCTCGGTGATCGACCGCTCCAGCTTTGCCTATGGCATCGGCGAGGTCTTCGCCGATCACATGAAGGTGGCCGATCTTGGCATCCTCACTGGCCGCCGCGGCCCGCTGCTGGGCGAGCGTCTGCTGATCAACGCCGCCCTCTTCGACTCCGGCCGCCCCCTGGTCGTCGTGCCGCGCCAGGGCAAGTTCGCTCCGCCCCGGCGCGCGCTGATCGCCTGGGACGGCACCCATACCGCCGCCCGCGCGCTGCAGGACGCCATCGCCATCCTGCCCCCCGGCAGCGAGGCGATCGTCGCCCGGGTAACCGATGACAAGGACCTCCGCATGGGCCAGTCCGGGATCGAGGCCGCCCACCACCTCGCCCGCCACGGCATCAAGGCCGAATTCCGCGAGGTGCCGCGCCAGGGCCGTGAGATCTTCGCGGCCCTCACTGCCACCGCGCAGGAATCCGGCTGCGATCTGATCGCTGCTGGCGCCGTCCGCCACTCGCCCCTGCACGAGCTGATCTTCGGAAGTGTGACCGGCAAGGTACTGGCCGGCGACTGCCCGCTTCCGGTCCTGCTCTCGGCCTGACGCTTGCCGAGCATGGACTCACAGAGCCCCATCCGCCGTCTCGACCAGGGCGGGCGGTGCCCGGAGGCAATTCCGTTCGGCATTTTCTGTCTTCAAATATCCTCGGGGGGTTTGGGGGGCGAAGCGCCCCCAACGGCCGAGCCTCTTTTGCGCCCCTTCGCGCAAAAGAGGCGAGACAGAAGGCTTGCGCCGCCAGGCGCGCGACTTGATAGCCGCCCCAACACTTTCCATCCGATTAACGCCCGCGCCTAACTCCTTGAGTCCAAAGGCGCCGGAAAACGGTCCACGCGCGGGCACTTCCCCTTCGCTCTGCTGCCTGCTACCCATGCAGGGCTAGTGAAGGACCCCCCGACGTGCCGATCTCCGAGAACCTCCGCGGCATCCTCCTGATGTGCGCCTCGATGGCCGCCTTCACGATCAACGACACCTTCATGAAGGCCGTCACCCAGACCCTGCCGCTCTACCAGACCATTGCCCTGCGTGGGATGATCGCTGTCGCGGGCCTCGGCCTCCTCACCTACCTCACCAAGGCCCACCATTTCCGCCCGAACCGCAGCGACGGCGGGCTGATCCTCCTCCGCTCCCTCGCCGATGTGGCCGCCACGGTCTTCTTCCTCGAGGCGCTCCTGCGGATGCCGCTGGCGAACCTCTCTGCCCTCCTCCAGGCCCTGCCGCTTCTGATCACTCTCGCTGCGGCGCTGGTTTTCGGCGACAAGATCGGCTGGCGGCGGATGACCGCGATCCTGGTCGGCCTGATCGGCGTCCTCATCATCATCCGCCCGGGGACCGAGGGCTTCGACCGCTGGTCTCTCCTCGGCCTCGCCTCGGTCGCCTGCGTGGTGGTTCGCGACCTCTCGGTCCGACCCTTGCAGGGCAAACTCCCCACGGCCGTCGTCGCCTTGGGCGCGGCGGTCGCGGTGACCCTGATGGGCTGGATCGGCGCCGCCTTCCAGGGCTGGGACCCCGTCTCTCCGGCCGAGGGCGCGAAGGTCCTCGGCGCGGGCCTCTTCCTGATCGTGGGCTACCTCACCTCGGTCAGCGCGATGCGCCACGGCGACATCGGCATGGTGGCCCCCTTCCGCTATACCTCGCTTCTCTGGGCCATCGTCCTGGGCCTTGTCGTCTTCGGCGACCTCCCCGACGGCTGGACCCTGTTTGGCGCGGCGATCGTGGTCGGGGCAGGGCTCTTCACGCTCTGGCGCGAACGCCGCCTGCGGCGCGCCGCCGCCTGAGCGGCCGTTGACTCCCCCGGCGATTCCCCATATACGCCCGGCAACCCGAACCACGGTCGCGACCGCGGCAAGGGGTCAGAGCGCTTGAAGTGGTCATGATCCGGGCCATCCGCCCCGATCCTCTGGAATTCCACCGCGGCATCCCCTCTGGGGATGGGTGCGGTGTTCGTGTTTTGCGATTCGCGCAGGGCACGTCGAGAAGCGGCGCCGGGGTGGCACCCGGCGAGTATCGAAACGAGGAACGTGAATGCCGACGATTCAACAGCTGATCCGGAAGCCCCGGGAAGCCGTAGTGCGGAAGTCCAAGTCGCAGCACCTGGAATCCTGCCCGCAAAAGCGTGGGGTTTGCACCCGCGTCTATACCACCACCCCGAAGAAGCCGAACTCGGCCATGCGGAAAGTCGCCAAGGTGCGCCTGACCAACGGCTTCGAGGTCATCTCCTACATCCCCGGCGAAAAGCACAACCTTCAGGAACACTCCGTCGTCCTGATCCGTGGCGGCCGGGTCAAGGACCTTCCGGGTGTGCGCTACCACATCCTCCGCGGCGTTCTGGACACCCAGGGCGTGAAAGAGCGTCGTCAGCGTCGTTCGAAATACGGCGCCAAGCGTCCGAAGTGAGGAGATAACAGATGTCCCGTCGTCACGCCGCCGAAAAGCGCGAGATCCTGCCCGATGCCAAGTTTGGCGATCGTGTGGTCACCAAGTTCATGAACAACCTGATGCTCGACGGCAAGAAGTCGGTCGCGGAATCGATCGTCTACGGCGCCCTCGACCGCGTCCAGACCCGTCTGAAGCGTCCCGCCGTCGAAGCCTTCCACGAAGCGCTCGACAACGTGAAGCCCTCGGTCGAGGTCCGCTCCCGCCGCGTCGGCGGTGCGACCTACCAGGTCCCCGTCGAAGTGCGCAGCGAACGCCGTGAGGCGCTGGCGATCCGCTGGCTGATCACCGCCGCCCGCAAGCGCAACGAGAACACCATGGAAGAGCGTCTGGCCGCCGAACTGGCCGACGCCGTGCAGAACCGCGGCACCGCCGTGAAGAAGCGCGAAGACACCCACAAGATGGCCGACGCGAACAAAGCGTTCAGCCACTATCGCTGGTAAGAGGGCATCATGGCACGCGAATATCCGCTCGACCTCTACCGCAACTTCGGGATCATGGCCCACATCGACGCGGGCAAGACCACGACGACCGAACGCATCCTGTATTACACCGGCAAGTCCCACAAGATCGGCGAAGTCCACGACGGCGCCGCGACGATGGACTGGATGGAGCAGGAGCAGGAGCGGGGGATCACCATCACCTCGGCCGCGACGACGACGTTCTGGGAAAAGACCATCGACGGC
>JBKHWC010000114.1:3314-7276 GCA_046569765.1 Alphaproteobacteria bacterium | reverse complement strand
CGGAGCAGGCGGCGGCGGCGCGGCGGATGGAGGGGTTCACGGCGGCCGACATCATGTCGCGCGACCTGGTGACCGTGGGCCCAGAGGCCCCTCTAAGCCAGGTGGCCGACATTTTCCGCAAGCGTGGCTTCACCTCGCTTCCCGTGGTGGAAGGAGGAGAGCTTCGCGGCGTGATCTTCCAGATCGACCTGATCCGCCGCGCGCGGGAGGATGCCTTCCGCCAGCACAAGAGCCTGATCTCGGCCCTGGCGCGGCTTATCGACAGCCACCGCACCAAAACCCCGAAGGCGGGCGAGATCATGAAGACCGGCATCCCCCAGGTCACCCCCGAGACACCTGTGGGCGCGCTGCTGCCCTTGCTTGCCGATGGCGGGGCCGAGGCCATTCCGGTGGTCGAGCGTGCCGCCATCGTCGGCATCGTCACCCGGACCGACCTTGTGTCGGCGCTGGCGCAGCGGCTGGCGCTGGCGCAGGAGGTCTGACGCCCGACGTCACCGGGGCGGGGCGCTGTCCTCATATTCGTTGCCGGGGGGCATCTCACCTTCGACCCGGTCCGGATTCCGCGGATCGGGAAGGCCGTCGTCGTTGAGATCGGGGTTTTCCGGGCCGTCCTCGGCGTTGAGCGCGCTGGTGGTGATGTCGGCCTCGGCGGTGGACACATCGGGCAGATCGGCCCGTGGATCATCCTCGGTCGGCAGGACGCCGCCTCCGGCCGAGGCATCCCCGTCCGAAAGGCGCGGGCCGTCGTCGTCCTTGGCCTGGGGCGCGGCCTGGGGGAAGACCTGTTCCTCGCCCTGATCGGTCAGGGTGGGGAATTCGCCCAGATTGCCCTGGATCGCGGCTTCCTCGATCACCGGCTCGGCGGCCTCATCGGGGTCGAGCGTGGGGGGCGGGACTTCCTCCAGCGCGATGAGTTCGCGCGCCTCGGCCAGGAATTCGCGTGAGCCGCCATCGGGGCGTCCCGCGTCACGCCAGAGCTGTTCCGCCCGGGCACGGATGCGGGTCTCCCAGGCGTCGAAATCGGTGCGGTCCATGCCCAGCCTCCTTGCATCGGTCGGCAGGGCAACGCGAGGACGCCGGGCGGGGTTCCGTCAGTGCGCGGCCTTCCGGCCGGTGATGGCGGACCAGAGCGGTGTGATGATCCGGGTGACGACGGGGATCAGGATCAGGCCGAGGATCAGACCGAAGACCCCGTCCAGCGTGGCCGTGACCAGCCAGCCGATGAAGCCCTGGGCCACGGGGGTCGCATGGGCCACGGCTTCGGCGATGTGGTGGATCGTCTCATAGGGCCAGGGCCAGGCGTGGGTGACCTCAAGCCCGTGGGTGACGATATTGCCCCCGACCCAAAGCATCGCGGCCGTGCCGATGGTGGACAGAAGCGCCATCAGCTTCGGCATGCCAAGGACGAGCCCCCGGCCAAGCGCCCTGCTCCCGGAGGTCCGGCCGGTGGCGGCCATGTGCAGGCCCACAT
Source organism: Alphaproteobacteria bacterium (assembly GCA_046569765.1). Taxonomy (GTDB): domain Bacteria; phylum Pseudomonadota; class Alphaproteobacteria; order Rhodobacterales; family Rhodobacteraceae; genus Tabrizicola. The sequence continues at coordinate 5,805 of JBKHWC010000114.1, read as the reverse complement.
CGTCCATCTTCACGATCAGCGCCACCGCGCCGTAGACCGCGACGGTGATAAGCGTGCCCACCACAGCAAGCGTGATCGCCTGCATCCAGAAGCTGGGACTTTCGATGGTGGCGAGCGCGATGGTCATGATCTCGGCCGAGAGGATGAAATCGGTCTTGATCGCACCGGCGACCTTTTCCTCCTCCAGATGCGCGGGGTCCTTGGTGTCGAAATCCTGCTCGACCGCCTGGTCGGCATGGGGGGCGAAGGCGTGGAGCAGCTTTTCCGCCCCCTCGAAGCAGAGATAGGCCCCGCCCAGCATCAGAAGCGGCGTGATGATCCAGGGCGCGAAATGGTCCAGCGCGAGGAGTCCGGGGAGAAGCACGATCAGCTTGTTGCGCAGCGAGCCGAGAGAGATCCGCCAGATGATCGGCAGTTCCCGGTCGGCCGAGAAGCCGTGGACGTATTTCGGCGTCACGGCGGCGTCGTCGATCACCACCCCGGCCGCCTTGGTCCCCGCCTTGGCCGCCGCCGCCGCGATGTCGTCGACCGAAGAGGCCGCCACCTTGGCGATGGCCGCGACATCGTCGAGAAGCGCCAGAAGTCCGCTCATGCCCCTGCTCCTGCTGTTGCCCGGAAGATGTAGCGCGGTTGTCGGATGAACGCAAAGCGCGTCGCAGGGTTAGCGCAAACAGGCGAAGATTGCGCTAACATCCTGAAAACAGGTCGCTTTCCGCCTTGCATGCTGTCGTGGAGCGGCTATGGCCTTGGACAAGGCATCAGGAGGGGAATTTTACCATGACCGTGACTGTGGGCATCAACGGCTTTGGCCGCATCGGGCGCTGCACGCTGGCGCATATCGCGGAATCAAACCGCAACGACGTGCAGGTGGTGGCGATCAACGCCACCGGGCCGGTGGAGACGAATGCCCATCTGTTGCGCTATGACAGCGTGCATGGCCGCTTCCCCGGCACGGTCAAGGTGGTGGACGGCGCGCTGGACCTGGGGCGCGGTCCGATCCGCATGATGTCGACCTATAACCCCGAAGAGCTGGACTGGACCGGGGTGGACGTGGTGCTGGAATGCACCGGCAAGTTCAACGACCGCGACAAGGCGGCGGTGCACCTGAGCCGGGGGGCCAAGCGCGTCCTTGTCTCGGCCCCGGCCAAGCGGGCAGACCTGACCGTGGTCTATGGCGTGAACCATCGCAGCCTGCTGCCCGAACATCTGGTGGTGTCCAATGCGTCCTGCACGACGAACTGCCTGGCGCCGCTGGCCAAGGTGCTGAACGACACGATCGGGATTGAATCGGGCATCATGACCACGATCCATTCCTACACCGGCGACCAGCCGACGCTGGACCGGCGGCACAAGGACCTCTATCGCGCCCGCGCGGCGGCGATGGCGATGATCCCGACCTCGACCGGGGCCGGGAAAGCCATCGGCGAGGTGCTGCCGGAACTGGCGGGGAAGCTGGAAGGCAGCGCGATCCGGGTGCCGACCCCGAACGTCAGCGCCGTGGACCTGACCTTCATCGCGCAGAAATCGGTGACGGTGGCGGAAGTTAACGAAATCGTCAGGGAAGCCTGCGCAGGCTATATGGGCATGGTCATGGCCTATGACCCCGAACCGAAGGTGTCGATCGACTTCAACCACACGCCGCAGTCCAGCATCTTTGCGCCGGACCAGACCAAGGTTGCGGGGCGTTCCGTCCGCGTGCTGGCGTGGTATGACAACGAATGGGGCTTCTCCTGCCGGATGGCCGATGTGGCCGGCGTGCTGGGGCGGCTGGCACAGTAACGGGGCCGCGCGCCCCTGCGGAGGGGCCGCGTGACCGATCGCATCGCACTCTGGCTTGGCCTGGTGATCCTGGCTGCCATCCTGGCCGACCTCGCCCTGAACGGCGGGTCGGCCCTGCTCTTTCTTGCCCGCAAGTTCCTGGACCTGGTCGAATGGGTGGCGTTCTGGCGCTGAGCCTGTCAAACTGCGGTTGCATTTCGCCGCATTATGGTCTTGTTAGCGCTATCGGGAGCCGCAGCTTCGAAAGGATTGGGACATGGCCGTCAAGGTTGCCATCAACGGATTTGGACGCATCGGGCGCAACGTGCTGCGCGCCATCATCGAATCGGGCCGCACCGATATCGAGGTGGTGGCGATCAACGACCTTGGCCCGGTCGAGACCAACGCGCATCTTCTGCGCTACGATTCGGTGCACGGGAAATTCCCGGCGACCGTGACCACCGGCGCGGACACCATCGACGTGGGCCGCGGCCCGATCCGGGTCACCGCGCTGAAGAACCCGGCCGACCTGCCCTGGTCGGACGTGGATATCGTGATGGAATGCACCGGCATCTTCACCTCGAAGGAGAAGTGCCTGCCGCATCTGGAGAACGGCGCCAAGCGCGTGCTGATCAGCGCGCCGGGCGACGGCGCGGACAAGACCATCGTCTACGGCGTGAACCACCAGACGCTGACGAAGGATGACCTGATCATCTCGAACGCGTCCTGCACC
>JBKHWC010000114.1:0-3304 GCA_046569765.1 Alphaproteobacteria bacterium | reverse complement strand
GAACTGCCTGAGCCCCGTGGCCTATGTCCTGAACAATGCCATCGGGATCGAAAAGGGCATGATGACCACGATCCACAGCTACACCGGCGACCAGCCGACGCTGGATACGATGCACAAGGACCTGTACCGCGCGCGGGCGGCGGCGCTGTCGATGATCCCGACCTCCACCGGCGCGGCCAAGGCCGTGGGCCTGGTCCTGCCCGAGCTGAAGGGCAAGCTCGACGGCTTCGCCATGCGGGTGCCGACGCCGAATGTCAGCGTGGTGGACCTGAAGTTCATCGCCAAGCGCGCGACCTCGGTGGAAGAGGTGAACGCGGCGATCAAGGCGGCGGCGGAGGGGCCGCTGAAGGGGATCCTGGGCTATACCAACGAGAAGCTGGTCAGCTCGGACTTCAACCACGACCCGCATTCGTCGGTGTTCCACATGGACCAGACCAAGGTGATGGACGGGACCTTCGTCTCGATCCTGAGCTGGTATGACAACGAGTGGGGCTTCTCCAACCGCATGGCTGATACGGCCGTGGCGATGGGCAAGTTGATCTGAAACCCTTGGAATTGCAGGGAAAGGGGCGCCTTGGGCGCCCCTTTTTCTTGGCGCAGCCATGCATTTTCCGCATAGCCGCACCGCAGCATCGGATGTTGTTGGCGCCCCGCCAATGCCTATGTTCCGGCCATGCGAAAAGGAAAAGCAGACCTTTCGCGGATGAAAGGACGATGAAGATGCTTACCGTGTTCGAAATGCTGAAGACCGCTGCGGTGAATTACGCGCTCTACCGCCAGACCCGCAACGAGATCGCCAACCTGCCGGCCGATGTGGCGCAGGACCTTGGCATCTATCCCGGCGACGCCGAGCGGATCGCGCGCGAAGCCGTCTACGGCAAGGCCGCCTGAGCAAGGCCGAAAGGCAGACCGATGCGGGGGCCTTCGGGCCCCTTTTGCATCAGCGGAACTTGCGCGCCAAGGCTTCGACCACCGGGGGCGAGACGAATTTCGACACGTCCCCGCCCAGCCGAGCGATTTCCTTCACCAGTTTGGACGCAATGGCCTGCCGCCGGGCATCGGCCATCATGAACACGGTCTCGATGCTGGAATCGAGCGCGCGGTTCATGCCGACCATCTGGAATTCATATTCGAAATCCGCCACCGCCCGCAGGCCGCGGACGATGATCCCGGCGCCCACGTCGCGGGCGCAGTCGATCAAGAGGTTCTCGAACGGGTGGACGACGATCTCGCCCCCGGTGCGGGCCTGGATCGCGGCACATTCGGCCTCGACCATCGCAACGCGGTCTTCCAGGCTGAAGAGCGGCCCCTTGTCCCGGTTGATCGCCACGCCGATCACCAAGCGATCCACCAGCGCCATGGCGCGCTGAATGATGTCGATGTGACCCAGGGTGATGGGATCGAAGGTTCCCGGATAAAGCCCGATGCGCATGGCTCCCCCTTGGCTGGCCGTGACGCGCGCAGGTCAACGACATTGCGCGCGCGGGTGCAAGCGCATTTCCGCCCTAGTAGCCCTTGATCATGCCTTCCAGCGCGTCCTTTTCGGCCGCAAGCTCCATCAGCCGCGCCTTGACGACATCACCGATCGAGATCAGGCCGACCATCTGCCCCTCCTCGATCACCGGCATGTGGCGGAAGCGGCCGTCGGTCATCCGGCCCAGCACGGTGTCGGTGCTTTCGACCCGGGTGCAATGCACGATCTTCGCCGTCATCAGGCTTTCCACCGGCTCGGCCAGGCAGGCGGCCCCGCGCTTGCCCAGTTCGCGCACGATGTCGCGCTCCGAGACGATGCCGCGCGCCTGCTTGCCATCGGCCGACACGATCACCGCGCCGATGCGCCGGGCCGAGAGCAACTCGGCGACCTCCTGGACCGTCGTGCCTGGCGCGACCGTGATCACGCCGAGATCGCCTTTGGATGCGAGGATCTGCTGTACGAGCATGGGACGGCCCCTCCTCTGACCGGAGATCAAGCGTCGGACCGGAAAGGGGATTCTGTCAAGCCTGCGCTTCGACCAAAGCGTCAAGCCGGCTCATCTCGGACCGGGCCTCGCGGGTCAACTGGTCGGCAAAGCGGTTCAGCCGCTCCAGCCGCGCGTCGCTTTCGTGACGGATCAGCCAGAAGCTGCGGCTGAGGTGGATGCGGTCGGTCAGGATGCGGATCAGGCCGGGCGCCGCAGGAAGGGCGAAGTCGTGGACCACGCCGACCCCTGCCCCGGTGCGCAGCCAGTTCAATTGCACCGAGACCGAGTTGGAGGTGAGCGACGCCGGGCCGATCCCGATCTCGGCCAGGTAGTCGAGTTCCTTGTCGAAGATCATGTCGGGGATATAGCCGATGATCCGGTGCGCCTTCAGGTCCTGCGGCGTGCGGATCGGCGGCGCCTTGTCCAGGTAGTCGCGGCTGGCCGCCAGGTGCAGGCGATAGTCGGTCAGCTTCTGGACCGTCAGCCGTCCGGCCTCGGGGCGGCTGACGGCGATGGCCATGTCGGCCTCGCGCTTCGACAGGTTGAAGACGCGGGGAAGCGCCACGATCTGCACCTCGAGCCCCGGATTGGCGTCGCAGATTCGCGCGAGGACCTGTGGCAGCAGGTAGTTTGCGCAGCCATCCGGCGCGCCAAGGCGGATCAGGCCGGTCAGCCCCCCGGGGCCGGAGAGACTTTCCTCGGCCCCAAGAGCGGCCCGTTCGGCGGCCTCGGCATGAGGGATCAGCCGCGCCCCCTCTTCCGTCAGGGCATAGCCCTGTGGCGACTTGGTGAAGAGCCGCGCCTTCGTCGCCTCTTCCAGCCGCGCGATGCGGCGGCCCACGGTGGCCGGGTCGATCTTCAGCCGCTTGCCCGCAGCCGACAGGCTTTCCGTCCGCGCCACGGCCAGAAATACGCGCAGGTCGTCCCAATCCATCCCGGTCGCCTTGTAAGGTGGGCATATTGCCCACTCTACGTTTGGTCCAGCGAAACTGCAAAACACTTTTGGCAGATTGCCGCTTTGTCTGGCGTTTGTGCAGGGGTAGAACGTTGGCAACCCTCAGGAGGATTCCATGCAAGAGATCGGACACTGGATCAACGGCAAGATGGTGAAGGGCACTTCGGGCCGCTTCGCCGATGTCATGAACCCCGCCACCGGCGAAGTGCAGGCGCGGGTCGCGCTGGCGACCCCGGCCGAGCTGGACCATGCCATCCAGGAGGCCGCAAAGGCCCAGGTCGGCTGGGCCGCCACCAACCCGCAGCGCCGCGCCCGGGTGATGATGGCCTTTGGCGCGCTGATCAACCAGAACATGGACAAGCTGGCCGAGATGGTCTCTCGCGAGCAC
>JBKHWC010000113.1:6190-7297 GCA_046569765.1 Alphaproteobacteria bacterium | reverse complement strand
GAGTGACGATCGTAGGGTGGGCGATACCGCCCACCCTACCCGCAAACTCCAGCCCCCCCGTCCCGCCCGGACGCGCGCGGTCAAGCTGCGCGCGACCGCCCGCCCCGCGCTGCGGCGGACATGGTTGGCTGAATGGTGCATCTGCTGGCCCGCAACGCCAGCGACGGGCGGGCGGACGTGAAATGCTCTGGATCGGCGCGGACTGGTCGATTAGCCACTGGTTTTCCGGCCAACCTGACCCGTAGCCCGGGTGGCAGCGGCTTTGGCGATGCACTGGCCGAAGCCGGGTTCGGCGAGACGACGCGCGGTGCGGTCGCCCTGGTCGAGGACACCGCCCAGGGCGGCCCCGCGCCCGCGATCCTGCAACTCGACCTGCGGACGGTCGCCGGAGAGTGACGATCGTAGGGTGGGCGATACCGCCCACCCTACCCGCAAACTCCAGCCCCCCCGTCCCGCCCGGACGCGCGGGCAGGGTGAAGATCCTGCCAGGCTGCGCGGCCGCGAACATGGTTGACGAAACCTTGCCGTCCACGGCCAAGCAATTGATAGTTCAACGTTTTCCGAAAATGTCCACCGTGGACAGCTAGCGCCGGTCCGCCCACCACAGGGCCCCCGCCGCCGCCAGGGCGACCGCGACGCCCAGCACCGCGACCAACCCATAACCCGCCACCGCCGTCCCCACCGCGAAGCAGGCCGCCGCGATCACATCCCCCGCCAGCCGCTGCACCGCCATCAGGCTCGCCCCCGCCCCCGGCCGGTCGGCCAGCAGGTCCTGCAGGTAGGCGATCGGCACCGTCAGGATCACCGCCCCTCCGACCGCCGCCGGCCAGATCAGCAGCCAGACCGCCCAGGACCCCGCCAGCACCGGCAGGAACAGGACATGCACCCCGTACAGCGCCGATCCCGCCAGGATCAGCAGCGGCCGGTCCACCCCCCGCATCACCCGCGGCAAAAGCAGCATGAACGGCACCTCCAGCCCCGCCACCAGCCCGAAATACAGCGCCACATCCGCCGTCCCCCGCCCGATCTCGGGCACCATCACCAGCGAGAGGGTCGCCACATAGATCGTCGCCGAGACATTGACCGCCCCCAGCGCCAGCACCCGTA
>JBKHWC010000113.1:0-5973 GCA_046569765.1 Alphaproteobacteria bacterium | reverse complement strand
CGCGAACAGCGCCCGGATCACCGCCATGATCGCGTCCCGCTCCTCGGGCGGGTGGCGGGTCGTGGCCATCCGGGCCAGCGCGAAGACCTGGCCGAAGGTGACCGCCCCCACCGGCAACAGCACGGCCGTCGTCACCGCAAAGACCCAGGGCCCCGGCGCGACCGTCATCAACGCCATTCCCAGCGCCAGCGCCACCACCGCCGCCAGCGTCACCTGCCGCCGGTTCGCCGTCTGATCCGCCCGGATCCCACCCACGACCGAGGCCGAGACCGCCACCACCGAGGACAAGGCCAGGAGCACCGCATAGCCCCGGTCGCCGAATCCGAAGGCATTGACCGCCAGCGTCGAGAAATACGGCCCGAAGCTGCAGACGATCGCGCCCTGCAGGACCATGATCAACCCGGCCGCGCGCAAGGAAGGATCGGTCAGACAAAGGCGCATCGCGGACATGGATCGAACGGCTATCCCGCCGTCCCGCGCCGCGCAAGGCCCCGCCCCCAGGCCCCGATCTTTCGCAGAAAGATCGTCAGGGAATGACCTTGCCCGGGTTCATCCGACCCTCCGGGTCCAGCGCCCGCTTCACCGCGCGCATCACCTCCAGCGCGACCGGGTCCTTCCGGCGCGCCATGGCGGGCAGCTTCGACAGCCCCACCCCATGCTCGGCCGAGAAACTGCCGCCCAACTCCTGCACCACGTCCTCGACGACCTCCATCACCCGGTCCTTCAGGGCCGGGTCATCACGGGTCGGAAAGACGGTGAAGTGCAGGTTGCCGTCACCCAGATGCGCGACGGTCAGGCTGCGCAGGCCGGGGTCCAAAGCCTCCAGTCGCTCCAGCGCCTGCGACAGGAAGGTCTCCACCCGGTCCAGGGGCAGGCAGACGTCGGTATCCACCGCAGGTGATAGTCCGACGCAAATCTCGGCCGCCGCCTCGCGCCGGGCCCACATCGCGCGGCGCTGCTGCTCGCTTCGCGCGACCACCGCATCGGTGACCAGCCCGTCCTCCATCATTTCGGCCAGCACGCGCTCCAGCAGCGCCACCATAGGCACCTCGCCCGCCGCATCGGGCTGGGCCTCGGCGGGGACGGTGGTCGCGGCCTCGATCAGGATCGTCACCTCGGGGATATGTTCGAAGGGCAGGCCAAGGTCCGGTCGCGCGACCCGCAGCCGCTCGGAGTAGCTGCGGGGCATGAATTCGAAAGCCTCGACCCGGCCCCCCGTGGCCTCCTGCATCCGGTTGAGGAGGACCAGCGCATCGCCCAGCGACCGGGCGGCAACCGTCGCCGTGGCATGGGCGCGGGGCGCCGGGACCAGCTTCATCACCGCCGCCGTGATGATCCCCAGCGTCCCTTCCGCCCCGATGAACATCTGCTTCAGGTCATAGCCCGAATTGTCCTTGTGCAGCTCGCTCATCAGGTTCAACACGCGCCCATCGGCCAGCACCACCTCCAGCCCCAGGCAGAGCCCCCGGGTCGAGCCATAGCGCAGCACGTTCGACCCGCCCGCATTGGTCGACAGAACCCCGCCCAGCATCGCCGAGCCCCGCGCGCCGAACCAGAGCGGGAAGTACAGCCCCTCGGCCTCGGCCGCGTCATGCAGGCGCGACAGGATCACCCCCGCCTCCGCCACAACCAGCCGGGCCTCGGGCTTCACCGCGCGGATCCGGTTCAGCCGTTCAAGGGAGAGCATCAGCCCGCCCGTCGTCATCGTGCCCCCGACGAGCCCGGTGTTTCCGCCGATCGGCACCACCGGCAGCCCATGCGCGGCCGCGATCTTCACACAGGCCGCCACCTCGGCGGTCGAGCCTGGCCGGGCCACAGCCAGCGGCGCCCCGTGATACTTGCGCATCCAGTCGGTGGCGTAACGCGCCATATCCGGGCCGCTCAGCACGTTCGCAGACCCGATTGCCGCTGCAAGATCCTTGATCACACCCATGCCCACCCCCGTTTGCGGCCAAGCTAGGTTCCGCGCATCAGACAGGCAACCCGGTTGACTCGCAGGCGAGAGGGGGTGTTACTTAGCATATCGGCTAACTGAAAGGCTCCGTCATGCTCCGCCCGCTTCTCCTTGCCGCCGGCCTTGCCCTGCCGGTGCTGGCGCAGGACATGTCCGACCTTGGCAGCCCGCCGCCCGGAACCTACCGCACTGACCCGGCGCATACCCGACTGTGGTTCACCGTCGACCATCTGGGCTTCTCGCGTTACATGGCGCTGTTCACCAAGGTCGAGGCAACCTTGCAGTTCGACCCAAAGGCGCCCGAGGCAATGCAGGTCAGCGCGACGGTCGACCTGACCTCGCTCGAGACGCATAACGACGACCCGAGCTATGATTTCAACGCGATCGTCTCGGGCCCCGACTTCCTGAACGCCCCGACCCATCCGGTAGCCAGTTTCACCTCGACCGCCGTGAAGCTGACGGGAGAGCGGACGGCCGAGGTCACGGGGGACCTGACGCTGAACGGGGTGACGAAGCCGGTCGTGTTGCAGGCGACCTATAACAGCGGCTGGGGCCACATGCCGCTGGATCCGGCCGGGGCGCGGGCGGGGTTCTCGCTGCAGACCATGCTGAAACGGTCCGACTTCGGGATTTCGAACGGCATTCCCACGGCGGAGATGCCGCTGGGTGTCTCGGACGAGGTTCACGTCTTCATCGAGACTGAACTGATGAACCCGGACGCGCCGAAGCCGTGACGGACGTGCAATCGTAAGGTGGGCGTATCGCCCACCCTACCTTGCGTCGGCCATGACGGGACCCAGCATCTCCCGCAGCGCCGCCAGCGCGGGTTCGGCATCCTCACACCCCGGCCCGATCCGCACTGCCACCGTCGCCGCGAAGCCAAACTCGGCCCGCCGCCCGGGCGCGATCACGATCTCCAGCCCCTTCGGCTCCAGCACGACCGACTGAAGCGCATCCTCGGCGCCAAAGGTCTCGTCCCCGACTTCGAACCAGACCGGCCCGCCGCCGACGGGCTGACGGAACAGCACATAGTTCTCTTCCTCGTCCTCGCCCTCGGCGAAGCCCACGAACAGGAGCCCCTCATCCTCGACGACCGAGCCATAGGCCGCCTTCACCACGATATCCGCCATCCGCTATCCCCGAACATGAAGCCACAGCGCCACCGCGGTCAGCGCCAGCGCCTGGACCCGGTGCATCCTCACCGAAACCGCCGGATCGGCAAGCCATCCCCGCAAGCCCCCCGCCGCCAGCACGATCCCCAGATGCACCGCCGTCGCCACGCCCCGCGTCCTGCCGTCGCCGTCAGCAGCGCGAGCCAAGCCATGTTCGGTCCGGGTGTAAGATCCAGCACCAGAACGGTCAGCAGGAAAGAGCCGAATGCCTCCGGGCCCATCTCAGGGCCATTTGGCGACCGGAGGCAGGCTCATCAGGACCGCATTGGCATCATGCCCGGTTTCCAGGCCGAACTTGGTGCCCCGGTCGTAGACCAGGTTGTATTCGGCATAAAGCCCGCGATGGACCAGTTGGGTCTCGCGGTCGGCCTCGCTCCACTCGGTCGCGATGCGACGTTCGGTCACCGGCAGGAAGGCCGGGAGGAAGGCGCTGCCGACGGCCTGGGTAAAGGCGAAGTCGGCCTCCCAGTCGCCGGTGTTCAGATCGTCGTAGAAGATCCCGCCCACGCCCCGGGCCCGGCCACGGTGGGGGACGAAGAAATACTCGTCGGCCCAGGCCTTGAACTTCGGGTAATAGTCGGAGGAATGGGCATCGCAGGCCTTCTGCATCTCGGCATGGAAATGCGCGGTATCCTCGGCATATTCGATGCAGGGATTCAGGTCCGCCCCGCCGCCGAACCACCAGGCGCCCGGCGTCCAGAACATCCGGGTGTTCATGTGAACGGCCGGAGTATGCGGGTTGACCATATGGGCGACCAGGCTGATCCCGCTGGCCCAGAAGCGCGGGTCCTTGTCCATTCCGGGCACACCCCGCGCCGCCATCGCCCGCTGCGCCTTCTCGCCCAGGACACCGTGGACCTCGGACCAGTTGACGCCGACCTTCTCGAAGACGCCGCCGCCGCGCATCACGCTCATCAGCCCGCCGCCGCCATCGGCGCGGGTGGTGGGCGTGACCTCGAACCGGCCGGGCGCGCCCTTGGCATAGCGGTCCTCCAGCCCCTCGAAAGCCGCGACGATCCGGTCGCGAAGCTCGCGGAACCAGGCGGCGGCCCGGGCGTTGCGATTGTCTGACGGATCGGTCATCCTGCTGTCTCCGGCTGCTGACAGAAGCCTGCCTAGCATCCCCGCGCCCCGCTTTCCACCATGCAAGGAGGCCCCCCGATGAAACGCCTCGTCCTGTCCGCCCTGCTGCTGCTGGCGGCCTGCGGCACGCCGCAGGAACAATGCATCGCCCGCAACACCCGCGACTTGCGCATCGTCGACCGGCTGATCGCCGAGACGGAGGCCAACCTCGCCCGCGGCTATGCGCTTGAAACCTACACGGCCTACGAGACCGACTGGGAATGGTGCCAGCCCGGCCCCAATTCCGAGGGCGTGCTGCCGCCGCCGCGCTTGTGCCTTGACCGGGATCCGGTCACGCGGACCCGGCCCAAGGCCATCGACTTGGCGGAGGAGGCACGCAAGCTGGATAGCCTCAAGGCCAAGCGCCGCGACCTGGCGCGTGCGGCGGAACCGCTGATCGCGCAGTGCAAGGCCCTCTATCCCGAATGATCAGTGCGAGGGCGTGCAGGCCACGTCCAGAAGCCCCCGCCCGCCGTCCACCGTCAGGACCTGCCCGGTGACGAATCCCGCCGCATCCGAGGCGAGGAACTGCACCGCCTCGGCCAGCTCGGCCGGGGCGGCGATCCGGCCCAGCGGCGTCGCGGCGGTGATCATGTCACGGTGCTCGGGGTTCTCGCGCAGCAAGGTCTGCAAGCTGCCGCTCATCACGCTACCGAAAGCGACGGCGTTCACCCGGATCCCCTTGGGCGCCAAAGCCACCGCCAATGAGCGGGTCATCTGATCCGTCGCCGCAGCCGCCATGGAATAAGCCAGAAGCTCGGGCCGGGTCGCCTGCGCCGCGATCGACGACAGGTTGATGATCGAGCCCAGCATCGTTCCGTCCTCCAGCCCGGCGCGCTGGCCGTGCTGGATCATCCGTTTCGCCGTCATCTGCGACATGCGCAGCGCGGACAGCACATTCTGCCGCCACAGCTCCTCGACCGCGTCTGCCTCGGGGTTCAGCACGTCCGAGACCTGCATCCGGCGGCTGGCGTTGACCAGAATGTCCAGCCGGTCGAAGGCATCGACCGTGGCCGACAGCAGGTTGGCAATGGTCAGCTTCTCGGTCAGGTCGCCCGCGAACATGCGGACCGGCCCCTCGGCGCGGGCCTCCTCGCCGACCTCGGCGTCCAGCCGCGCCTCGTCGATGTCGGCGAACATCACATTCGCGCCCTTGTCGACCAGGTGCCGCGCGATGGCGAGCCCGATTCCGGCCGCCGCGCCGGTGACGATGGCGGTCTTGCCGCTGACGGAGAAAGACATGGTAAGCCTCTAGGGTTTGGCCCGTCTGGGCTTGGTGGCATGGATCACGCGGAAGGCGCCGTCGCCAGCAACCTCCTGCACCGTCAGGAAACTTTCCGCGAGCACGGGATCATAGGGCAGATGGCGGTTTGCGACCAGCCAGAGGCTCCCGTCCGGGGCCAGCATCCGCCGCGCCGCCCGGATGAAGGCCGCACCCAGACCCGCATCGGCCTCGCGTCCCGTATGAAAGGGCGGGTTCATCACCACCGCATCCAGCAGCGTCTCGGGCCGCCACTGGGTCGCATCCGCCCAGTGGAACCGCGCCCGGTCATCGGTCACGTTGACCCGCGCACAGTGCAGCGCGTCGGCCTCGGCCTTCGGCATGTCCGCGAGGATCGCGTCCCAGTCGAGGATCAGCGGCGCCAGGGCGCGCGGGTCGGCGAGGTTCTCCACCGGCGCGGTGAGCGCGCGCTCGAGTTCGGCGCGGCGGCGCTCGAAACAGTC
>JBKHWC010000112.1:0-7454 GCA_046569765.1 Alphaproteobacteria bacterium | reverse complement strand
GCTTCAAGGGATCGACGCCAATCTGTTTGCAGCGCAGCCAGGACTTGTAGACGACATCCCGCACGCCCGGGGTGTCGACGTCGTAGTCGCCCAAGAGCCGGTCCCACAGATGCGCTACCTCGCGCGCGTATTCGCGCGATCCGATCCGGTCGAGTTCCATCTTCTGCATTACCGCGCCTCCAACACAGTAATCCGCGAAGCAATCCGCGCGGCCAAGGGGCCGCCCGGGTTCCTTAGCCAATATAGGAAGTCTTCACCGTGGTGTAAAACTCCACCGCAGCCCGGCCCTGTTCCCGGGCTCCGTAGCTGGAGCCCTTGGTGCCGCCGAAGGGGACATGGAAATCCACCCCGGCCGTCGGCAGGTTCACCATCACCATGCCTGCCCGGGCTTGAGCCTTGAAGATCTGGACGTGCTTGAGGCTGTTGGTGCAGATCCCCGCAGTAAGGCCGAAGTCGGTGTCATTTGCGGTCGCCAGCGCTTCGTCGAAGTCGCGCACGCGGATGACGCTGGCGACCGGGCCGAAGATTTCCTCACGTGAGGACCGCATGCTGTTAGTTGCTTCGGTAAGAAGTGCAGGTGTCAGGAAATGGCCAGATGTGCCGATCACCTCGCCGCCGGCGGCAAGGGTCGCGCCCTCTTGCCGGGCCAGTGTCAGATAGCCGAGGTCGGTTTCCAGCTGTTTCGGGTCCACTACCGGGCCGATCTGCGTCGCCGGGTCAAGCGCGTTACCCACCCTTAGCTGCCCCATCCGCTCACGCATCGCGGTGACGAAGCGGTCGTGGATGCCCTCGGTCACAATCAGCCGCGATGAGGCAGTGCAGCGTTGCCCGGTCGAGAAGAAGGCGCCGTTCACCGCGCATTCCACTGCCTGCGGCAGGTCGGCGTCGTCCAGGATCACCAACGGGTTTTTGCCACCCATCTCCAGCTGCACCTTGCAGAAGCGTCCAGCGCAGGTCGCGGCCAGCCGCCGCCCGGTCGCGACCGAGCCGGTGAAGGACACCGCATCGACGACCGGGTTGGTGGCGATCTCTTCCCCCACGACCGCGCCGGGGCCGCAGATCAGGTTCAGCACACCATCGGGCAGGCCCGCTTCGTGCAGGATTGACACCAGAGACCAGGCCGAATGCGGCACCAGCTCGGCCGGCTTGAAGACCACAGTGTTGCCATAGGCCAGCGCCGGGGCGATCTTCCAGGCCGGAATGGCGATGGGGAAGTTCCAGGGCGTGATGATCCCCACCACCCCCACTGGCTCGCGTCGGACAGTAACCTCGACCCCGGGGCGCAACGAGGCGAGCGATTCGCCGGGGATGCGGACGGTCTCGGCGGCGAAGAAGTCCAGGATCTGCGCCGCGCGCGTCACCTCGCCGACGCCTTCGGCCAGGGTCTTGCCCTCCTCGCGCGACAGGGCGCGGCCAAGCGCATCCTTGCGCGCCAGCATCAGGTCCGAGGCCCGGCGCAGGATCTGGCCACGGGCATGCGGCACCATTCGCGCCCAGGCCGGCAGGGCGGCGCGGGCGGCGGCGATGGCCTCGCGGGTGTCCTCGGCGGTGGCGCGGGCGAAAAGGCCGATCACGTCGCCGGGGTCCGAGGGGTTGCGGTTCGGCAGAAGCTCTCCGTCCCGCCAGTCGGCGCCGATCTTGTTGGCAAACTGGTCCATGGTTGGCCTCACAAGACGCTGCGATACATTTCAACGACCTCATCCCGGGTCATGTCACGCGGGTTGGTCGAGATCAGGCGGGCGATCTTTTCCGTCACCTCGTCGGCCATGGCGGGAATGTCGGCCTCGGTAACGCCCAGTTCCGACATCCGGGTCTGCAGACCGCTGCCGGCCAGCATCGCTTCCAGCTGGTCAACAAAGGCATTGGCCGCATCCTCGTCCGAGTTGAAGTGGCGCCCAGGCAGCAGGATCGCGGCCAGTTGTGCATAGTCGCGCTTCGCGGCCGGGATGTTGAAGCGAAAGACCGGTCCCATCACCAGCGCGTTGGAATGGCCGTGCGGGACGTGGAATTTCGCCCCCAATGGATAGGACAGAGCATGCACCGCGCCGACCGAGGCGTTGACGAAGGCCATCCCCGCCATCATCGAGCCGAGCAGCATTTCGCTGCGCGCGGCGATGTTCTGCCCGTCCTTCAGGACGGTGTAGAAATTGGCAGCCAGAAGCTCCAGAGCCTTCACCGCCAGCGCGTCGGAGATTGGGTTCTTCCTTGTGCGCGAGGTATATGCCTCTACCGCGTGGACCATCGCGTCCAGCGCCGGTGCGGCGGTGACATGCGGCGGCATCCCCAGCGTAAGGTCGGCGTCCAGGAGCGCGATGTCGGGCAGAAGCTTCGAGGAATAGATCGCCTTCTTCAGCCCCTCGTCATTCGTCAGAACCGAGACGAAGGTCACCTCCGACCCGGTTCCGGCTGTGGTCGGCACGCAGATCAGCGGCAGGCGGGTGCCGGTCGCCTGTTCAGTGCCGACCATCTGGTCCAGGGTCTGGTCCGAGTTCACCGCCAGCGCTACCACCTTTGCGGTGTCCATCGAACTGCCGCCGCCCAGTCCGATGACCAGATCAGCCCCGGCATCGCGCGCGGCCGCGACCGCCTCGCGCACAACGACATAGGGCGGATCGGCTGCGACCCGGTCGAAGACCGTTGCGGTCAGGCCCGCCGCTTCAAGTGCCTCTACCGCGCGACGATCATAGCCAAGCCTGGTCAGGCCCGGATCGGTCACGATGAAGGCGCAGGTGCCCTTCAGGTCAGCCGCCAATGCGCCTAGCCGCGCCAGAGAACCCGGCGCGCAAAGGATACGCGGCGGCGTCATGAATGTGAGCTCTGTCATCTGTTCCTCCCCAGGATCGGGCAGGGCCGCAATCGGCCCCGCCCCTTGCGTCAGGCCATGGCCGCTTCGCGCACGAACTCAAAGCCCGGATAGCCGTCCTCGCGGTTCTGGTTCACGATCTGCAGATAGCTGGGCAAGCCACCCGGATAGACCAGGATCTCGCGCTTCTTGCCGGCGATGTTGGCACCGAGATACCAGCTGTTGGCCTGCGGGAAGAGCGTCATGTTGATGATGTCATGCGTGCCCTTGGCCCAGGCTTTCGCCGCCTCGGCCGTCACTTCGGCCCGCACCACGCCGCGATCCGTCATGTCCTCGATGAAGCGGATCATCCAGTCGCCCTGCTTTTCCGCGCAGGTTGGCCCGTTGCAGAAGCCCGAGGGGCTTTGCGGCCCGTAGAGGAACAGGAGGTTGGGGAAACCGGGGCTCGCCATGCCCAGATGGGTCTGGATACCATCGGCCCAGTGCGCGGCGAGGTTGCGCCCGTCGGTGCCTTTGGCGTCGATCTGCACTAATCCACCCGAGACCGCGTCGAAGCCGGTGGCGTAGACCAGAATATCGAACTCGAACTCCCGGTCGCCGGCGACGAGGCCAGTCTCGGTGATGCGGACGATCGGCTCCTTCTTCAGGTCCACCAACTCGACGTTGTCCTGACTGAACACCTCGTAATACCACTGTTCAAGGCAGGGCCGCTTGACGCCGTAGGGATGCGGCGGCGTGGTCGGGGCCAGCACCTCATGCAGGGCGGGGTTCTTGATCCGCTTGCGCGTCTCGTCTCGCCAGAAGTTGTATTGCGCGAGGTTCGATTCCGGGTTGCCCAGGACGTCGTTGAAGTTGCCGAGCCACCAGTTGAAGGCGCCGGTTTCCCAGACCTCGCGGAACACGGCCTCGCGCTCCTCGGGGGTGCAGTCGGCGGCAGCCTTGGGGTAGAAGTCGAACTCGAAGCCCGCGAAGTTCTTCTCACGGGCGTCCAGCCATTCCTGATACTTCTCGGCTTTCAGCTTCGCGTTTTCCTCTTTCGAGATCTGCTTCTGCCGCATCGGGATGGTCAGGTTAGGCGTGCGCTGGAAGATCGTCAGCTGCGCCGCTTCCTTGCTGGCCTCCTGGATCACCTGCACCGCACTGGCGCCGGTGCCGATGATGCCGACCCGCTTGCCCTTCATGTCGATCCCGTCCTGCGGCCAGAGGCCGGTATGGGTCGCGATGCCTCTGAAGTCGTCCTTGCCCTTGAAGTCCGGGATCATCGGCTTGGCAGCGAAGCCGGTGCAAAGCAGGAACCAGCGCGCAGTCGTGGTCTTTCCGTCCTGCGTAGTGACGGTCCACTGGTTGCGGCCCTCGTCGAAGGTCGCGCCGGTCACGCGGGTCTTGAACTGGCAATCCTTGCGCAGGTGCCACTTGCTGTCGACGTAGTTGAAATACTCGCGCAGCTCCTTCCAGGACGGGAACTTCTCGGAATAGTCCCAGTCCTTCCACAGATCAGGGTCTGAATACTGGTAAATCGCGCCGATCGAGTCGACCCGCGCGCCTGGATAGCAGTTCCAGTGCCAGACGCCGCCGATATCGTTGCCGGCATCGTAGAGCTTCACGTTGTAGCCGCGGTCGCGCAGGTGCTTCAACTGGTAGAGCCCCGCGAAGCCGGCACCGACGATCAGGACATCAAGGTCGGCGGTGTTGCCAGGTGCCTTGTTCTTCATAGTCAATCCTCCCTTTTCCTTCTCATTCCCACCAGGTGCCGTTGCCCGGAAGCGCGGCGAATTCGCCGGGCTCGTGGCAGAGGAACATCTGGAAGCCAGCGCGCTCGAGCTGCTTGATCTTGAGGCGGGACTGGCTCATCAAGTTGCAGCTGTAGTCCCAGGGCATCGGGATCAGCGCCTCGAACTGGTCGCGCTGGTGGGCGATGTCGCCGCCCAGGATGAAACGGCCGCGTTGCGGCAGAGTCACCATCAGGCACTGCATCCCCGGCGCATGGCCCGGTGCTTTGATCAGCTGGAAGGTGCCGTCGCCGAACAGGTCGACATCACCGTCGACCTCCAGGATGTTCAGCTTGTGCAGGTCGCGGAAGTCCTTCTGCACATAGACCGGACGGATCCACGGATCGGGGCAGAGCGCATAGCGCAGTTCGTCGCGCTGCATGACGTGGATCGCGTTCGGGAAATAGCTCATGCCCCCCGCGTGATCGAGGTGCAGGTGCGAGTAGATGACGTATTTCACGTCGCTGGTCTTGATCCCCAGCTTGTCCAGCCGGCGGTTGATCGCCATGTCGCGGGTGAAGGCGTCGGCGCCGAAGGCGGACTTGATGCCCTCGCCCCAATAGGCGTCCGGCCCGTCGGGATCGGCCACATCTTCCCAGCAGCCGGTATCCCACAGGATCACGCCGTGCTTCGGATGGTCGAAGATTGCCACCGTGGTCGGAACGGAGACCATCCCGGGCGCCATCGTGACCAGCTTCGCCTTTTCCAGAGTAAGCGGTCCGCAATCGACCACTGTCATTCTCGGTCCAGACATCGAATTCCTCCCTTTCGTTGCTCTGTGACCAAGGACATGCAGATTCGGTGCCAGACCGCGACATTTGCGCAGGGCATGGAATTTCAATGGATTGGACTGTCCGCCGCGCACGCCGTTGTCCCAGTTTGGGACGGAATCCCGCGCCGGCCTCCCAGAACGGGACTCAACCGAACTCGGCAAGCCCGGTGAGCCAGGCCGAGAACAACGCAACGGATCCGTTCGGCTCGACCAGGGCGGGCTGGATCAGCGCATAGTCCGACCTTTCCAGCACGATCTCTGGGAATAGCTGTAGAAGGGCGCCCGAGGCCAGGTCCGGGGCGGCGAATATGTCGGGAAGCAGCGCGATCCCGAGACCGGCCCGGGCGGCTGCGAGCACCATGTCGAAATGCTCCAGCCGCGGCCCGTGAACCTTCTGGAACGGTGCGATCCCGGCGGCCTGGAACCAGTCGCTCCAGATCTGCGGTCGCGTGGCCTGCAGGATCAGCGGGTGGGCCAGCAGGGCCTCAGGACTCGACAGGGGCGTCGACACCCTTTCGGCCGAGGCCACGACGACAAGCCGCTCGCGGCAGAGTGGCATCACGCGCGTTCCCGGGCGCGCCATCTCGACCCGCTGGATCGCGGCATCGAAGGGCGACCCGCCAAAGTCCACCGGCTCCAGCGCCTGGCCAAGGTCGATGGACACCTCGGGATGACGGCGGGAAAAGTCCGGTAGGCGGGGGATCAGCCAGGTGGTTGCGAAGGTCGGCAATACGGCCAGGCGCAGAACCTCGCTGCCTGCGCCGAAGGACATCACCATCCGGGCCGAGGAATCGAGCCGCTCCAGAATCTCACGCGCGTCGCGGACCAGGGCCCGCCCAGCATCGGTCAGCTGCATCCGCTGCCTCTCGCGGTGGAAGAGCCGCACCGCCAGGCGCAGCTCCAGCGCTCCGATCGACCGGCTGACCGCGCTTTGCGTCAGGTTCAGCGCCTCGGCCGCGGCAGAGGCCGAGCCAAGGTCGGCCGCCAGCACCAGCGCACGCAGCTCCTGGATGGTCGGGGTGTAAGAGGGTCTGCCAATCATTCTCTAAACTCATCAAGTGCGTAGATTTCATCGTTATCTATGCGGATTCTCCGGTGATAGGAAAAAAAGTGACAAGATTTTCTCATGCACCGCCCACCGGGCGGACATCGCAAAGGCCTGAGTCATGGGCAGTCCCCTGATCCTGACGATCAACCCTGGAACCACCACAACCCGGCTTGGCCTGTTCCTGCCGCAGGGCGAGGGCGTTCAGCCCGTCCTCGACGAGACGATCGACCATGACGAGGGCGCAATGGCGCGCTTTCCCACGATTGCGGCGCAGCTGCCGTTCCGTGCGGCGGCCGTGCAGTCCTTTCTCGATGCTATTCCGGGCGGGGTAAGACTTGCCGCGGTGGCCGGGCGGGGAGGCATGTTGTCGCCCGTGCCGGCAGGAGTGATCGCGGTCGACGAGGCCCTGGTCGATTTTGCCTTGCACGAACCTGTGCATCACCATGCCTCGAATCTGGGCGCGCCCCTGGCGCAAAGCATCGCCACCGCCGCCGGCTGCCCGGCCTTCATCGTCGATCCGGTCTCGGTTGACGAGCTTCCTCCGATTGCCCGCGTCTCGGGTTGCCCGGACCTGCCGCGCTTCTCCTTCGTGCATGCGCTGAACATCCGTGCCTGTGGCCGCAGGCTGGCGGCCGAGTTGGGCAAGCCGTTTGCCGACCTCGATGTCGTGGTTGCCCATCTTGGCGCCGGAATTTCGGTGGCGGCGATCCGCAAGGGCAGAATCGTCGACAGCACCAACCGGATGGAGGCCTCGCCCTTCTCGCCGGAACGCGCCGGGGGCTTGCCGCCCCTGACGCTGATCGACCTCTGCTATTCCGGTCGCTTTACCCACGAAGAGCTGAAGCGCCGCCTCTACGGTCAAGGTGGGGTCTTTGCCTATCTCGGCACCAAGGACATGCGCCGAGTCGAGGCGATGATCGATGCGGGCGACGTCAGGGCGCAACTGGTCTGGGAGGCGATGGTCTACCAGATCGGCAAGGCCATCGGGAGCATGGCGGCCGCGCTGCACTTCCGCCCCGAGGCGATCATCCTGACTGGCGGGATGGTTCAGTCCGAACGCCT
>JBKHWC010000111.1:0-7601 GCA_046569765.1 Alphaproteobacteria bacterium | reverse complement strand
CAGCACCTCCTCGATCTCGCGGCTGTAAAGGTCGCGGATCGAGCGTTTGATCAGGTCGCCTTCCTCATAGATCTTGGCCGGAGCAATGCTCTTCAGCGTCAGTTCGCGGATCTGCTCCCACAGCCGCATCAGATATTCGTAGTCGCGCTTGATCTCGGGCTTGGTCCGCTTGGCGCCTGCGGTGCGGATAATCAGGCCCGCGCCTTCCGGCACCTCCAGCTCGCCCGCGATTTCCTTGAGCTTCTTGCGGTCCACCGCATTGGTGATCTTGCGCGAAATCCCGCCGCCGCGCGCCGTGTTCGGCATCAGCACGCAGTAACGCCCGGCCAGCGACAGATAAGTGGTCAGCGCCGCCCCCTTGTTGCCGCGCTCTTCCTTGACGACCTGGACCAGCATGATCTGCCGGACCTTGATCACTTCCTGGATCTTGTACCGCCGAGCCCGCGGGCGGCGCGGCTGGGCGATTTCCTCGGCCACATCCTCTTCGGCGATCGATTCGATCTCGTCGTCGGTGTCGCTGGCGTGGTCGACCGCGCGATAGGCGCCGTCGCCGTTCTCGACCGACTCGTTGTGGTGGTCGTGGTCGTGATGCGCCTCGGCCTCGTGCTCCTGCTCCGGCTCGGCCGCCTCGGCGACCGCCTCGACCAGGGTGCCCTCCTGGCCGTCGTCATCGTCCAGGTCGACCACATCCATGCTGGACGGGCCCTCGGCTACGGCGTCGTCGGCCTTCACCGCCTCGGCCTTGCCCTGCGGACGCGGCCCCCGGCGGCGCGAGCGGCGATTCTCTTCCTCTTCCTCGGCGCGGGCCATCGCCCGCTCTTCCTCGATCAGCGCCTTACGGTCGGCGACGGGGATCTGATAGTAATCCGGGTGGATTTCGGCGAAGGCCAGGAAACCATGCCGGTTCCCGCCATATTCCACGAAGGCCGCCTGCAGCGAGGGTTCGACCCGCGTCACCTTGGCCAGGTAGATGTTCCCGGCCAGCTGGCGCTTGTTTACGGTCTCGAAATCGAATTCTTCGACCTTGTTTCCGTCGACCACGACCACCCGGGTTTCCTCGGGGTGGGTGGCGTCGATAAGCATCTTCTTTGACATGTTGGTCCATTGCGCCCCGGGCGCAACAGGCCCCCTGGCGGACCAGCGGGTTGATCGAAACGGACGGGGCGGCTTGTCTGAGCGCGGGCAGCGGGCACAAGCAGAGATCCCCGACCCAAGGGGCCGAATGGACCGTTGCGCAATATGCTCGCACGCCTCATCGCGGTTACAAATTGAAGGGCCAGGCGGCCCCTCACCTCTGAAAGCCAACAAATCCATGGACTTGCAGGCAATGTGCACGGCCTTGCGGCCGATCCGGCTCCCCCAGGACGACACGTCAGGCGCGCCAAAGCCATGTGGGAAGAGAATTCTTCGGGCAGTCGGACTGCCTTGCGGCGACCCTAGCGGCAAAGCCAGGCCAAGGGCAATGGCGAATTTCAACCGGCGAGGGCGGAACCGGGCCTCGGCGCGTCAGAACCCGCAGCCGTCAAGCGCGGTCCCGTCGACCCTGCGACAGAACGACTCCTGCAGGACCGCAGGGTCGAAGGGAGCCTCATTGGCCCCGCCGACCCGCGTGCCCGCGAACAGGAACCCCGGCGTTGTGCCATCAAAGCCCAGATCCAGCAGATCGAAGGTCAGCTCCGGCAGGAAGACCGCCGCCTCGCCCTTCTGCAGCGGTGCCAGGGCCAGTTCGACCCTGAACTGCTCCTCCAGGCCCTGGAGGGCTGGGTTCAGCCGCAGCGCCTCGGCAAGCGCGCTGCGGCCGTAACAGTCGGCGATCACCAGATAATCCACCTCGGCCGCCATGACCTTGCGTTCCTCGGGGCTCAGAAGGCTGCGGTCCGTCACCGGCGTGCCCATGCGACCGTCGGCCGTCGAACCCTCGGCAGAGGTCTCGTCCCGCATTGTCTGACGCAGCATCGGCAGGTCGGCCAGCGCGACAGGTCTGCTGAAGTCGATGCCCTCCAGCGACCACATCTCGACCAGCAGCACCTCCTGCCAGGACTTCGCGGCCACATACCGCTCCAGCGCGGCCGGGCAATTCAGGAACGAAAGGTCGTAGACCAGGATCAGCGGTCTGCGCTCGTCCAGGCGGGGCAGCGGACCTGCGAAATCCAGGCTCTCGACGGCGCGGTGTTTCCTGTCGTGGATGGTGCCAATAACGGCGGGCGGCACGGCCACCGCCAGCGCCACGGCGGCGGCAAGCCATTTGATCGTCCAGCCCAGGCGCAGCTTCCACAACAGGAAGACGACCAGCGCCACGACGGCCAGGCCGACCCCGACGACCAGGGCAATCATCGTGCCAAAGCCGCAATTGTTGAAGCACTCCGCCCGCGCCGGGACGGCGAGCATTGCCGTCAGGCCAAGCCCCCAGAAAAGGCTGCGTCCGATTGGCATGACCCGCCCCCGCCCCGTTATCGCGCGCGAAGCGCGGGCCCGAGCCCTCGCCCCCATCCGGGGCCAGAAGGGCACAGTCCGGGACCTTGGACAAGTGCGGCTTTCAGCTGTGTCCGAGTCCTAACAGACTGTTAACGTCCGCGGCCAAGGCCTTGATTGGAAATGCGTATCAGGATCTGTCCACCGTGGACGGATCCGGTCAGACATAGTCCGACCGGCTGAGCCCGTATTTGGCCATCTTCTCGTTCAGGGTGCGGCGGGGCAGGCAAAGCTCCTCCATCACCGCCACGATCGACCCCTTGTGCCGCCGCATCGTGTTGTCGATCAGCATCCGTTCGAAGGCCTCGACATAGTCCTTCAGGGGCTTGCCCTCCGTCGTCAAGGCAGGCCCCGCCGCCTCGTTGTCGGCCATGAGAAGGCTGGCGATCGACCCCGACCCCCGCCGGTTCTGCAGGACCGCCCGCTCGGCGATGTTGACCAACTGCCGCACGTTTCCTGGCCAGGGCGCCTGCAGCAGCTGCGCCGCCTCCTGCGCGGTGACCTGCGGGGCCTCGCAGCCGTATTCCTCGGCGAACTGTTCCGATAGCCGGGTGAAGAGCGTCAGGATATCCTCGCCCCGGGTTCGCAGGGGCGGCAGCACGATCGTCATCGCCCCCAGCCGGTAGAAGAGGTCCGGCCGCAGGGTCTGTTCCAGGGTCGAATCCGGCGCGTGCTGGTTGCAGATCGCGATGATCCGGGTCTCGGGCGGGGTGCCCTGATCGTTGATGAAGGTCAGCAGCCGCGCCTGCAGCGCGTTGGGCAGGGCCTCGATGTCCTCCAGACACAGCGTCCCGCCGCGCGCCTCCTCGACCAGCGGCAGCGCGCCGTCCTCAGCCGGGCCAAAAAGCCGCGCGGCAAGCTGGTCCTCACCCCAGGCCGCGCAGGAGATCGCGACGAACTTCTTGGACGCCCGCGGCCCCACCGCATGCAGGGCATGGGCGACCAGCGTCTTGCCCGTCCCCGTCTCGCCGTCGATCAGGACATGGCTGTCGGCCTGGCCGAGGTCCAGGATATCCTCACGCAGCCGCTCGATCGCGGGGGAGGAGCCGATCAGCTTCTTCATGATGGTCGAGCCGTCCGACAGCTCTTTCCGCAGCGCCCGGTTGTCCAGCGTCATCCGCCGGGCCTGGGTGGCCTTCTTCGCCAGCTCGGTCATCCGGTCGGGGTTGAACGGCTTTTCCAGGAAGTCGAAGGCCCCGACCCGCATCGCCTCGACCGCCATGGGCACGTCGCCGTGGCCGGTGATCATGATGACCGGCAGACCGCTGTCCTGCCCCATCAGCCGCTTGAGGAAGGCCATCCCGTCCATCCCCGGCATGCGGATGTCGCTGACCACGACACCGGCGAAATCCGGGCCGATCACCTTCAGCGCCTCTTCCGCCGAGGCATAGGTTTCCGTGTCGAATCCCGACAGCGCCAGCCACTGGCTGATCGATTGCCGCATGTCGGCCTCGTCATCGACGATCGCCACCTTCATTGCGCGGGCCATTTGGACCTCTTCATTCTGCTGCTTCCTGTTTGTTGCCCAGGATCGGCAACTGCATCTCGAAAACCGCGCCCCCCCCGTCTCCGTTCCGCGCGGTCAGACGGCCGCCCAGATCGGTCACGATGCCCGAGCTGATCGCGAGCCCCAGGCCCACGCCCTCGCCGGGCTTCTTGGTCGTGTAGAAGGGTTCGAACAGGTTCTCGAGATCGACGATCCCGTGTCCGTTGTCGCGCACCAGCAGCGTCGCCGTCTCGCCTGCTGAAACCAGCAGGTCGATCGCGGGCGCCTTCACATCCTTGGTCGCGTCCAATGCGTTGCGAAGGAGGTTGATGATCACCTGCTCCAGCCGGATCCGGTCGGCCAGGACCATCACCGGTTGGCGCGGCATGGTCCGGCTGATCTTGACCACCCGGGCCTTCAGTTGCGGCTCCATCATCGCCAGCGCCGATGAGACGCAGGCGCGAAGATCGACCTCTTCAAAGGCTTCGCCGCCTTTCCTTGCGTAAGACTTCAGCTGCCGCGTGATCGCGCCCATCCGTTCGATCAGGTCGTCGATCCGCTGGAAACTGGACAGGGCCTCATCCGGCCGCTTGCGCTGCAGCAGGAGCCGCGCCCCGGCGAGATAGGTCTTCATCGCGGCAAGCGGCTGGTTCAGCTCGTGGCTGACGGCGGCCGACATCTCGCCGAGGGCCGCCAGTTTCGAGGATTGGGCCAGCGTGAGTTCGGCCACCTCCAGATCCTTCTGCACCTTCTCGCGTTCCGCGATCTCGCGCTGGAGGCGGGCGTTCAGCATCCGCAGTTCCGCCGATTCGCGCTGGAACGACAAACTGCGCGACATGGCGCGGCGCGACAGGATGTAGAAGGTGATCGCCATCAGGATGGCGAAACCCATGATTTCCAGGGCAAGGATGCCGTTCACCTGTTCGCGGACCGAGCCATAGGCGGTGAAGGTCGACATCTTCCAGCCGCGGAAGGGAACCCGGGCCTCGGTCCGCATCACCGCCTCGCCCTGAACATAAGCGTCCGGCGGATCCTGCGCCCAGTCGGTGGTGGCTTGCAGCGCGCGCGCGATGGCCGAGGGCGGATCGCGCAGGGCCAGCGCCTCTTTCTGCGACTGGCCGCGCCAGCGCGGCTCGGTCGACAGGATCACGGTGCCTTCGCTGTCGGTCACCATCACCGCATCCTGCAGACCCGCCCAGGCGCGTTCGTACTTCATCAGGTCGACCGAGACGACGATGACGCCCAGCGGCCGGGCGTCCCCCATGACCGCGCGCGAATACAGGAAATCGAACCCGCCCGATTCGCGCCGCAGGGCAGTGAAAACGGTTTCCTTCGTGCGCTGCGCCTCGACGAAGAAGCGTTCGTTGCGCTGGTTTGTGCCCAGGATGTTGCGGTTCGTGGCACCCACGGTGCGGCCGTCGACGTCCAGAAGCCGGATCGAGGCCACGCCGATCTGGGCCTGCAGCGCAATCAGCTTGGCCGAGGTCGAGGAAAAGTTCCCATCACTCAGCGCCCGCACCAGTTCGGGGTCCCGCGCCAGAAGCAGCGGCACGACCGAGGTCCTTTGCAGCTCGGCCATCAGGTTGCCGGTGTACAGCGCCAGCCGCACCTCGGCCCGGCTGCGGGTATCGGCAGTGTAGCGGTCGGTCAGCAGGCGATTCGAGACAAGCACGACCGCCACGGCCAGCAGGACAAGCAGGCCGACGATCAGCTTCACGCGCCAGGACAGCCCGGGCGCGGTGCTGGTGAGGGAGGACGTCTCGCTTGCCATGGCGGCAGACTAGGGCCGGGGTGCGCCCCTCTCAAGCCGGGGGCAATCAGGCCAGCGCCATCCCGCCCATCAGCGCGGCGAAGAGCGGGCGTCCCTCCTCGGACCCCAGCGCGGCTTCGGTGGCGCGTTCGGGATGCGGCATCATGCCGAGAACACGGCGGTTTTCCGACAGGACCCCGGCAATGTCGGCCATGCTGCCATTCGGGTTGGACTCGTAGGTGAAGGCAATCCGGTCCTCGCCCTTCAGGCGGGCCAGCCCGTCGGCGTCAATGGTGTAATTGCCGTCGTGATGCGCGATCGGGATGCGCACCGTCTGACCCGGAGCATAGCCCGAGGTGAAGGCGCTGTCGGTGGTGGCGACCCGCAGCGTCACGGTGCGGCAAACGAATTTCAATGTGGCGTTCCGCATCAGCGCGCCGGGCAGAAGGCCCATCTCGGTGATGACCTGGAAGCCGTTGCAGATGCCCAGGACATAGCCGCCGCGGTCCGCATGGGCCCGGATCGCGCGCGAGATCGGCGATTGCGCCGCGATGGCCCCACAGCGCAGGTAATCCCCGAAGCTGAACCCGCCGGGGACGCCGACGACATCCACCCCCTGGGGCAGGTCGCTGTCCTTGTGCCAGACCCGTTCGACCTTGAAGCCCGCGCCCTCGAAGGCGACGACCAGGTCGCGGTCGCAGTTCGAACCCGGGAAGGTGACGACGGCGCTGCGGAAGGTCACGCCGCCTTCTCCGCTTCGGCCAACCTTTCGATGCGGTAGTTTTCAATGACCGTGTTGGCCAGAAGCTGGCGGCACATCGTTTCAAGATGGTCGTCCGTGACCGTGTCATCAACGTCGAGTTCAATCATCTTGCCCGCGCGCACATCGTTCACGCCGTGGATGCCCAGGCCTTCGATCGCATGGTGGATCGCACGGCCCTGCGGGTCGAGCACGCCATTCTTGAGAGAGACGAATACACGGACCTTCATCTACCGGGCCTTTCGCTGGGGATTCGGATTGACCGGCCTATGCCGCCGGTTCGCCGCCGGGGCAAGCACGCATCCCTGCCAGATCAACAATCCAGCGCGGTTTTTGCCCGTTTCCGGGTCAGACCGAGTGGCTGTCCATGACATAACCCAGCGCGCGGACCGTGCGCAGCGGATCGGGCGCACCATGCGCTGCCAGAGAGCGGCGCAGCCGGCCAACCCAGACATCGACAGTGCGTTCGTCAATGGCTTCATCGTCCTTGCCCAGACGCTCGATCAGGGCGGTGCGGCTGAAAACCTGGTCGGGGTGTTCCATGAAGTGGACCAGCAGACGGAATTCGTTGGGCCGCAAAGTCACCGCAGTGCCGCGCCAGCGCGCCTGATGGGCGGCCAGATCTACCACCAGATCGCCGTTGGTCAGTCGCGAACGGGCGGGAATGGGCGTGCTCTCGCCGGTTTCATAGAACGCAAGGCGATCGAGCAGCGCGTCGGCATCCAGCGGGCCGATCATGTAATCGTCCGCTCCGGCCTTGAGCGCGCGGCGGCGATCGTCGCTGTCATCGCTGTCCAGTACCATGGTGATATGTGCTGCCCTGGTCGGCCGCGCTTCCCGCAGGCGCCGGACAAGTTCCAGCCCTGACGTTTCCGGCAAGAGCCAGTCGACAAAACACAGCGGCGTGCCTTCGATCTTCAGGTCGCTGCTGATTCTGGGACCAAGCGGCATCATCTTCAGGTCCGGGCGCACAGCGCTGACGCTATGAAGCAGGCCCGGATCGGGCGAGGTGACAAGCAGGGTGGTGGTCGCGTTGGTAATGGACATGGCAGAGTTTCCGGGTGTCCTTCTGCCCGCGTGACATGACCGTTTTGTGACGCTGCTCGGTCAGCCTCTTCTGTCATCATAGTGTC
>JBKHWC010000110.1:2662-7705 GCA_046569765.1 Alphaproteobacteria bacterium | reverse complement strand
GTCAATGCGCAGGGCGGCTCGGTCCTGGAGGTGGGGATCGGCACGGGGCTGGCACTGGACTATTACGCCCCGCAGGTCCGGGTGACGGGGATCGACCTGTCCGAGGACATGCTGCGCGAGGCCCGCGCCCGGGTGGAGCGGCGGGGCCTGCGCAATGTGGCGGGGCTGCACCAGATGGATGCGACGCAGATCGCGCTGCCGGATGCCAGTTTCGACCATGTCGCGGCAATGCATATCATGTCGGTCGTCCCCGACCCCGAGTCCGTGCTGGCCGAGATGGCTCGGCTTTGCCGTCCCGGCGGCTCGGTCCTGATCGCCAATCACTTCGCGGGCCGGGCTGAGGGCTGGTCGCTGGCCGAACGGCTGGCCGCGCCGCTGGCGAATCTGCTGGGCTGGCATTCCGATTTCCCGATGGAACGCGTGATGGGCCATCCCAAGCTGCATCTGGTCGAGCAGGTGCAGGTCCGCCCCTTCGGCCTGATGACCTTCCTGCGTTTCCGGCGGCTTGAATAACCCGGCCGGTTCTGCCCAAACTGCGACACTGCAGTCCAGGGGGAGAGTGACCGAATGAAACCCGTCAGATGGGGCGTCCTTGGCGCCGCGAAATTCGCGCGCGAGCATATGGCACCGGCGATCCATGCCGCGCAGGGGGCGGAACTTGCGGCGCTGGCGACCTCGGACCCGGCCAAGGCCGAGGGGTTCCGCGCCTTCTGTCCGGGGATCACGGTCCATGCGGACTATGAGGCGCTGCTGGCCGATCCGACCATCGACGCGGTCTACATTCCGCTGCCGAACCACATGCATGTGGAATGGACGCTGAAGACGCTGGCGGCGGGCAAGCATGTGCTGACCGAAAAGCCCATTGCCCTGAAAGCGCGCGAGATTGACCAGATCATCGCCGCGCGGGATCGTACCGGCCTTCTTGCGGCGGAAGCCTACATGATCGTGCACCACCCGCAGTGGCAGCGCGCGAAGGAATGGTTCGAGGCGGGCGAGATCGGCGAGCTGGTCCATGCCGATGTCGCCTTCAGCTTCAACCTGACCGAAGGCGGCAATATCCGCAACCGACCCGAGACCGGCGGCGGCAGCTTGCGGGATATCGGGGTCTATACCTTCGGCTGCACCCGGTTCGTGACCGGGGCGGAACCCGTGGACCTGTCGGCGCGGCTGCGGCGCGAGAACGGGGTGGATGTCTTCGCCCAGGTCGCGGGGATCATGGAGGGGCCGCGGGGCCGGTTCACCTATGGCTCGGTGACCTCGATGCGGATGTACAACCGGCAGGTGGCCACTTTCCAGGGCACCAAGGGCATGATCCGGCTGGAGGGCGGGCCGTTCAACGCCAACGTCAACGACCTGGCCGAGGTCGAGCTGCATCAGAACGGCAATCGCGTGACGGTGGAGCGTTTCCCCGCCGTGAACCAGTACAAGCTGCAGGTCGAGGCCTTCGGGCGCACGGTCCGCGAAGGTGTGGCCTATCCCTGCCCGCTGGAATTCGTGCGCGGGACCCAGGCGATGATGGACCGGGTTTACGATGTGGCGGTGGACATCTGAGCGCTGCGGCGCGGCGTCGATTTGGGCTTGATCGGCAGGACGCTGTGCTATGGTGGCCCCGTCGGGGGCAGGCCAGCGCAAACATGCGGGCAGAAGCCCGGCTCGTTCGGTATCGGGTATCCCTGTTCTTCAGCTGGAAAGTGCCGCCAATGTCTGAAGACCTGTCTGCAAGTCCAGAGGGTTACCTCGCACCGCTGGACCGGGCCCGCCGGTTCCTGGAGCGGCGGGGCTCTGACCCGCCGGACGCCGCCCTGCGGGCCTTGGCGCGCGAGGTGATTCTTCGCGTCTCGCGGGCGGCCGAGGTGCCGGAGGCGCAGCTTCTGGGCCAGCGGGCGGGGCGGGAGGAGATCGCGGCGCTGTGCGACGCGCTTCTGTCGCCTGACGATGCGGCTGCCGTCGAAATGGTGCGGCAGGCGCGGCGGTCGGGGATGCCGGCGGGGGTGCTGTACCATGTCTACATCGCCGGTGCGGCGCGGATGCTGGGCGACCGCTGGGACCGGGACGAAGCCTCGGTCCCGCAGGTCATCATCGGGGCGGGGCGCGTCTATGGCATCCTGCGCGAGATGCGCGAGGCGTTTCTTGCGGAACGGCTGACCGCGCCGCCGGGGGCGCAGGCGGTCTTTGCCAGCGTCCCGGGCGAGACGCATGGGATCGGCATCACCATGGCGGCCGATACGCTGCGGCAGAAGGGCTGGGACATCACGTTGCGGTTGGGTCTGGGTCATGCCGCGCTGGTCGAGGAGATCGCGGCGCTGGCGCCGACGATGGTGGGGCTTTCGACGGCGCTAAGTTCGTCGACCTTCGCGATTGCCCGGCTGATCGTCGCGCTGCGGGTGCGCTGCCCGCAGGTCTGGATCCTGGTGGGGGGCCACGCCGTGGCGGCCGATCCCGAGATCGCCGCGCTGGTCGATGCCGATGCCGCCGCCGCCGACATCGAGACCGGAGCCGCGCTGATGGCGGCGCATCTTGCCGAGCTGAACCGGCTGGCGCGTCGCTGACCGGTTCTCCGGCTTGATCTACGTCAGGGCCGGACGGTGTCATGTGGGACATGCTTGCCGCGTCGGAGGCGATCCGACCCGAGTTGAAGGAGGCAGAAATGAAAGCGCCACAGACCCTTTTCCTTCTGGCCGCAGACCGGGATTTCCGGTTGCTGCTTGGAAGGAAGTCGGACCTGGCAGAGCTGGCTCACCGCAAGGCGGACGATTTCGCCGATGTGCATAATCCGTTTGGGTCGGAACCGGGCCGCAGCCATTCGGCGCAGGTCTCATTCGGCAACCAGGAACGCGGCGTCGCCGAGGCCGAGGAACGTCGCCGCCTGGCCAGGCACGCCATCGCCGCGCTGGAGGCGGAATGGGCGCGGGGCCGGGCTCAGCGCGTGGTGCTGGTCGCGGGACCGAAGATGCTGGGCGACCTGCGCGATGCCCTGCCGAAGGCCTTGGCCGAGCATGTGGTAGCCGAGTTGCACAAGGACCTGGTGAAGGTCCCGGTGCATGAACTGGCCGCGCATTTCGACGAGGTGCCGGGGGTCTGACCCCCGGCCTTACGCCTCCATCGCTTCAAGCTCGTCGATGAAGCCCGCGATCATCGACAGGCCCTTGTCCCAGAACTTGGGATCGCTCGCGTCCAGCCCGAAGGGCGCGAGCAGGTCCTTGTGGTGCATCGAGCCGCCCGCCTTGAGCATCTCGAAATACTTGTCCTCGAAGCCCGGCAGACCGCCTGCATAGGCCGCGTAAAGCGCGTTCACCAGGCCGTCGCCGAAGGCATAGGCGTAGACATAGAAGGGTGAGTGGACGAAGTGCGGGATATAGGCCCAGAAGGTCTCATACCCGTCCATGAAGTCGAAGGCGTCGCCCAGGGATTGCGCCTGGACCGACATCCACAGTGCATTGATGTCGTCGGGCGTGAGTTCCCCCTGCGCCCGGGCGGCGTGCAGCTTGCATTCGAAATCGTAGAAGGCAATCTGCCGGACGACGGTGTTGATCATGTCCTCGACCTTCCCGGCGAGGAGCG
This sequence comes from Alphaproteobacteria bacterium, assembly GCA_046569765.1. Classification (GTDB taxonomy): domain Bacteria; phylum Pseudomonadota; class Alphaproteobacteria; order Rhodobacterales; family Rhodobacteraceae; genus Tabrizicola. The sequence goes on along the minus strand of JBKHWC010000110.1, from coordinate 4,144 downwards.
TCTTCTTCTCGGCCGGAGTCTTCGCGGCGTCGAGCAGTTTGCGGAAGGTCAGCATCTCGCCGAAGACGCTGGCGGTTTCGGCCAGCGTCAGCGGGGTAGAGGAGAGGAGTTCCCCTTGCCCCGCGGCAAGGACCTGGTGGACGCCGTGGCCCAGTTCATGCGCCAAGGTCATCACGTCGCGCGGTTTGCCGAGATAGTTCAGCATCACATAGGGGTGGACCGTGGTCACGGTCGGATGCGCAAAGGCCCCCGGCGCCTTGCCGGGTTTCACGCCCGCGTCGATCCAGCCCTTTTCGAAGAAGGGTTTGGCAAGGTCGGCCATGCGGGGATCGAAGGCGGCGTAAGCCTCGGTCACCGTCTGACGGGCGGTGGCCCAATCCACGGTCTTGGGTGTCTCGATCGGCAGGGGGGCGTTGCGGTCCCAGACCTGCAGCTTTTCAAGCCCCATCCATTTCGCCTTCAGCCGGTAGTAGCGATGTGAGAGTTTGGGATAGGCGGCGACCACGGCATTGCGCAGCGCCTCGACCACCTCGGGCTCGACATGGTTCGACAGGTGCCGGGCGTGCTGCGGCGTCGGCATCTTGCGCCAGCGGTCGTGGATTTCCTTTTCCTTGGCCAGCGTGTTGTGGATGCGGGCGAAGAGCTTGATGTTACGCCCGAACACCTCGGCCAGCGCATGGGCGGCCGCCTCGCGCCGGTGGCGCTGCGGGTCGGTCAGCAGGTTGAGCGTGGCTTCAAGGTTCAGTTCCTCGGGCTCGCCCTCCACCGCGAACATGAGGCCCGCCATCGTTTCGTCGAAGAGCTTGTTCCAGGCGCTGGCGCCGACGACGGATTCGTCGTGCAGGAAGCGTTCCAGTTCGTCCGAAAGCTGGTGCGGCCGCATGGCGCGCATCCGGTCGAAGACGGGCTTGTAGCGCGCGAGGTCGGCGTTTGCTGCCAGCAGGCTGGCGAGATGGTCGTCGTCCAGCCGGTTGAATTCCAGGCTGAAGAACACCAGCGGCGTGGTGGCATCGGTCACGCGGTCCTGGGCGTTGCCCATGAACTGCGCGCGTTCGGGGTCGATGGTGTTCTGGTAATAGCGCAGGCCGGCATAGGACATGAGCCGACCGGCGATGATCTCGATGCGCTCGTATTCCTGGACGCAGGCAAGAAGCGCAGCCGCGTCGAGGCTGGCGAGCTTGCCCTGGTAGGCTTCCGCGAAGGCGGCGCAGGCGCGGTCAAGCTCGGCCATGTCGGCGGCGAATTCGGGGCCTTCGGGGGTGGGGTAGAGGTCGGTCAGGTCCCAGTCCGGCAGGTCGCCGAACCCGCCGCCGGAGAGAGTCGCGTCGAAAACGGGCTGGGGCAGGGACAGGGTCATGGGCTTCTCCGACTGTGTTCAGGGGTCATCTAGGGGGCGGGGGGCGGGATGTGCAACCCCGACGGGGGAAGGGGCAAAATTCTTCGAAGAATTTTGGCAAAACCTTTCGAAAAGTTTCGCGCCTG
>JBKHWC010000110.1:0-2652 GCA_046569765.1 Alphaproteobacteria bacterium | reverse complement strand
TGGGGGATCCGTCACTCCGCCGCGTTCAGAAGGGCGCGCAAGGACTGGATCGTGTCGATGTCCGCCACGCCCTTGTCGCGGCGCCAGCGGATCATCCGGGGAAAGCGCAGCGCGATGCCCGACTTGTGCCGGGGGCTTTCCTGGATGCCTTCGAAGCCGATCTCGAACACCAGTTCGGCCGGGACCTTCCGCACCGGACCGAAGCGTTCCAGAGTGTTGCGCTGCACCCAGCGGGTGATCTCGTTGAACTCGGCGTCGGTCAGGCCGGAATAGGCCTTGGTGAAGGGCAGGATCTCGTTCCCGTCGCGGATGCCGAAGGTGAAGTCGGTGTAAAGGTTCGCCCGCCGCCCGTGGCCCGCCTGGGCGTAAAGCATTACCGCGTCCACCGTCCAGGGGTCGAGCTTCCATTTCCACCAGTCACCGCGCTTGCGGCCCTGGAAATAGGCGCTGTCGGCGCGTTTCAGCATCACGCCTTCGGCGCCTTCCGCGCGGGCCGTGGCGCGGGTCTCGGCCAGCGCCTCCCAGGTCGGGACGGGGAGGAGGGGCGAGGCGGCGAGGGGAAGGCCCGGGGGCAGAGCGGCCAGGATCTGCGTCAGGCGGGCGCGGCGCCGGGTCAGGGGCTGGTCGCGGATGTCCTGGCCCTGATCCTCCAGGAGGTCATAGGCAAGGATACGGGCCGGGGCCTCGGTCAAGAGGGTCTTGGGCACGGTCTTGCGGCCGATCCGTTTTTGCAGCTGGGCAAAGGGCAGGGGACGGTTGCGGGCGGCGTCCCAGGCCAGGATCTCGCCGTCGATCACCGTGCCCGGGGGCAGGAAATCGGCCAGGGGGGCAAGGTCGGGGAAGCGGTCGGTGATCAGTTCCTCGCCGCGCGACCAGAGCGCGAAGGCGCCGGGGCGGGTGACAAGCTGGCCGCGGATGCCGTCCCATTTCCATTCCGCGCGCCAGTCCTCGGGCGGGCCCAGGGGGTGGGGGCCGTCCTCCAGCTGGGAGGCAAGGGCGAAGGGATAGGGGCGCGCGTCGCCGCCTGCGTCCCCGGCGATGAGGGTGGCAAAGGTGATCCGGGCAGGGTCCCAGTCGCCCATCAGGCGGTGGGCGAGGGTGGCGTCGTCGACACCGGTGGCCTGGGCCAGCGCACGTGTCAGCAGGCCCTGCGCCACGCCCATGCGGAAGCCGCCGGTCAGGAGCTTGTTGTAGAGGAAGCGTTCCGTCGCGGGGAGTTGCGCCCAGGCGGTGAGGACGGCCTGTTTCCGGGCCTCGGGCGGCTGGCCGGTCAGCGCGATCAGGCCGCGGATCGCCTGGTCGAGCGTCAGGTCGGCAAGGCTGGCCGGGGGCGGCAGAAGGAGCGCGATGGTCTCGGCAAGGTCGCCGACGACGGTGTAGCTTTCCTCGAAAAGCCAGTCGGGGATGCCGGCCTGTTCGGCGGCCCAGAGGCGAAGCTCGGTGGCGTTGACTGCGCGTTTCGGGCGGCGGCCGGTCAGAAGGGCCACGGTCCAGACCCGGTCGGGCGCGGGCGCCTCGCGGAAGTAGTCGGCCAGGGCGGCGGTCTTGGCGCCGGTCTTCGTGGTGCCGTCCAGCGCGGCGAAGAGGGCTGCGAAGCGTTTCATTCGGTGACCGGAGGGTCGGCCTCGGCCTCGTCGCCGAACTGGGTTTCGACGATCCCGGCGTCGTAGCCCTGCGTCTCAAGCCAGTGGCGGAAGGGGGCGGTGTAGCCGTGGGTGACGAAGACCCGTTGCGCGCCGGTGGCGCGGATTGCCTCGTTCAGGCCCTGCCAGTCGGCGTGGTCGGAGAGGACGAAGCCGGTCCCAAGTGCGCGGCGGCGGCGGATGCCGCGGACGGCCATCCAGCCGGAGACGAAAGCCTCTTCCACCGGGCCGAGGCGGGCGGACCAGGCCGAGCCGAGTGCGGAGGGCGGCGCGATGGCCAGCGCGCCGGGATGGGTCTTTGCGGTGATGTCGGGGGTGACGCGGATCGTGGGCGGCAGGGCATAACCCTGGTCGCGCAGGGTCTGGGTCATCTCCTCGACCGCGCCATGGGTGAGGATCGGGCCGAGCGCGGGGAGGCCCGCAAGCAGGCGCTGGGCCTTGCCGAAGCTGTAGGCGCCGAGGATCGAGGTCTTCCCTTCCGCGGCATTGGCAGCCCACCAGGCGGCGATGCGCTCCATCACCCGCGGCTGCGGCTCCCAGCGGAAGATCGGCAGGCCGAAGGTACATTCCGAGATGAAGGCGTGGCAGGGGACGGGCTCGAAGGCTTCGGCCAGGCCGTCGGGCTCGGTCTTGTAGTCGCCGGAGACGACCCAGGTCTCGCCCCCGACCGTGACGCGGATCTGGGCCGAGCCGGGGACGTGGCCCGCGGGGTGGAAAGAGACTGTCGCGCCGCCGATCTGGCGGGTCTCGCCATAAGCGATGCTTTCGGCGCTGATCTCGCCCAGGCGGCGGCGGATGACGGGGAGGGCTTGCTGGGTGGCGAGATAGGCGCCCATGCCCCAGCGGGCGTGGTCGGAATGGCCATGGGTGACAAGGGCGCGGGGCACGGGGCGCCAGGGGTCGATGTGGAAATCGCCGGCGGGGCAATAGATGCCGCGGTCGGTGAAGGTCAGGACAGGGGCAGCCATGCGGAAAGGGTAGCATGGGGGCGGGGGCCTGCAAGGGCAGG
>JBKHWC010000109.1:0-8189 GCA_046569765.1 Alphaproteobacteria bacterium | reverse complement strand
CGGAGCAGTCGGTGAGTTTGCCCGGCAGGCGCAGCTTCTTCGTGGCGGTCTTGCGGGCGGTTTCCTTTTCCTCGCGCCGGCGGAGGCGTTCCTCGGCGCGGAGGACGAGGAAGTCGAGGATCGCGCCCGCGGATTTCGGGTCGGCTGCGAGCCAGGTGTCGAAATGGTCGCGGACGGCGTTTTCGACCCATTTCGCGGCTTCCTCGGTGGACAGCCGGTCCTTGGTCTGGCCGACGAAGCTGGGTTCTCGGATGAAGATGGAGAGGAGCGCGCAGCCGCCCGTAAGGAGGTCGTCGCGGGTGATCTGCTCGGCCTTGCGGTTCTTCACCCGCTCGCCATAGGCGCGGATGCCCTTCAGGATCGCGGCCCAGAAGCCTGCCTCATGCGTGCCGCCTTCGGGCGTGGGGACGGTGTTGCAGTAGGAATGGAGGTAGCCGTCCTGCGCGGGCGTCCAGTTGATCGCCCATTCGACAGAGCCGGGGACCTGGTATTTCTCCTCGAAGCTGACGCGGCCCGCGAAGGGGCGTTCGGAGTAGGTGGTGACCTTTTTCAGCGAGTCGTTCAGGAAGTCGGCGAGGCCGCCGGGGAAGTGGAAGGTCGCCTCCATCGGCGTGTCGCCGTCGGGGATGGCGGATTTCCAGCGGATCTCGACGCCCGAGAAGAGATAGGCCTTGGACCGCGTCATCTTGTAGAGGCGCGCGGGTTTCAGGGTCTGGTGGCCGAAGATCTCGGGGTCGGGGTGGAAGGTGACCCAGGTGCCGCGGCGGTTCTGGGTGGGGCCGAGTTTCTTGACGGGACCCTGGGGGATGCCGCGGGAGAAGCTCTGTTCGTAAAGCTCGCGGTCGCGGGCGACCTGGACGGTCATCAGGTCGGAAAGCGCGTTGACCACGGAGGAGCCGACGCCGTTGAGGCCGCCCGAGGTGGAATAGGCCTTGTTCGAGAACTTGCCCCCGGCGTGGAGGGTGCAGAGGATGACCTCCAGCGCGGATTTGCCGGGGAACTTGGGGTGCGGGTCGACGGGGATGCCGCGGCCGTTGTCGCGGACGGTGACGGAGTTGTCGGCGTGAAGCTCCACCTCGATCCGGTTGGCGTGGCCCGCGACGGCCTCGTCCATCGCGTTGTCGAGGATTTCGGCAACCATGTGGTGCAGCGCGCGTTCGTCGGTGCCGCCGATGTACATGCCGGGGCGCTTGCGGACGGGTTCCAGGCCTTCGAGCACCTCGATCGAGGAGGCGTCATAGGTGGTCGCGGCCTGGGAGAGAAGGTCGTTCGGCATGGGGTATCCTGTCTGGGCGTGGCCGCATTAGATCACCTTGCGGGGGAGAGGCGCAAGATGTGGGGGCCGGTGTGGTGTAGCGGCGAAGCGGTGCAGGGCGATGCGGGTACCGGCCGGGGTCCTGACGGCAAGACAGCCCGCGCCCCTGGCCACCATGCCGCTGCAGCCCAAACCGTCAACAGGGGCCAGGCGGCCTGACCATGCATGGCGCAACGGCGCCCGGTGCAAGCGCGGGCTTCTGGTGCCGCCCGCCGCACGCCGGGCCCCTTGCGCCGTCAGGACCAGCCGCACGCAGCGCCGACCAGGCCGACCCACCGGATGCCGGGGCCAGGTGCAGGCGGGCGGGTCAGTCCTGCTCCTTGCGGCCGGTGTACTGGTAGCGATAGCTGGCGCCATAGCCATAGCCAGACACCGACGCGGCCCGGCGCGGATCGAAGTCGTTCAGGATCGCCCCCATGAGGCGGACGCCCGCAGTCTGGAACTGACGCTTCATCGCCTCGATTTCGCCCGGGGGAGTCTGGTCAAAGCGGACCACGGCGATCGTCGCACCGACCGCCTTGCCGATGATGATCGGATCGGTGACGGCCAGAACCGGCGGCGCGTCAACGACTGTCAGATCGTAGCGGTCATCAAGCTCTTTCAGCAGCAGGTCCAGGTCCTGCCGCAGAAGAAGTTCCGAGGGATTTGGCGGAAAGCGCCCCGTCGGAATGAAGGAGAGCCCGGATACGGGGCCGGGAACAATGATTTCATCCAGCGTTGCAGTCCCTGCGAGGTATTCGGAAAGCCCTTTCCTGTTCTTGGGCTGGTCGAAATAGCGCCGCAGGTAACCGCGCCGAAGGTCGGCATCGACAAGACAGACCTTCCGGCCTGCCTGCGCCGCCACCGCGGCCAGGTTGACGGCCGTGAAGGATTTCCCGGAAGCGGGCGCGGTGCTTGTCACAAGGATCGAGCGACGCGGACTTTCGAGCAATCCGAAATGCAGGCTGGTCCGCAGCGAGCGGAACCCTTCGACGGCCAGATCGTTCGGAGACTCGATCACGTGAATCGGCAGCCGTCCCCGGCTTTTCCGGTGGTCTTTTGCCCCTTCCACGGTGTTGATGGTCGCAAAGACCGGCAGGCCCAAAGCGTCAATCTCCTCGGCGCTTTGTATGCCTTTGCGCAGCCAGGCGCGGAGCAGAACATAGCCGATGCCGAGGACGATCCCCAGCACAAGGCTGAGGGCCAGGATACGAGGTCCGCTGGGCGCAATCGGTTCCGGGGCCGTGCGCGCCGGGTCGATGATGCGGACATTGCCGATGGAACTGGCACGCAGAACCCGAAGCTCCTGCGCGCGGTTCAGCAGTTGGACATAGACTTCCTGGGCCAGCTCCAGGTCCCGGGTCAGGTTGAAGACCACGCGCTGCGTCTCGGGCAGGTCCGAAACTTCGCCGCGCAAGGTGGCGATCCGTTCCTCAAGCCGCGCGCGGGCCCCAAGCAGTTGCTGATAGAGCGGGTGGTCCGGCGTGTAGCGTTCGGCAAGCTCGTCCTCGCGGTCGGCAAGCTGCTGCAGTTCGGCTTCAAGGGCCGAAATCTGGGTCAGAAGGTTCTGGCCTTCAAACCCCAGGTCAATCGCCTGTTGCGCTTGCCGGTAGTCGTTGAGCGCGGCCTCGGCCTTGCGAACCGCCGCCTCGGCTTCGGGCAGCTGGCTTTCGACGAAGGCAAGGCTGCTGTCGGCTTCGGCCGAGGACCGCCCCACGTTCTGGCGCAGATAGGCGTCGGCGATGGCCTGAAGCACCCTTTCGGTTTCGACCGGATCCGTTCCCGTCAGCCCAAGTTCAAGGATCCCGGTCTGGCGGCCACGTTCGAGGACCGACAGCCGCAGGCGCAGATTTTCGACGGCAACCGATTCGGAGTCGTGGCGCAGGATGAACAGCCGCCCGGGAGCGCCCACGACCTCGCCGATGCGCAGGGCGAACTGCTTTTCGGGAAGGGTCAGGGGAACGCCGCTTGCGCCGGCCACCTCCTGCCCGTCGGGCAGGGTCACGGTAAATGTGCCCGCTTCGCCCAGTCGGAGGGGCATATCCTCGCCGATCCAGGATGGCGGGACTTCCAGAAGATCGATGCGAAGCCGTTCGTCGCCGCGCGCAAAAGCCTTCAGGCCAAGGCCCTCGGGCAGCGGAAGGCCAAGGCGAACAAGGGCTGCGGCGGGAAGAGGCAGCCGTTTCGGGCTTGCCGTCCAGTCGATATGGGCGTCGGCCACCGCCTGCCCCAGCACCAGCCGCGAGCGCAGGATCTCGATCTCGGTGACGCTGCGCGGCTCGCTTCCGGTCAGGTCGCTCAGCCCCTCGGGCAAGGCGAGCTGGCCCTTCTTCTCCTCCAGCTGCAGGAGCGCGTCTGCCCTGTAGGTGGGTGCGGTCCCGAAGAAGAACAGCAATCCGATAAAAAGCGCCAGGCCGGTAAAGGCCGCGATCACCCGCTTGTTGGCCCAGAGTCGGGCCACCAGGCGGGCGAGGTCGATTTCATCCTCGACCGGGGACGTGGCGGGCGGCGTTGGTGTCTGGTTCATCTGCTACTCCCTCGCCGCGAGGCGTTGCGCCCAGGCCGCGGCGGCTGCCGCGATGCGGGCATGGACCTCTTCGTAGACGGCGCGCGGCTTGCGATAGGGGTCCGGGATCCCCTGCCCTTCGGTCCAGTGGTCGAAAAGCATGATGCGGCCGGAAAGCTCTGGCGCCTGCCGCACAATCTCGCGCCGGTGGCCGGATTCCATCACCAGGATCAGATCCGACATCTTTCCGAGGTCCGGCTTGAACTGGCGCGCGACATGGCCGTCCAGGTCGAGACCATGGTCGGCCGCGATGGTCCGGGTCATTTCGTCTGCCGGATGGCCGACCAGAGCAGCAATTCCGGCAGACCGAACGTCGATCCCGGGAACGGCCGCGCGCAACAGGCGCTCTCCCAGGGGGGAGCGACAGATGTTTCCAACACAGACGACCAGCACAGAACGTATCACCACACTACTCTCGGATATCGTCGAGCCCACCTGCGACAGTGATCGAGGGCAGGATCCGGCTGACGGTGTCGTTCCACTTGCCCAGGGGCGAACGGGTCACATAGACGACATCGTTCGGCGCCAGCAGGAATTCCGTGCCCAGCACAAGTCCGGTGGGCGACGAGGTGTCGAGCTGGAACACGGTGATCTCGGCGCCCGACTTGCGGAACACGAAAACGCCGCGGGCATCGGCCGAGAGTTCCACCAGCCCCCCCTGGCGGGTCAGCGACTGGGTCAGCGTCACGGGATCCTGCGAAAGATCGATCGTGGCCGGTTTTACAACCCGTCCCAGAATGTAGGCCTCCTTCAGCTCGCGCCGGGGCACGGTGACGACATCGCCCGACCGCAGGATCGGGTTGTTGCGCAGCAGATCGCCCGAGAGAAACTGCTTGAGATTGATGTTGTAGCTCTTTCCCGCCCGCTGGAGGGTGACACGCGCCGGATCGGCCGTTTCGGTGAAGCCGCCCGCAGCATTGATCGCCTCGAGGACGGTCAGCGGCACGGTGGTCAGGGGCTGGCGGTTCGGCGTGCCCACATCGCCCGTGACGACGACCGCCTGAGAGTTGAACGCCGCGACGCGCACTTCAAGCTGGGGGTCGGCAATATACTGGGCCAGCCGGGTCCGCAGATCTTCGCGGATCTGCTCGGGCGCGCGGCCCAGGGCGGTGACCTGGCCCACGAAGGGGTAGAAGAAGGTTCCATCCGCCTGCACGCGGAACCCCGATTCGGCCGCACTGCGCTGGGGGCCGGCCGGCAGCGTCAGCTCGGGGTGATCGAACACGTCGATGCTGAGGATGTCACCGACGCCGACCTTGTAGTTCCACACCTGGGGATCGGGGACCGAATCCGACCTTTCCCGCACCTCGGGCCTGGCGAAGCTGGCGATATTCGCGCTGCTCAGCCGGATCACCGTGACGTTGTCGGGCAACTTTTCCTGGCCGGCCTCGTCGACCGGAAAATTGACGTGCCCTTGCGAGCAACCGGCCAACAGGACCACCAGAATCAGAATCCCGAAGCGCTTGTGCATCTTGCTCTCCGTTTTACGCCACCGAATCCGCTGTTGCGGAGCCAGCCACTCTCTATGCATCTGCCTGCAGCCATCTGCCATTGCACCATGGTGGACGAGAGTTCAACCGGGAAGGGTGTTCCGGCAAGGGCAACTCTACGCCTGTGGCATCCCGGTTCTCCTCACATCCTTGCGGAGGCTGCGCGGCGTGGTGGCGCAGCCTGCCTGCCTTGCGCGCAGGGCGATGCCGAGTTCCCTGGCCAAGAGCGAGCCGGTCGCCGTTGCGGCGCTGCCATTCGCAACACCTGCAGGTTGCCATCGCACTGCCTGGCGCCGCGGCCAGCCCCGGCTTGTCACAACGCAATCTCAACCGTGACGCGACAGCTCCAGGCAGCGCCGCAGGGTAGCATCTTCTCTCGGTCAAGGTCTTCTGGTATCGCTCGTGCTTCAGGATGACGCGTGCCGACCGTCATGATTGTCGAAATCAACGCCAGACGCTTTGCTGGCTTACCCGGACTGTAGCAGGAGAAAACCCTGCGGCCGAGCAATGAAACAACATACGGGAATATGTGAAATGCCGCGTGATGTGCTTGCTGCAAGAGAGCCCGGGCTTTCACGGTGCGGCCAGGCGCGCCGGAGGGAATTGGCCGCGGGGGCACAGATCGTGTCTGTCGGCCGCGTCGGCAAAACGGATTGACCGCGCGACTGCCGATACAGATGATCACGGATATTCTCATCCCTCCGCAGCTGAAGCGCGATCCGGCCAATCCACTGCCGCCGCGGCGACAGATCTTCCAGCATCGCCGCGCCGACCTGGGCGTCGGCTTTGCAGCCAGTCCCGTCTCACGCAGCCCTGCGGCACCGTCGGGTGCGCCGCCGAGCCAAGTCCCCGAATGACCATGACGCGCCGTCTTAGTTCCTCATCGCTGCTCAAGAATGTCATGGCAGTGGCCAGCGGTACCGCCGCCGGGCAGGTGGTGGTTCTTGCCTTCTCGCCGCTGATCACCCGGATCTACAGCCCCGAAACCTTTGGATTGCAGGGCGTGTTCCTGTCGCTGATCAGCATCCTGAGCCCGGCCATTGCCCTGCGGTACCCGATGGCAATCGTCGTGGCATCGGACGAGGCCGAGGCGGCGCGGCTGTCCCGTCTGGCGGTGATGATTGCCTTTGGCCTCTCCATCCTGCTGGGCTTCGTTCTGCTGTTCGCCGATACGCAGATCCTGACGCTGCTGGGTGCCGAGGCTCTGGGCGCGATGATCTGGTTCCTGCCGCTGGCCTTGTTCTGCGTCGCCCTGCAGGATGTCGCCGATTTCCGCGCGGCCCGGCTGGGAAGTTTCCGACTGGTCGCCATCGTCACCGTGGTCCAGGCGTTCCTGACCAATCTGGCCCGGGTGCTGGGCGGGCTGGCGGCCCCGGTTGCAGGGACATTGGTGGCCGTCACCGCGATCGCGCCTGCCGTCCAGTCGGCCCTGCTGACCTTTGGCAACCGCCGCCGCCGCACGCCTGTCCCGCCGATGGACCCGGGCGAGGCCCTGACGCTTCTGCGCCGACACCGGGACTTTCCGCTTTACCGGGTGCCGACGGATATGATGAACGCCTTCGCGCAAGTCGCCCCGGTTCTCGCGCTGTCGGTGCTGTTCTCGCCTGCCGCAGCGGGGCTGTATGCCCTGGCGCGCAGCGTGGTGAACCTGCCACTGAACGTCATCGGAAGCGCGGTTGGCAGTGTCTATTACTCCCGTCTTGCAGAGATGTCCCGGGAGGGCAAGCCGCTGTTGCCGACAGTCCTGCGCGCCACCCTGGCACAGTTTCTTGTCCCCGGCGGGGCGCTTCTTCTGGTCTCGTTCGCCTTCCCGGCCATATTCGCGCTCATGTTCGGCGAGGCCTGGCGCCCCGCGGGGGAATTCGCGCGATGGATGGCGCTTTGGGTCCTCGGCATGTTGGCGAATATTCCGTCCGTGCGCGCCTTGCCGGTGATCCGGGCGCAGTGGGTCCATCTGGTTTTCAACGGGATCATCCTGTCTGGCGGCCTGACCGGAATGATGCTCGGCTATTGGACCCAGGGCACGCCGATTGCGGCTGTCGCCGGATATTCGATTGCCACGGCGGCGCTTTACACGCTGCAAATCCTGACCTATCTGCTTGTGATTGCCCGCCATGACCGAAACCGCTGAACCGCAAGACCCGCGCCACATCGCGCTTTTCCTTCCCTCGCTGCGCGGCGGAGGGGCCGAGCGGGTGATGGTCCTGCTGGCCAACGGCTTTGCCGCCCGCGGGCATCGCGTGGATCTGGTGCTCGCGCGGGCCGAGGGGCCTTATCTGGACGAAGTTGCCGCAGGCGTGCGGATCGTGGACCTGGCCCGCAGCCGGGTGCTGACGAGCCTTTGGCCGCTGGTGCGCTATCTGCGGCGCGAACGGCCCGACGCCATGCTGTCGGCCATGACACATGCCAATGTCATCGCCATCTGGGCGAAGATGCTGGCGCGGGTGCCGCTGCGGCTGGTGGTCAGTGAACATAGCAGCCCTTCGCGCAGCCATGCGGGTGGCGGGATGGCACGCATCATGCGGCTCTTGGTCCGCCGCTTCTATGGCAAGGCGGATACAATCGTCTGCGTCTCGAACGGCGCGCGGGACGAAATGGCGGCACTGTATCCTGCCCTGAGTGACCGACTGACGACGATCTACAACCCCCTCGATCTGGACCGGATCCAGCGCCTGATGGAGGAGCCTGTCAGCCATCCCTGGCTGGAGGACCGCGACATTCCGGTTGTTCTGGCGGCGGGTCGGCTTACGGCCGCAAAGGACTATCCCACCCTCTTGCGCGCGATGGCGCATCTGCTTGGCCAGCGCCCGGCCCGGCTGATCATCCTGGGCCAGGGCGA
>JBKHWC010000108.1:0-8236 GCA_046569765.1 Alphaproteobacteria bacterium | reverse complement strand
CTCGGCGTCGAGCGGCACGACGACATCGCCGTCGGCCGTCACCGCATCCTTGATCGGCGCCAGCGGGTCGCGGCCGTAGCCCAGCAACTCCGAGTTCAGCAGCGGCTGCTCCGCCCCCAGCGAGGTGCTGGCGAAGGGCATGCGGGTGAAGCCGCTCGCGGGCGGCGTTCCATAGGTCGTTTCGAACGCAAGCGCCATCAGCGCCCGCGCCCCCTGGGCTCGTGCCATGGTGTTCTCCTCGGGTTGTCGGGGTCAGGCCAGCTGGTCGGCCGTGGAATAGTGCAGCACCACCGGGATCACGGCGGCCTTCAGGCTGGCCGCGCCCTCGACCGGCAGGTCTACGGGGCGCGGGGCTTCCGCCTCGACCCAGTCGCAGAGCCCGCCCAGCGTCCGGTCGGCGGCGAGCGCAGCGCCGATGCTGGCCGTCAGCGTGTCGAAGGCGGCGTCACGCGCCGCGCCCTGAACGACGGCCTCGATCTCGGCGCGGTGCTGGTAGTGGTAGCGCAGGGGCGACAGCGTCACCTCCGGCTCGCCCGGCTCGCCATCGCGCAGGATCAGCAGCCCCTCGGCCGGCACGCGCTCGGGCAGCACCTCGCCGCGGAGCGCGGTGGCGGGCAACGCCAAAAGACGTGCGTGCAGCGCCGCCAGCGTGGCCTCGCGTGTACTGGGCATGAAGTCACCGAAGAAAATCCGAATGGCACAGCACCGGGCGTCGTCGCCCGGTCTTGATCGTAGGCCAACGACGGCGGACGTCCGCCGTCGATCAGACCGTGCCCGTTCCTTTGAAATTCTCGCACGAGTCAACGCCCCGAGCGGTCCCGGCCAGGAGGTCGTCGGCCAGCCTCATCAGTTCGTCCAAGCGCGGATCGCTCAACCGATACCGGACGAACCGACCGTCCGGTTCTCCGACAACCAGCCCGCATTCGCTCAGGCACCGCAGGTGGTTTGAGGCGTTCGACTGCGACAGGCCGGTGGCGCCAACGATCTCCCCAACCGAAAGCGGGCCGTCACGCAGAGCGGCCAAAATCGACATGCGCGAGAAGTCAGCCAAGCCGCGGAAAAGCTTCGCCCGCAACTCGACGACTTGAGCATCAGCCTGCTGAAGGATTCCGGTCTCGCTCGACATATCAGTCTGCAATGATATATAGCCTCGTCTGTCCACGGAAGATCGTAATGAGCGAAACGGCCACAATGAGCAACGCTGAGCACGCGCGCTACAGAGTCACCGGCATGGACTGCCCGTCATGCGCCGCGAAGATCGAGAAGGCGGTGCGGTCGGCCGGGGTCGAGGACGTGAAAGTCTCGACTGCCACGCAGATCATGACGGTGCATGTATCCGACCTGAGTTTGCAGCTGCCCGAAGTGGAGCGTGCGGTGTCGGGCATCGGCTACCGACTGGATCGGCTGGGCGGACCCGAAGCTGATCACGAGGGAGACATCGACGATCTTCCGAAGGACTTGAGCCATATCACCCCGGCCTACCGGCGTGCGCTGTGGATCGTGATCGTGCTGAACGTGGGCTACGGCCTCATCGAGATGGTTGGCGGCTTCATTTCCGGATCGCAGGCCCTGAAAGCCGATGCGCTCGATTTCCTCGGCGATGGCCTGATCACCTTCCTTGGGGTTCTGGCGATCGGCTGGAGCCTGGTCTGGCGAGCCCGTTCCGCTCTGATCCAAGGCTTGTTTCTCGGGGCGCTCGGTCTCGGGGTCCTCGCCAACACGGCCTACCGCGTACTGGTTCAGCAGCAGCCTGAAGCTGAACTGATGGGCCTGTTCGCCGTGATCGCGCTCGTGGTCAACGTGGTTGCCGTTCTGCCGTTGCTGCCCCACCGGGCCGGAGATGCCAACGTTCGGGCCGTCTGGCTGTTCTCGCGCAACGACGCCATCGGCAATGCAGCGGTCGTCGTGGCAGCGGGTCTGGTCGCCTGGACTAACACGGCATGGCCCGACCTCGTTGTAGCGGCAGTGATCGCCGGGCTGTTTCTGCAATCCTCGTGGTCGATCATCCGCGACGCGCGGGCCGATTTGCGGGTGGCCACGTGAGGCCACGCCGGTCACCGGGCTTCGGGCGCCGGATCGTGCAGGCGGCATCAGGACCAGAATACGATCTCTCGGCCGCCGAGATAGACGGGGCCTGTCAGGGCTCCAGATCCTTTTTCCGGCGCGTCCGACTATAGTTTCGCCTCCACCCAATTCGCCACGATCAGTCCCGGTACCGCGTCGTGCGCCCGCTCGGCATCCCTCGCCAGATCAAGCCGCTTCGGCAACTTGACCTGAGGTACCAGCAGGAAGATCGGCGCGGTGACCTTTCCGCGCCCGGTCTTCGAGCGCGACACCACCGCTTGGCCCTTCGTGTTCAACCGGCCCTCCGCCACCAGCAGGCTCGGTCCGGTGCGACGATAGACGAAGCGCAGGCGCAGGCCGCGTCGCCGCTCCCATTCGCCGGGGGTGATCCTGCCGCCGCGCAGGCCGCGGCCGGCGGCTGGCGTCGGGATCGCCAGCCAGAAGCCGTCCCTAGAACGGATCAGCGGTCCGGTATCGTGGGCGCCGACAATGACCGGGGCCTTGGACCAGACGAGCGCCGCGGCGTTCAGGCTTTCGCCGGCCTTCGGGTAGGTCTGGCTCCGGATCGAGTTCGCGAGCCGTCGCCCGAGCCCGGCGCCTGTGATCTGGCCGCGCCAGGCGGTCTTCAGCCCGGTGCCGGCCTCGCGCATGGCGGCGGTGACCGCCTTCTCGCCGGCCTTCACCTCTGCCGCCATGGCGGCGACGAGATCGGGCGCGATGTCGAGCTTCAGCTTCATCGCGATCAAGCCGGGCGCAGATCGACGGTCCAGACCAGCCGCTCGCGGTCGCGGACGGGCTCGCCCTGGATAAGGAAAGCCTCGCCGTCGATCTCGATCCGGTCGCCGGGACGCGGGTTCGCCACCTCCGCGAGGCGCAGATCCAGCCGAGTGGTTTCCGACCAGATGCGCGCGTCGCCGAAGCCGGTGACGTCGTCGGGTCGGCGCAGGATCGCGCGGACCAGCACCGGCGCGCCGCCCTCGGCGGTGTAGACCACGTCGCGTGCCAGGTGAGCGTCGGCGAAGAGCGCGTCGAGGGCGGCGTCGAAGACGGTCATCAGGTTCGCCGTGCCGAGCGCAGCACCTGCGGCCGGGTGCAAATCGGCAGCGGGTTGCTCTCGATCTCCAGCCGCACCCATTCGTCGCGGTCCCGGTCGGGGATCGTCCGGGCATAGAGCGGCTGGCCGAGCGTGTTGACCGTCTCGAAGGTGTCGGCGGGGGCGTAGTAGATCTCGAAGAGCCCCTCGATGCCCTCGGGATAGAAGAACGCCTTGTCGGTCGGGACCGTGAACCCGACGCCGCCCCGGTAGCGGCGGAAGGTGATGCCGCCGAAGCTGACCTCGTCGGCGACGCGGCCCCGCAGATCGGCCGCCGCGGCGGTGTTGAGATAGGTCTCCCGCACCTCCTTGTGGGCCACGAGATCAGCAAAGAAGGCCGAGCCGCATTCGGCACGGATCTGCACGGCCCCGGCCGAAAGCCCGCCCATCGAGTCCTCGACGCTCTCGATCAGCGCCTGGCAGCGCTTCCGCAGCGCTCCCGAGGCGGGGCTTGCGTTGTCGAGATCGAAGTCGATCTCGGCCGCGGGCGTGATGCCGAACTCGGTGAAATAGTTCACGACGGTGGCGTGGTCCTTCGGGTCCTTCACCAGCCCCTGGATGCCGTTCAGGAGATGGTATTCGAAGGTGGTCTCGGCGTCCTGGCGGAGCTTCCGGAGCCGGTAGGCCACCTCGGTCTGCACCTGCTGGGTGGCGCTCTCCGCGCCGAAGTCCCGGACGGACTGGATCTCGGAGGCCCAGAGCACGTCCTGCTTCTTGAATTGCCGGCAGACGAAGGCGCGCATCTCGCGCCGGTCGGGCACTTGGCTCTCGTAGGCCGAGCCGCGTTCGGAGAACGGGATCAGCGAAAGCGTGCCGTCGCGGCTCTCGATCACGACCGTTCGCGAGCGCACGCCGCGCGGGCTGAAGAGGGCCGAGCCCGAGAGCAGCGCGGGCTTGTAGGGGATGTTCTCGAGCGCACGGGTGAGCTCGACGATGGTGAAGGCATCGCCTTCGAAGATGTCCATGGTGGCCATTTGGATGCCTCCTGTCGGGATTGGGTCAG
This sequence comes from Alphaproteobacteria bacterium, assembly GCA_046569765.1. Taxonomy (GTDB): domain Bacteria; phylum Pseudomonadota; class Alphaproteobacteria; order Rhodobacterales; family Rhodobacteraceae; genus Tabrizicola. The sequence continues at coordinate 4,076 of JBKHWC010000108.1, read as the reverse complement.
CGGACGAGGATGCCCGCGGCGAGGAGCGCCGCGTGTGCGGCCGCGATCTCCCCCTCGCTGGGCGTGCCCGCGAAGACGAGGTCGTGGCGGTTGACGATGGCGGGACCGCGGACGACGGCGACGGCCAGCGCATCGCCACCGGACGCATCCGCATTGCCCCAGAGCACCGCGACGGCTGTCTCGGTGCCGTCGACGGCGGCGGGATCGTGCGCGGCGTATTTGCCGGACGCGGTGATCTTGCCCAGCACCGTGCCGGGCTCAAGCGTGCCCGCGGCGACGGTGATCGTCTCGCGGGTGTAGTCGCGGAAGGCTTCCCAGACGAGGAAACCGCCGGGGTGCGTGCCTTCGACGAGCGTGGTCATGGTGTCATCCTTTCAGCTTGAAGGTGCGGGCGACGATCTCGCCCCAGGGGCGCGCGGCCGAGGACCGGCCGGGCTGCGGGTGATGGGGTGCGATCTCGGGCTCGGCCTCGGCCCTGGCGGCGAGGAGCACGGTGCGCACCTCATCGAGGCTCGCGTCCTCTTCGAGGAAACGGCCGGCCATCTGCGCCTGGCCGGCAAGGCGGCAGAGATCGATGACGGCCCGGGCGTGGCCAATGGCCTCGGCCCGGATCACGGCAGGATCCGGCGGCGCGCCGCTGGGCGGTGGCGTCTCGGCCGGCGGCTGAGGGGCGTCGGGGGCGGAAGCCTCATCGCCTTCGGCGTCCACGGCCTGCCCGTCTTCGGCAGCTTCGTCCGTCGCCTCGGAAACTTCGGGGGCGGCGGCGTCGGTCTGCTCGCCAGTGTCCGCTTCAGCTTCGACAGCCTCGACCAGCACCGGCGGGGCGTTGCGGAAGCGGCCGATGTCGAAGCGCGCGGCGATCCGGACGGGCTCGATCAGCCGGTCGGCGAAGCCCTGCGCCACGGCGTCCGACGCGTCGAACCATGTCTCGGCGGCCATGAGCGCGGAGACCTCTTCCGGCGTCCGGCCGGATTTCGCGGCATAGCCGGAGACGAGGCTGCCCTTCACCTTGTCGAGCGCCTCGGCCATGGCGCGCATGTCCTCGGCCGTGCCCATCACGAGGCCGGCCGGGTCGTGGATCATCAGGAAGGCGTTCTCGGGCATGACGATCTCGTCGCCCGCCATGGCGACGTAGGATGCGGCGGAGGCGGCGATGCCGTCGATCCAGACGGTGACCGTGCCCTCGTGGCGCTTCAGCGCGTTGTGGATCGCCACCGCGTCGAAGACCGATCCGCCGGGGCTGTTGAGCCGCAGATCGACAGGCGTGCCCTCAGGCAGCGCGCCCAGTTCTGCCAGAAACCCCTTCGCCGAGACCCCGTAGGCGCCGATCTCGTCATAGATTGCTACTTCCGCACCGGTCCCCCGGGCGCGGATCGCATACCAGCTTGCCATGTCGTCACTCCTGTTCGGTGGCCGGATCGGTCGTCGCCGCTCCGTCGTCCGTGTCGTTGCCGGCGCCGTTGCCGGGCTCGGCCCGCGTTGCCGGCGTCGCGCGGGCGCCCTGCGTCTCGCCGGGGCTCGTGCGGTAGCGAAGGCCGAGACCTGTCGCGCGGGCGGCGTCGGCGGCGTTCTCGCGGTCGATTTCCTCGATGTCGTAGCCGGTGGCCTCGACCACTTTGCGCCGCGACGTGATGCCGGCCTCCATCGCCAGCACCTGTGCCTGGATGTCCTTCAGCGGATCGACCCAGTCCCAGCGCGGCGGGATCCACTGCACCGGTCGCACCTCTGCCGGATCGGCCTCCAGCGCGCCCGACAGGACCGCGGTCTCCAGCCAGCGCCGCCAGACTGCCCGGCAGAGCTGGTGCACGATGACGCCATGCTGCAGCTGGCCGATGCGGCGACGGAACTCGACGAGTTCGGCCCTGAGACTCGAGTAGTTCGCTTGCCGGACATCGCCGGTGACGAGGTGATAGGGCAGCCCAAGCGAGGCCGCGACCGAGAGCAGCGTCCGGTACTGGAACGCCTCGTAGCCGCCGCCGACATCCGCCGGGGACGAGAACTTCACGTCTTCGCCGGGCAGCAGCACCTGCATCGTGCCGGGCTCGAGGCTCGCGATGGCCGCCCCGTCGAGATCCGCCTCCGCCTCTCCCATCATGGGCTCTTCCGGCGCGGTCTTGGTGATGAAGCCCGCGAACATCGCCGCGGTCTTCTTCCGGTCGAGCTCGGCGTCGTCGTACTGGTCGAGCAGGAACAGCCGCACCATCGCCGGCGCGATATGCGGCAGCCCCCGGATCTGGCCCGCGTCGATGGGGCGATAGATGTGCAGCACGTCCGCCGCCGGCACGCGCACCGTCTCCGGGATGGCCGCCCCCTGGTCGGTGCTGTCGCCCGGGTGGCGGCGGCGGAAGTGGTAGGCCACGCGGCGGCCGATCCCATCGAACTCGATCCCGCAGCGGATGCGGTTGCCGTTCGCCGCGGTCTCGGTCTTCTCGAAGGGCAGCATCTCGGACTGGAGAAGCTGCAGCTGCAGCGGGACCAGTAGCCCGTCTTCGACCCGACGCGGGCGCAGCCGGACGAAGCACTCGCCGGCGACGAACATCTCCCGCGCGACCATGGCCTGCAGGCCGTAGAAGTCGGTCAGCCCTTCCGCATCGGCCTCGTCGGTCCAGGCGAGCCAGAGCCGCTGCACCCGGTCGCGCATGTCAGCGTTTCCGATCAGCGACGAGGGCTTGATCCCGTCGCCGACGAGGTTCGCGGCGAAGGCCTCGCAGGCGTTGGCGGCATAGCCGTTGGTCACCACCAGTTCGCGGGACCGCGCCAGCAGTCGCGGACCGCCCGAGGAGACCAGCGCGTTGATGTTCTCGAGCGGCGGGTTCCAGCCACGGAGCCGGCGCTTCGCCATGGCGCCCTCGAGGCGGGCGCGCACCGCAGCGGGACCGCCGGTCGAGCGGCGGCGGAAACGGTCGAAGATGCCCATGGGTTCAGAGAGCCTTCGCCGTCGTTACGCGCACTTGCCGGACAATCCGACGCCCCTCGGCCGCGGCGATCTCGCGATCCAGCGCCTCGACGGCCCGGTCGATCTCCGTCACGCTGCGATAGTCCACGGTCTTGCCGTCATAGCTGACCCGCGCCACCCCCGAGGATCGCTGCGCGGTCAGCGCGTCGCGGCGGGCGCGGAGCTCTGCGGCCGTGGCCATGGATCACCTCATGTAGCTTGAGCGCACCGTGCGCCGGCGCGGCGAGGTTCGTCTCTCAACGTGCGCCGGCGTTCCCGGTCCGGCCTCGGGTCCGTCCTGCTTCGCCACCCCGAGCTGGGCCTCCAGATCAGCCCAGCGCGCCTCGGGCCAGCGGTCCGCGCCCGCGATCCACGCCGCCGCACGGGCATAGACCCGTGTGTCCAGCGCCTCGTTGCGCTCGCGCAGCTTCTGCCATTCGAGCCGCGCGAAGCCGCGTTTCGTCCGCACGGTCACCAGCTGCTCGGCGGTCAGCTGCTTCAGCCATTCGCCGTCCGCCCAGTCCGGCAGGTGGATCGTGCCGGGCGGGCACAGCGCGCCCGCCGCCTGTTCTTCCCTCGTCGGCCGGTCCTGCCGCAGGAAGCGATAGGTCTCGGCCTTGAAGGTCGATGTGGCCACGGTCCAGAGCCGGGCGCCGCGCCGGAGCCGCTTGCCCGCGACGGTCGCGTCGACATAGGTCGGCCCGGTCACCGGACTCGTTCGCGCGAACCCCTCGACGCCCTTCACCGGCGCCACCTGCGCGAAGCCCACCTGGCGCGACCAAGCATAGACCGCGCTGGTCTCATACCCCGTGTCGATGGCGAGCCGGGCAAGCGTCATCCGCTGGCCAGACCCATGCGCCCATGTTCGCCCGAGCAGGTCGGTCAGCTGCTGCCAGCAGGCCGGATCGCCGGGCCCGCCTTCGAGCACGAGATGATCGACGAGCCAGCTTTCCAGGCCTCGGCCCCAGGCCCATACATCGACCTCGATCCGGTCCTTCTGAACGTCGGCGCCCGCGGTCAGGAACAGCCCCCGCTCCGGGACCGTGCCCGGGGACCACGCTTCACGCCGGTCCGCCAGCCGCTGCCAGTCGGGCGCCTCGCCGGTTTCCATCCATGTCTCGCCGAGGATGGTGTTCCGGAA